>JBFEUX010000298.1:0-3061 GCA_041547255.1 Bacteriovoracaceae bacterium
AATTCCTGTGTTCCTACTGTTTCTTGAACTTGCATAATTGACTCCAATCCCTCTTACTATTCTAATTCAAACTTTATAATAACTTTTTGATTTTTCTTACAGTCATATTTCTTACAAAAATCTCTGGCACTCATCTCTTTGGCCGGTGCCCTACCTTCTAATGATCCACTAAAGTAAGATCTACCTGAAACTTGTAAAAGTTTTTGTATATCTTGCTGACGAGGATACGAAAGTTTTGTTGTATCAATAATATAGTTAAATACAGACTTTGCTCTTTTAATGGATAGATCTGTGTTATATCGTAAGGCAGCTTGATCTTGTCTTTTTAACGAATTTGGATTTACATATCTTCCTTTATAAGTCGGAGAAGCAAAACCAACAATGTCTACACTTTTGATTTTTTTCGCAGTTTTAGGATCTTTAAAAATTGAATCAGCATAAACGGGCATAAATTTTCTCAGCGCCTGAATCATCTTTGGTTTTAGCCTTGCACTACCTGCATCAAAGAAGCTTTCTCCAAAGCTGAGAACGACTTCACCTGTTCCCTCATCGACACCAGCATTAATACCTGCCTTTCTAAGGTTAGAACTAACTGTTCTGGCAATCTTCTTTTTGGCCTCAATAATGGCCTGGGCCTTCTTTAAATCTTTTGATAAAGAAGCTGTTTTATCCTTAAGAGCTGATTTTTCTTTTTCTAATTTATTCGCTTCAGCTTGTAATCTCGCTTTGTCTTTGGCCAGCATTTTTGTTTTACCTTCTAGCTTGCCTCTTATCTCATCGAGTCTCGCATTGGTTTTTGCTAGCTTAAACTTATCTTCTGCTAATTTGGCCTTCTCGGCGGACAATTTTGCTTTATCCTTACTAAGTTGACTTGCCTTACTTTCAAGTGCCTTTCTTTGTGCATCAAGATCTGCATTTGACTGCGCCAAGCGTTCTTTTTCAGCATTCAATCTCTGTGTCTCAGCACTCAATTTTTGTGTTACATCTTGTAATTGAGAACGCTCTTTATCTAGCTTGCTATTAACATTCTTTAATTTACTATTAATTTGTGCCAACTTTTTCTTCTGGGACGCAAGTAAGTTCTTTTGTTTAGAAAGTTTATTGCGTTGGGCTTCTAAACTCGACTTTTGCCCTTCTAAGTCTGCCACCTGCTTAGAAAATTCCTTTCTCGTTTTTTCTAACTCAGCTTTTGTCTCAGCAACTTCAGTTTGAACCTGTTGCAATTCTTCATTTAGTGCATTTTTCTGCTCTTGTACGCTTGCAAGTTCACGATCAAGTTTTGCTTTCTGTGCTTCTTGTTGCTTGATTTTTTGATTAGCATTAACAAGTGATTTCTCAGCTTTCTCTAAAGTAGTATTAACAGATTTCAGCTTAGTTCTAATTTGTCTGTTTTTCTTATCAAGCTTTGCAATCTCGGCCTTAGATTTTCTTTTAATTGCGGCCATTTTTTTCTTATAGGCAGCGGTTGAAATTTTTCTTCTCTGCTTCTCTCTCTTAAGTTTGACCATTTCATTCTTAAGATCTTTATTGATTTTATTAATTTTATGTTTATTACGTTTGATCTCAGCTGTTTTTGAATCGATGTCTTGATTAAGTTTTTTAATTTCAGTTTGCTTTCTTTTTAACAGCTCTTGTTTCTCACGGATCTCTTGATCTCTTTTGGCAATAATTTGTTTTTTCGTAACAATAACTTGGTCAAGATTTCTAATTTCTTGTTCTCTGTCGGAAATGATGTCATCTCTTTCAATAATTTCATCATCTTTTAAATTGATGGCCTCAGATTGCTTATCAATAATATCTGATGCCTTATCAATTTTAATATCTTTTCTTTTAATTCTGGTCTTGGCGATAACGTTGGCATCAATAATATTTTTAATAATTTGTTGGTATTTATTAAGGGCCATATGCTTTCTTTCATTTTCCAAAGCACGCATACGCAAACGACTGGCCTCATCTTTATTTTCTTCTTGTAGAAGTTCCAATTTGGCCATCAACTGTTCATAAGTTTCTTGTTCTTTATCGCTGGCCTCTTTTTCCAGATAATTTTCTTTGAGATTGTTATAAGTTTTTAGTTGAGTTTCCGCTTGCTCAGCTCTTTTCTTTTGCTCTTCCAGACGCATTTTCTGCATAATAGTACTGGTACCCGTTCTAAGCGACGCCACGACATATAGCAGAAGGAATACTACCGACAGAACCATGAATAAGTCGGAATAAGAAGTCCACTGTTCTCCAGACTCATGTTTCTTCCGCAACTTGTCATAATCAAAACTCATAATTCACCCTCAAGTTGATAAATTTTCATCTATCTAATCGGTAAATTACGAAAAATATTTAATGGAAATCTGATCAAAAAGGTAGTGGTAACTGATTATTTTTACGAAATTAAATAAAAAATAGTTACCACCAAAAATTGAGTATAGCTGTTGGGCTTTGTAAATTTTATTTATTTAGTTTTAGGCTTTTCAGTTTTATTTTTTGTGGCCATCCAACCATTCATTCCACCGCCATAGTTTGTCACGTTTAGCCCTGCATCTGACATTTTATCTGCGGCCTTAGCTGAGCGACCTCCTGAGCGACAATAAACAATATATTTTGCTTTTTTATCTAATTTTTTTATATAAGCCCCAAAATCACTATCATAAAAATTCTTAACTTTTGCCCCAGGAATAACGCCAGTTTGATTAATTTCACCTGGTGTCCTTAAATCAATGATTACGTACTCATTGGTCTTCATTAACTCTTTAAGTTTTTGTTCTCCAATAGTTGCGAACTCACCTGCCCAAACAGTAAGAGCAAAAAAACAAGTAAAAATAAGTGCAAGTTTCTTAAACATGATAAACCTCTTCGATTCTATATATGAATAATGCGATTATATTATATTTAATTGCTTAGCTTTGAAAATGATTTAAGTCAAAGCAACAATCTAAATTTGCATCAAAGCACGAATATGTTTCGTTGCACTTTGTCCTAAAGAATTTAATTCATATCCGCCCTCTAAGCTAGATATAATTCTCTGATGGCTTGTTTTTTTGGCCACATCCATAATTCTTTTAGTCAGCCA
>JBFEUX010000395.1:0-1411 GCA_041547255.1 Bacteriovoracaceae bacterium
AGAAAATACAAAATAATATATCTAACAAGTGGCATGAAGCTATATATACTCTTCATGCCACTTGTCATTAATTAAACTTTTTTGTTGTACACAAAGCAGGCATATTCACTCGAAAACAGCATTGACTCTATTGCCATTGGAACAGGCAGTGATTTAAGTCTTGATACGTATTTGCCAATTTTCACTTCTATACAGCTAAAAACTAGAAATACATCAAATGATATTGGTGCAAGTTTGCACTAGATATTAGCTACACCATACTGCCTATCCATCATCTCTCCCCGACTATCTTCACCGTAAACACCAACTAAAACTTCTTAGGAAAACAGTCGACATTCTTGACAGCATAAAAAGATTATACAGTTTCGAAAACATAAGCCTGCAATATTATTGCTCCTAAGATGGCCTATCTTTTGCAATTATTTACCTTAATTAAAACAGGGAAATTAAAGAGGGAGCATTTATGAATAAGATAGGTCTGCATTTTCTAGTGTTTTTAAGTATCGCCATATTTAGCTTAGTTGGCTGTAATAGTGCAGAAGCGAAAAAAATTCAACAAGGCGGTAATACTTCAGCCGATATAGAAACCTATCTTCATGAAATTATGCGAGGTCCGGCTGACCTATATTGTGGTGACTGTTATGTGGATAATCCAGGACAAGCAACAACCGTGATTAATGGAACTGTTGTAGATAGTAATAATAATGCCCTTCAGGGAGTACAAGTAGCAATCCAGGGCTCAAATATTACCGCAGAGACTGATGCTCAAGGAAAATTTACCCTTGATCATATAGCGCTATCCCAAGGTGCAGACAATATATCTGTGACTGTACATTATTATCATGAAAATTATGCAATCTTTAGCCGTGAGGAAACTGCAGTCCTAGGCAGTGACAATATTATTGAACCGGTAGAACTAAGAAAACATGATGCACAAACTGTAACGAACTCTGGTCAAGAGATAACGCTACTTGATGCCAAAAGTAACGCCTATTTGACTACCAACTTACGCCTTAAAAGCAAAGATGGTAGCTACAAAGGAAGAGTGAAAGCAGTCTTGAGCTACTTGGCCATGAATGGACCGGAAGCTGTTAAGAAATTCTTAAACAAGTTTAAAGGTGAAGATAGCAATGGCCAGGCGAAATCATTTGCTTCTTACGGAATGATTAACTTTCGTCTTCAAGACAAAAGATATAAATTTAAACTAGAATTAGAAGACGGTGAGCAAGCTTTAGTCTCTTTCCCGGCCACACCACAAACTGATAACAGCAAAGACCCCATACTATCTCTATTTGCTTATAATTTTTCTGAAGGGAAATGGAAAGAAGAAGGATACGCTGAACGACAAGCTGATGGCAGTTATCAGGGTAATATTGGCCATACGGGAGTATGGAGTTTGAGTAAAGTTTCA
>JBFEUX010000092.1:0-10500 GCA_041547255.1 Bacteriovoracaceae bacterium
ATTTATTAGTCGCAAAATAATCCGCTTGTCCTTCGGCCGATGACCAACTTCGACGAGTACTTCTGCCTCTAAAATATTTCGGCGCTCCACCATAATGATGACCTAATTCATGACATAGAATCAATAACAGGCCATTATCAGATAACTCAGGATGACGGGCGAGCCCTCCAGTAATCACAATAACGGGGTTATTATCATCGTCCCTCGTAGTGGAAGCATCTACTTCACTAGTATCCCAGTTAACAATAAAACTTACTGCTTTATGGTATTTTTGATCTAAAATAGGATTCCAAAAGTTTTTAAAATGCTGAATAATCTGCGATAAGTTACTCTGTCCACGCTGAATAGCAGTTCCACCAGTAAGAGATTTATTATTTTTAAACTTAACGGTGGGGATAGTTAAATCAGATTTTGGAAAACAATGATAGTCGCCGGCAAGCACGGTAGGAACAAAGACAGCGCAAAGCACAAAACTTAATATAATTTTACTTTTCATTTGGCCCTCACTCATCTAAATAACCCTGGTGTATTTACTATAGCGTAAAAACGACCATATTTTAATGGCCACCACATACGAATTCGCTGATATATATCATATTTGAATCCGTATAATATTCAGTTTTTTACGAAATATAGCTCAACTACATGCTGTTTTGTAAGAGTTACAAATTAATTGTTCAAGAAAATAAAAACTCAACAAGGAGAAGAGTCATGAAAACATTATTATTATTATTGGTCGTTATAGGAAGCCCACTGGCAATGAGTGGAACTCCGATTGAAACTCTCGTTCCGATTGATGACGTTTATGTTCCAAGTGGATTTGACACTAATGATAACTCTGAAATTATTGTGTCTGGTTGGTTACCGAACCTATGTCATAAATCACCAATGACTAGCGTAGAAATCAAGGACAAAACTATTAATATTAAGGTAACTGCTCTTAAGTACTCTGCCAGCAATCCATTTTGCCCAGAAATGATTGTTCCATTCCTTAAATCTGTATCCGTAGGGTTATTAGACAAAGGAGACTATAAAATTTTAGTTAATGATAAAACTGCTTATCAGAAAAAATCGATGCTACATGTAAATGAATCAAGCAGTAGTGCCGTCGACGAGCACATTTATGCTAATGTTCACTACATTGAACAAGATGGTTATAGCAGAAATGTACAACTGAAGGGATTTAACCCAAGTGATTGTTTAGAACTAAAAGAAGTTAAAATTGTAAGTAATAAATCAAATACTTACTCAATTCTTCCAATCATGAAAAAAGTTAGACAATTCTGCCCAATGAAAATGATGCCATTTTCTTATGACGTGGAAGTACCAAAAAGTTTGAACAAATCAAAAGTATTATTACATGTTAGAGGAATGGATGGAACTTCCGTGAACTCTATATTTGACTCTTCGAACTACTAAGTTGAACAAACTCCCTAGTATGATCTCGCTCTGCTAGGGAGCTATTACTCCAAAAAACGCTCAAAAGTCCCTATCTGCTTATTCTTTCTTACTCCTGGAATTGTATATAAACGATTGTGAAACGAAATATAAACCCCTGGACTTACTAATTGGGCGGCAATCAAGGCTTCTGTTACATTTTGAAGAGCATCACTATCTTCAAAACCTAAGGGCTTCATCGCCCCGGTAAAAAGAACTGGTACATTAATCTTTTGTAGGTTTTTTTGCACCAATTCAGCACTCTGCTGCATCGTATCTGTTCCATGCAAAACGACAATAGGATGACCCTCCTGCGCATATTCACAGACTTTTTCGCAAATAAGTTCTCTATCCTCAGTAGTCATATCTAGTGAGTCTTTGGCCATTAAAGAATGAATCATAATTTCGGTATAAGGTAAGCGCAGTCTGTGGTTTAGACGGTTTTTAATTACGGTTTCACGATTAAAGAGAGTCCCCTCAGCTTCATCGTAGGTTTTCTCTATGGTGCCCCCTGTCGTAATTATATTAATCCGCGTCCAGTCATTTTTAGAAATTTGATCATTTATTGTCATATTTTTTACCTCAAAACCTTGACTGCCAGCTTAATCGCACCATATTGTTTTTGTCTAGAAAAAAGAAGAAATTGTTTAAATATTACAAGGAGTTACTATGTCTAACCGCAAAGGGCACATTTCTGTTAACACAACGGATATCTTTCCAATTATCAAAAAATGGCTTTATTCAGAGCACGATATTTTTATTCGTGAGCTTGTTTCTAACGCCTGTGATGCCATCACTAAAAGGGCCACAGTTGCTAGAACCTCTGGAGATGCTGTAGAAACACCTGCTGTAAGCGTCGCCATTGATAAAGAGGCTAAAACCATCACCTTTAAAGATAACGGGATTGGGATGACGGAAGAAGAAGTTGAGAAATATATCGCTCAACTGGCCTTCTCTGGCGCAGAAGAATTTGTTAACAAAATGAAAGAATCAGGGGAAGAAAGTACTGATATTATCGGTAAATTCGGTCTTGGTTTTTACTCTGCATTTATGGTTGCCGACAAAGTAGAAGTTGAATCCCTTGCCATGAAAAAAGATGCTAAAGCAACAAAATGGATTTGTGCCGGAGATACTGATTACGAGTTCACTGACTCTGATAAAAAAGATGTGGGGACAGAAATTACTCTTTATATCAATGAAGAGAATCAAGAATTCTTAGATACCTGGAAGACCAGAGCAACACTGAAAAATTACTGTGACTTTCTTCCATACCCTATTGAACTTAAAGACCTGAATGAAGTTGCAAGAATTATTTCTGAAAATGAAAAGGCAGAAAAAGAGGAAGATAAAAAGCCAATTCCTCACGATTTAATTAATGATACAAATCCGCTATGGAAAAAAGACCCTACCACGCTTAAAGATGAGGATTATAAGAATTTCTATCGTCAACTTTTCCCAGCAGATCCAGAGCCATTATTCTGGCTACACTTAAACGTAGACCATCCGTTTACGCTACAAGGGATTTTATATTTTCCTAAGCTAAACCCTAGCAAGCCAACAAATGAATCTAATATCCGTCTATACTCAAGACAAGTATTTGTTTCTGATAACGTAAAAAATGTTATTCCAGAATTTTTATCACTTTTAAAAGGTGCGATTGATTCAACTGATATCCCACTGAATGTTTCTAGATCTGCTCTACAAGGAGATCCAAACATTAAGAAGATCTCTAACTACATCGTAAAAAAAGTGGCTGAGTCCCTTAAAAAGCTACAAAAAAATGATCGTGAAAGATATGAAGCCGTTTGGGAAGATATCGGACTTTTTGTTAAGTATGGAGTTATCTCTGATCCTAAGTTTGATGAGCAAATGAGAGAAAGAGTTATCTTTAAAAATACAGATGGCAAATACGTAACTCTTACTGAGTACACTGAATCTATCCCTGAAAGTTACAAAGAAAAAATGAAAGGCAAAGTGGTATACTTTGAAGAAGGATCATCTAACGAGGCCCTTCGATCTCAATTAAAAGAAGAAGGTATTCAGGCAATAACAACTGACTCCTATATTGACCCACATTTCACGCAACATGTAGAAATGCAAAAACGTGGAGACGTTGAATATAAGTTTACTCTAGTAGACAATGCTGTTGAAGATATTCTGGAGACTACCAACGCTTCTGAAGACGATATGAAAATCAGAGATTTCTTCAGCTCTACCCTGGTAGGTGAAAAAGATGAAGCAAATCCAGCACAAATGGAAGTCGAAGTGAAGAACTTTAAAAATGCCGCAACAGCAGCTTATTTTAAAGTAGATGAATCCATGAAACGTTTTCAACAGATGACCAAGACGATGGGCCAAAACAATTTTGAAATGCCACTTAAAAAGACACTGGTACTTAATCCATCCCACTCGCTAGTACAAAATGCTTATAAGTTAAGTGAGAGCAAAAAAGACCTGGCAGGCAAACTCGTTCACCATATCCAAGACCTCGCTGCAATTTCAGGAGAAGGTCTAACGGACGAAGAGAGAAAGAACTTTGTTGTAAGAAGTCAGGACCTTATGAGCGAATTAAGTAATCTTGCACTTTAGTATTTAGATTTATAATCAATTAAAAAGAAGGCCAGCATTTGCTGGCCTTTTTTAGTGAACAAGATTAATTAAATTTTATTTAGTCCCACACTAGAAAATAGTGAAAACTGCCAATAAAAACAGACTTTTTTCATTAAGAAATACTTAAGTATTTTTATTATTGTCAATTATAACTAATTGAAATTACTTGTTTTATTAAAAAGGTAAGTCTAATAAATACAGCCTGAAGCGAAAACAGACGAATATAGAATGGAATATTGTTTTGTTTCGGGGAGTAATTTTGAAATCTTGGTTAAACATATTACTTAGCTTATTATTCTCAATTATTTTCGTCTCTTGTGTTCCTCAGATGGATGTTCAAGAAGTCCCATTAGATGAGAGTATAGATGATATAGGCCCTCCTGCTGACAATACAAAAGCATTGTCTAATTTTTCAGGTAAACAACTTTATGATGATAACTGTCTCAGTTGTCACCAGTCTGATGCTCAAGGTGTTCCTTCTAAGGCTTCAAAGACGAGAAAGGAAATTTATACTGCTATCTTTAATAATGTGGGAGGGATGGAATTTCTTAAAAATGAGCTAACCTCAAAACAACTAGATATGATTGAAGCTTATCTCGCTGGTTTTAAAGTAGAAGAGCCTGCACCCGCACCTGTCGTAGTCGTACAACAACCACTTAATGTTGATGGAAAAGATCTTTATGCTACTAACTGTGCTAGCTGTCACATGGCCTTGGAAAATTCAACTAAGATAAATAAAACAGCAGCAGAAATTCAAAATGCCATTTATAACAATGGTGTAATGAAAGGTATCGCGGCACTTACTAAGTTAACTATGGCGCAAGTTGATGCTATCAGTATGGCACTAAAAGCTGAAGTCGTGGTTACTCCAGCACCCACTACTTCTTACACAATATTAAAACATATGAATATTGGAGCGAACTCAGTGGAAGGGCAGATTTCTTCCACAGCTCCAGGTATTTTTGATCTGAGTACTAAGAGTGGAAATATCTGGGGCAATGCAGATTCATTCTTCTATGCTTATACCGAACTTTCCGGTGATGGTGTTATTGAAGCTAAAATAGACTCATTATTAAATGTAGATCCTTGGGCAAAGTCAGGAGTTATGATTCGGGAAACACTAACTCCAGGCTCAAAACATGCTTTTTCATTAATAGGAGCTGGTAAAGGTCCCCATCTTTTTTACAGACCTACTACTGATGGGGCGACCTCTTATGTTCCTCCTGCCAACAATGGTGAAACTTACGTGAAACTTGAAAGAGTGGGTGATGTCTTCACTTCATATATGTCTGTTGATGGAAGTAACTGGACTGTTATTTCTAAGCAAACTATAGCTATGGCCACTAATGTTTATATCGGTATTGCTCTCAATGGACTCTTGACAACTGCAACAGTTGAAAGTTCCGTTTCGAATGTTAAAATTAATGGCGAAGCGCCAATGCTTAAAGCACCGCTTACAAATGATTCAGCTTTGCAGGCGTTATGCCAAGACCAAGGCCTTGCGTATTTTAAGAGTAAAATTCAACCAACTGTGCAATATACTTGTTTAAACTGTCACGTCGCTAATCAAAATGCTTATATTCTTCAGGCGGATACAGATGCGAGTATGTGTAAAAACTTTTTAAGTAAAGCAGATCTTGTAGCCCCACTTAATTCTCCTGTGATTCAAAAGCCACGATATGGGATACCATCTCATGGTGGTGGTGTTAACCTGTATGGATCTGTTGTTGAATCAAATATAGTGAAGTGGATTTATCAGGACTTTGTTGATGCAAGCACCATAATTAAGCAAGTTCAAGATTTGCCTTTGAATTTTACAAACCAGCATTTGGGTGACGCCACCGGTACCAGTTCTTATAGCAATGGCAGCTTAAATATTAACGCTATTGCTTATGATAGTTGGTTTGCTCATGATGATCTGAACTTTGCTTATCTAACACTCTCTGGAAATGGTAGCTTGAGTGCGCACGTTTCTCAATTCAATCCAACGGGTGGGTGGAGTAAACTCGGTCTCATGGTTAGAACTGGCCTAAATGCAGACTCTAGTCATGCCTTTTTAATTAAGGCCATCAACGCCAAAGGAACAACTGTTCAGTATCGGCCAAAGACTGGAATGAACACGTATAATTACGACGACTCTGACAATGAAGTGAACTGGTTAAAACTAGTGAGACTAGATAAGACTGTCATCGCTTATGTTTCAGCTGACGGCCAGGCTTGGCAAGAAGTGGGGATGGTATATCTGGAAGATGCAGGGGATACCGTATATATTGGAGTCGCCTTAAATTCATTTAGTAGGACTGCCTCGGCCAGTGCGACATTGGATAATTTAAAATTTACCACTGGTGATGAAATCAAACTTTCGGCAATCACAAAAGGTGATGAGTCTTGTGGAATCAAAGAGACCATCCAAAGAAAACTATCATTCTTAGAATATATGAATATTGTTAATGCTACTTTTGGATTAGAGGTAATTAAAAAAGAAGATCTTCCAAGTGATCTGTACTCCTCTTCAGGTTATCCAAATGTAGGAGAAGTTCAATCTCTTGATGCTAATACAGTCAATAAGTATTTTGATCTTGGCTTTAGTGCTGTAGATAATTGGTTTGCAATGTCAGGTGGTATTCCAAGTTACTTTGCTGCCTGTATTATCGGTGATAATTCACAAAAAGCAAGTTGCTTTAAAACAAAGCTTCAAGGCTTTCTTACAAAATTATTTAGAAGACCTCCTTCACAAGTTGAGCTAAATGATTTTTCAAATATATTTATTAATACTGGGGCCAATTCAAACTCAATGAAAACGGCGATTACTGCCATGCTAGTGAGTCCTGACTTTCTATTCGTACAGGATTTTATGAAAACAGTAAATAATACTGAAAATCCGATCCCAAGAGCTAATTTTAATCGGGCCCAGAAATTAAGTTTACTTTTATGGGCAGGGACACTTGATGATCGTCTTGTTGAGCTCGCCATGGCACGGCAATTATACTCACCAAATATATTAAAAAGAGAAATTTCAAGAATGCTTAAGGATCGTCGGGCCGAAGGCTTCGTACGCAACTTTTCTGGAAATTGGTTGGGTATTGAAGATATTGAGAAAAAGATCGCTGAAGCTGATGTTTATAAACAACATTATGCTGGTTTTGATCAACAATTATTATTAGATATGAAAAAAGAAACATATACATTTGTTGATTACATCTTAAAAAATGATTTACCAATTAAAGATATTATGGGCGCCAATTTTACGTTCTTAAATCAAAACTTAGCGACTTTCTATAATCAGAGTGGAACATTCTCGTCCTCATTTATAAAAGCAAATCTTAATGTAGAAAAAAGGCGAGGCATTCTATCTCAAGCAAGTTTTTTAACTGCTCATAGTCACGCTGATGCTACCTCAATAGTTGAGAGAGGAAAATCAGTGGTGGATCGCGTTCTATGTCGTCTTCCAGGCTCACCTCCTTTGGATGTTGTAGCACAAATAGAAAATTCTACTTTTGTTGCGACCCATCCTAGAGATTATGTAGAAATGCGAAAAAATGATCCTGACTGTGCTGGTTGCCATGCTCAGATGGATCCACTGGGATTATCTCTTGAAAGTTTTGACCCACTAGGACAGTGGCGGGTGAAATACGAAACGGGACAAGACGTATTGCCTGGAGAAACAATTTATATGCAACAGTTCAAGAACCAACCTGAGATGGCACAAATTGTATCGATTAATAACTATGAATTTAGCACTTGTTTAACAAAGCATCTTACTCATTATCTACAAGAAAAAGAGATGAGCCGTGAGGCGAGTTGTGTGGCCGATAATCTTGCCAGTAACTACTCGTTGGGTGATTTAAGCTTAGCTGATATCGTTCAGAAAATAATCCTTCGCAAAGAAAATCTAAATAGAGGTGATTTTTAATGAAAAAGAAAATGGATAGAAGGACTTTGTTAAAAGGAATGGGGGTCAGTCTTTCGCTTCCTCTTCTTGAGTGTATGATTCCAAATATAGCATGGGCCGAAGCCAATGAGGCAAAGCGTTTTGCTATATTCTTTAAACCCAATGGATTTTTTATTCCTAAAAGTTACCAAGATGTATACGATAATTTCCTCATATTTCCGGAAGTTACCGCTGAGTTAAGGGAAGTCTATAGTGATGTACAGTTAGTCGGTAAACTTAGTAATATCTTCTCTTATCCTAATGGGAATTATGATAAATATAATTATCAACACCATATTTACACTGATAATGCCCATAACACGGCTTGTATCGCTTCTGTTGCACCCTATGGGCCAACTATTAGGCCAGGTTTTGAGGGACAAGAAATTAATGAAGGAACCATAAACTATTTTCAAACTTTTGATGCGAAAATTGCTGATTTTCTATACTCCGGCCATGGGCCTAAACAATTAGGTATGATAGGTTATGTTTCTGAAAAACACTATCGTAAGGATCAAATTTTCTATACAAAGGATAATACGCCACTTTATTTACATAAAACTCCAAAGTCAGCGTTTATGGAACTTACTGCGGGAGGGCAGGCAACGACAACTGTAGCCGCTATGTTGTCAGACAAGGATGCTAAGAAAAAATCAGTCCTCGATTATGTGCTTCCCCGTATAAAGAATTTAATGAACAATGTCGGTATTGCTGATAAATTAACGCTTGATCAATATTTTACTCAATTGCGGGAAATTGAGTTAAGGGTTGATGCCTCAGCGACAACAGCAACTAGCATGACCTGTAGTTATGGAGATATTACAAATAGGGTGGAGCAGACTTTAAATGCTGTTGATACTAATTTACTCCTCATGGATATATCCTTCTTGGCATTTCAATGTGATTTAACTAGGGTTTTAAATTACCACTTGGGCTTTCATCATACGAATTTGCAAGGCCTCCCTGGCCTTATAAAGGCATTTAATGGTGGTTATAGTTGGCACAATTACTCACACGGACAAGCTGCTGACGACTGCTTAGGTTATTTGCATATTGAAAAATATATGATGAAGCAGTTTGCAGACTACGTGAAGCGCCTTGGTGCTTATAAAGAAGCAGATGGTAAATCAATACTGGAAAAATCAATTATTGTTTATACCAGTGGTATGGCCAATGGTAGGGTCGCACATGAACTATTTACCAAGCAACCAGCTTACAAAATACCTGTTCATTCCAAGAAAAATTGGTGGGATACAAATGAGCACTGGCGTACAGAGCTGAATACTATTATAGCTGGCCAAGGTGGTGGTGCATATAAAAAAGGTGCTCCTGATAAACTCAGAACCCATAAGTTTGATGGTAGTGATACTCAATATAATAATAGTATGCCAATCCAGCATCTGTGGTACACGATCATGAAAGACTTTGGAATGAACGTTAGTGATTATGGTAGGTATGAAAAGGAAGTTTTCAACCGTCACCTTACTGAGTTAAAAGCTTAATAATTCTGGCACTTATGTTCAATAGAGGAGATTTTTAGTGAAAAAAAGATTTAATAGAAGGACTTTGTTAAAAGGGATGGGTGTTAGTCTTTCGCTTCCTCTTCTAGAATGTATGATTCCAAATCACTCTTGGGCCCAAGCAAATGAGGCAAAGCGTTTTGCCATGTTTTTTAAACCCAATGGATTTTTCATTCCCAAAAGTTATCAAGATGTTTACGATAATTTTCTCATATTTCCCGAAGTTACTGATCAGTTAAGCGAAGTCTATAGTGACGTGCAACTAGTTGGTAAACTTAGTAATATCTTTTATTATCCAAATGGCGCATACGATACTTATAATTATGGCCATCATATTTATACTGGTAATGCTCATTTTCCTGCCTGTCATGCTGTACTTTCGCCAAAGGGACCGACTCTCAGACCTGGATTCGAGGGACAAGAAATTAATGAGGGTACCATAAATTATTTTCAAACATTTGATGCTAAAATTGCAGACTTTCTTTATTCTGGCCACGGCATCAAGCAGTTGGGAATGATAGGCTATGTTCATGAAGCAAGTTATCGAAAGGATCAAATCTTTTACACAAAGGATAATACCCCGCTATATTTACATAAAACACCTAAGTCCGTTTTTACTGAACTAACTTCGGGAGGTCAGGCAACGACAAGTGTGGCTTCCATGTTGTCAGATAAGGATGCTAAGAAAAAGTCGGTGCTTGATTATGTACTTCCTCGTATACAGAATTTAATGAACAACGTCGGTGTTGCTGATAAACTGACTCTTGATCAATATTTCACACAACTCCGGGAAATAGAGTTAAAGGTTGATGCCTCAACTACAGGCGGTACAACACTCGCCTGTAGTTATGGGGACCTTCCGACTAGAGTTGAACAGAGCTTAAATTCGATTGATAAAAATATACTTTTAATGGATTTAGCTTTTTTAGCATTTCAATGTGATTTAACCAGAGTTTTAAATTTTCATTTGGGCTTTCATCATATGAATATGCAAGGTCTTGC
>JBFEUX010000308.1:0-2893 GCA_041547255.1 Bacteriovoracaceae bacterium
CAGGAAGAAACTCATCTTTTGTCACCACAAGCGAAATCCCTTTGGATTCCGCACGCGCACTATATTCTTGATAGATCTCTTTTTCAATAGCGCTAATTGTAACTTTCTCTTTAGTAGAACAAAGCCCTTCAATCGTTGATCGGGTATCTCCTTCGATCTTTGAGTAATTATTAGATATATTTTTCAATACTTCCACGGCCTGTGCAAGATAATTTTTTTCAGATAAAGATGAAGTCTTTTCATTTTCCTTGATATATTTTTCGATTAAAAACAAAGCATTTTTTAACATCTTACCTTGATCATGGGAAACAGTTAAAAGTTTGAGTGCAGAAAAGCTAAGCTGTTTATCTACATCGCCACGCATCTCATGAAAAAAAGCATCTACAATACTAATAAGGATACAACAAAACAGGAAAAAAGCTGAGACATAACCAAAACTTGTATGTACAGGGTTAGGTCTTGCCAAAGGGAAATATAAGATAGAAGCAATGCAAAAAAGGATGAGAGAAAATAATACAAAAGGAGTTTTTTTAAATCTATAACTTCCAAATTTTTTAAGTATCATTATCACTTCGAAAAAGGGAGAGGAAGCAGCTATAGCAATGGGTAAAGTATAGGATGTAAAAAAACTATCATACAGTGGAAGATTGCTTAAATAATCAATTTTAAAAAACCATATAAAAAAACTAAGTCCTAACGCGACAGAAGTTCTACACAAAAACTTCTCTAGCTTAAAATAACGATTCATCTCAACATGATAAACTAACACTCTTGCATAGAAATACATGGGAGGAATGACAAAAATAAATGCGAAACCAATAAAGGTCAAATTATCATATTCAGTCGCTACCCCCTGAGAAATATAATAAATAAGTACAGTCCACCAAAACGGAGTCGCTTTTTTTATAACCTTATTAGGAAGTAAATTTCCAAATGAATCTTTTGATTTAACACTTAGAACAGAAAACAAAATAGCAATTATCAATGTAACCGATATAACCAAGGCCATGACTAGTTCAATATTGTCTGTAGAATGTTGAAACGCCTTCATATAATTCCTTTGAATACACCAATAACAAAAAATTTGTTTAGGAATATTTTGCTCTCCCTATTAGCGATAGGCAAATTCTTGTAAGATTTTGGTATTCGTTAGGGAATACATTAAATTGCTTTTAAATGTCAACTCATGAGGAGGACTAGAATGAAAAATATACTAGAAAATGAGGCAAAAAAAATATCATCTATTTTTAATCAAATAGGCTTGCAAGATACAAGAACATACGCCAACTGGCTGGCGCAGACATACTTTTATGTAAACCATTCAGTGCCTCTATTGGCCTTATCTATTGCGCATATGAGTGATGAAGATAAAAAGAATCAACAACATTTTATTAAACATATTAGTGAAGAAAACAGGCATGAATTATTGGCATTAAGAGACTTGCAAAAGCTTAACTATTCACTAGATACTTTCTCAGAGTTGCCTGAGACTTCGATGCTCTATGAGTGCCAATATTATAAAATTCAACACTGTGATCCTATGGCCCTTATGGGTTATATTATTGCCTTAGAATATCTGGCAGTGACCGTTGGTCCACAAATAATGCAACTGACTAAAGACTTAAACGCTCATAACTTTATCAAGCTTCACGCACAAGAAGACATCGATCATGTGGACAAGGCCATTGAATTAGTGAACTCACTAGATAGTGTGAGAAAAGAGCTTATTATAAAAAATCTCGTTCAAACTTTTCACGCATATAAAGCAGTTATATTTGCACTAAACTCTGATTCACAACATGCAAAGTTCGCAGCATAGGTGGCAAATGAATACACTCAAAAATAAAAGTATTTTTAGAATTAATCCTCGAAGAATCATTTCTGATGTTGAAAAAGAAATCTTTGATGCCTGGTTTAGAACATGGGAAGATGCTGCAAAAAATGATCTAAAAATAGATATGGAGCTTTTTTCAGATAGCTTTACAAGACAAGACGAAATTGTGGGAATCTACGATCATGACGCTGAAAAATGTATTGGCATGGCCTTTTTCCGCTACATTAATTTTAATGATCCTACTTCAAAAAAAGATTCATATTTCAAAGAATGGCCGGAGCATGCACAAGCAAAACTAATAGAAAAAGGTAAAGATGTCGCTGTATGCTCTCAATTTACCGTTACTGCAGACTATAGAAAGACACGTACCCCATTTAAGTGGAAAGATGCTCTCATGTACAGCATTACTCATCACTTTGTGCATAACACCCAATCAGATGTGATGACAGGTGCAGTGAGAGTAAATAAAGGAGTCAATCGTTCTTCTTATGGAACAGGTGCCGTGTCTCTCGTTAGCAATCTTGAAAATAAAGACTATAATGCCTTAGAAGACTTAGTGGCATTCTATAGAGAAAATGTAAGTATTGCGCTGAAAAATACGAAGTGGTTAGAGTTGGAACAACTACTAGAAACATCTCAAGGCGATCAAAATAAGAATGCAGCTTAATTAGTTGCCGGCACGTATTGCAACTCTTCGATAGTAAATCCCCAGCCAGCATTGCTGCCATCGCTACTAAAGGCGACCTCAATAGAATCGCCTTCAAGATACTCGCTAATCACATTTTCATGCTGGCCAGTAAGTAATTGAATGGTTTCACGTTGAATAGTGGTGGCAGGAATTCTAATTTGTAATTTATCAAAGCCATCTTCAAGATCCAGCTTTTTAATGACAATACGGATATAGCTGGCCCCAGGCACTTTAAAAGTTCTTGTTTTCCAAAGCATGTCCCCATAGGGATGCTCTGTCTGAAAGGCTTCATCCAATTTATAGATTTTCCAATCACTCTCCACTGGCCCTCTAGCTTGTCTTTTGTTGAGCAGGAAATGATGAAGATTAAG
>JBFEUX010000181.1:0-6344 GCA_041547255.1 Bacteriovoracaceae bacterium
ATTGTACCACTCGTGGTCAACACTGATAAAGTCACTAATTGATCTTACCCAACTAAGCGCAGCTCTAGCTGACTCTTGCATAACCTCACCTAGTTTCCCTGTAACCTGAATTTTACCAGTACCAGGTACAGTTACAACTTCAATATTTAGAAGTTCCCCACCAACTGAAGTCCAGGCCAGACCATTTACGAGACCAATCTGTGGCTTGGCTTCAATATTTGTCTGTTCAAACACAACTGGGCCAAGGTATTTTTCAACTGCTTTGTCTGTAACTTTATACTTCTTACCTTTCTCAACATCGTTAGTTACAATATCGGTAGCGATTTTACGTGAGATGGTATTCATATGTCTTTCCAGGTTACGAACTCCAGCTTCTTTAGTGTAACCGCGAATAACCTTCATAAAGACTTTATCAGTCATCGTCACGGGATAATCTTCTAGTCCATGACTATCAACAGATTTCTTTAAAAGATATTTTTTAGCAATTTGTAATTTCTCATGTGGAGTATAACCAGGGATATGAATCAT
This sequence comes from Bacteriovoracaceae bacterium, assembly GCA_041547255.1. Classification (GTDB taxonomy): domain Bacteria; phylum Bdellovibrionota; class Bacteriovoracia; order Bacteriovoracales; family Bacteriovoracaceae. The sequence continues at coordinate 529 of JBFEUX010000181.1, forward strand.
TTCCATTCGGTCTCTTAGTGGACCTGGAATGCGAGAAATATCATTGGCCGTCATGACAAACATAACCTTAGATAGGTCGTACTCAACTTCAATGTAATGATCAGTAAAGTTTACATTTTGAGCTGGATCTAAAACTTCTAACATTGCAGAAGATGGATCACCTCTCATATCTGAGCTCATTTTATCAATCTCATCCAATAAGATAACTGGATTTCCAGTTTTGGCCTTTTTCATGGCCTGAATGATTTTACCTGGCATAGCACCAACATATGTTCTACGGTGACCTCTAATTTCAGCTTCGTCACGAACACCACCAAGAGAAATTCTTACAAACTCTCTTCCCATTGATGTGGCAAGGGACTTACAAATCGAAGTCTTACCAACCCCTGGAGGTCCTGCTAAACATAAAATCGTCCCAGAAGTTTTACTATGATCATTAACTAGATTTTTAACTGCTAAGTACTCAACAATTCTATCTTTTACATCTTCTAGACCAAAGTGATCCTCATCCAATACTTCTTTAGCATGCTTAACACTATTGTCATCCTCAGAATATTCATTCCAAGGAAGATTAAGCATCCAATCGATATAGTTTCTTACCACTGCGGATTCAGCAGACATCGGTGACATGGACTTAAGCTTTTTGATTTCTTTTTCAACTTTTTCTTTAGCTTCCACTGGCATATTTTTAGCTTTAAGCCTGTCTTCCATATCAGTAATTTCAGACTTACCATCCTCTTTATTACCAAGTTCTTTTTGAATGGCATTCATTTGCTCATTAAGATAATACTCTTTTTGAGATTTTTCCATTTGAGCTTTTACACGAGATCTGATTTTCTTCTCAACATTAATAACTTCGATCTCTCCTTGCATCTTCTCTAAAAGAAGTTGCAATCTTTCTTCAACATTAATTGCATCTAATATTTGTTGTTTTTCAGGAATTTTCATTGTTAAGTGGGCCACAATGATATCAGCAAGTCTTGACGGATTGGTGATCGAAGAAATGCTCATAAGTAGCTCTGGTGGAATACGTTTATTTAGCTTCACGTATTGTTCGAAAATATTTTTCACTGATCTTACTGTCGCTTCTAAAGCAACTTCACTATCAGTCTCATCTTCGCATTCACTAACATCTGCAAAATAACCTTCAGGCCTACAATCAAAACTATCGATCGTTGCACGATGTTTACCCTCGATAAGAACTTTCACTGTATTATCTGGCAGTCTTAACATCTGGATAATGCTAACAACGGTCCCGATATCGTAAACATCCTCTCTTTCAGGATTAAGTACACTCGCATCTTTTTGAGTTACTAGAAATAATTCATTTCCATTCTTAGCAGCTTTCTCTAGCGCAGAAATTGATTTCTCTCTTCCTACAAATAAAGGAACGACCATGTGAGGAAAAATAATGACATCTCTTAATGGAAGTAATGGATAATTCTTTGAGTTTGATGACTTTTTGTCCGACATAGCACCTCCTGCGCTTACCAATCCTTGAATCAAGTGGACAACTTGAATCTATTTTAATTGTCCCATTAATTCTTCTTTAGTTCAAGAAGCACAAGAGAGGGTAATTTTATCCTAATAGTTTATTATTTAGATAGTAGAGTTCCAAAGTACGAAGATAGGAACACTTTGCTTAGATCGTTTTTATATGGACTATTAGGCCAGAAAAACAAATTTCTACAAGTGGCATGCAATGTTTGCCGCCTAGCATCAAAGCTAAAAAAACACCCTATTTTCTATTAGTTGAGAGAAGTTATTGAAGGTAGATGTAATATTTTTTTATAATTTTTTTTCAAAAAATTATTTTATTTCATCGCCTATTTATTTCTTTTGAAATAAGTCCCGATGAATGAGTTCATCTGGCTCATAAATATTTTCCGCCCGGCCAATAATCTGATGATCAATGGGAAGAATATGCTGTGAATCTTTATTTTCGTAATCAAATTGTTCCAAAACATATCTCATCGCATTTAGCCTGGCCCTTTTCTTATCATCAGAGCGAATCACAATCCAGGGACTAAACTCTTTATCGGTGTAATAAAACATTTTCTCTTTAGCCTCAGTGTATTCATCCCAGCGTCCTAGTGAGGCCACATCCATAGGACTAAGCTTCCACTGTTTAAGTGGGTCGTGCGTACGCGCAATAAATCGTCGCAACTGCTCTTCCCTACTCACAGAGAACCAAAACTTTATAAGAGTGACTCCGCTGTCGATAATCATTTTTTCAAAGGAGGCGACTTGCTCTATAAACTCATGATATTCTTGAGGTGTACAAAAGCCCATAACCTTTTCAACCCCCGCCCGGTTGTACCAAGACCTATCAAAAAATACGATTTCTCCAGCAGTAGGAAGGTGATCAATATAGCGTTGAAAATACCACTGGCCCTTTTCGCGCATAGTTGGCTTTTCCAAGGCCACCACTCGTGCCGCCCGGGGATTCAGATGCTCAGTAAAGCGCTTTATGGTTCCTCCTTTACCTGCAGCATCCCGCCCCTCAAAGATCATGACCAAACGATGGCCAGTCTTTCGAATCCAATTTTGCAATTTTACTAATTCAATCTGTAGCTCTTTTTTACGTACTTCATAGTTCTTTCGACGCATTTTAGTTTTGTATGGATAGTGAGGATTAATCATCCCCCTAGCAGGAAACTCCCGTGCCCTCTTCAAAATAGGGGCCGGAATATTATATTTTAAAGAAGCTTCTTCCACATCCATTTTGGAAATATTTCTAAGATGCTCTAGTAATTGAACATTATCATCGACTTGCATAATATACTCCTAAGAGGCCCTAACATACACCCTCAGGTAGTTTTTGAACAAGTGATCCTTTCTTAATTACATAATAATACTGGGATATGGCCTAGAAATCAGCATAGAAACCAAGATACACCTTGCCCTCAGTAACTGTTTCGATAGATGCATCATCATAATCTTTGGTCTCGGAGTCGATTCCAATATGATAATTTAACTTATAACGATGCTCATAATAAGGATAATATTCTAGCACCAAGCTATACGCTGTGCTGGCAAATGATTTAGTAGCAGTGCTTGAATCATCTCCGTCGTAATTATTTGAGACCATTTTCAAGATAGGATGCAGATCTCCCGACCACTTAGAGATACGCAAAGAATAGGACTCTGTTTTATTCTCCTTTTGGGCCCCTGTGGGATCATTAGAAGGTGCTACAAACTGAATAAAGTCGAGCTCTGCTTTCAGCCCATTTACTTTATACTGAATCCCCACACCAGAAGTAGCATCGACAGTTGCCTTCTCAGTGGTGCTTCCAGAGCTATCTACCTGCTTGGTTTTTTCAAACTGATGGTAAGTAAGAATAGGATTTAAAGTGTTATTTCTAAAACTGCCTTCCCATCGAATCCCAGTTAAAAAACCTTGTGAGTTGGGCTGATCTGGCTGATGATTATCAGGATCCGCTATTTGAATTTCAATAAGACCATAATCATTTATATAATGCAGTCCAAGACCTGAAGCGAAATATCCGTCGATATAACCACCTTCCCCACTATTTTGTCGGACAGCAGAAATAGCGCCATAAAGATCCATCCCACTATAGGTTCCTTCCCAAGCACCATGTTTTACTTTTTGCTTCCCAATCCGAAGCTTCACTTTATCAGAGATTTTATTATCAATATAAGCATAATCAACCCAGCTTCCCATATTATCAGGATTCGTTCCATTACCATTTATACCAGTCATATTTCCATTTAGTCGCATCTTTACTTTATAAGAGAGGTTTTCATCAATCTTACCTGTCATCCCAATCCGGGCATAACTCCAACGAAAACGGCGTGAGCGATTCTCATCATTGGCATCAGCTGTGGTATCCGTTTTATCGTTAGAATTATATTGCTCCAAGGCCCCTTTGAATTGGAATTTAAATGCTGGCGTGGATGCATTTGCGCAAATATTAGAAATAAAAAAGAAAACAACGAAACTTATTCTAAACAACATTTTTCTTCCTTGATTATTGTAAGTTGTATCTATTGTACCAAAAAATAGGACAAAAAAAAGGAGCTCACTGAGCTCCCTTTTTCATTTATTTGAGATATTTAATTTTTACTAAGATGCGGTATTAACTTCTTTTGCTGATTTTACCTTTTCTTCAGTATTAACTTTACGCTCCCCTTCAACAAGTTTCGGTTGTTCCTTACCTTCAATAGAAGCTTTTGTTACAATACACTTGGCAATTTTTTCATTTGCCGGAATCTCATACATTACATCCAGCATCGTTTGCTCTAGAATTGAACGCAATCCTCTGGCCCCGGTTTTCTTGCTAATCGCAGTTCTCGCAACTTCAAGAAGGGCTTCATCTTCGAACTCTAACTCTATCCCGTCAAACTCAAATAACTTTTGATATTGTTTCGTGATAGCATTTTTAGGCTCTTTTAATATTCTAACTAATGATTCTTCATCCAACTCTTGTAACATGGCATTTACTGGAAGACGTCCAATAAACTCAGGGATCAATCCAAATTTACTTAGATCTTCTGGCTCAATTCCCCCCAAGATCTCAACAGCAGTTTTCTCTGCTTTCTTAGGCGATTTTTCAGCAGTTTTTCCAGCAAGACCAAGAGCAGGTTTTTTCACCTGACGTTTTTCAATAATTTTATCTAGACCAACAAAGGCCCCAGCAACAATAAAAAGAATATTTTTAGTATCAACTTGTAAAAACTCTTGTTGGGGGTGCTTTCTTCCCCCTTTAGGTGGGACGGAAGCAACTGTTCCTTCAACTAGTTTTAATAAGGCTTGCTGAACACCTTCCCCTGAAACATCTCTGGTAATAGATGGGTTTTCAGATTTTTTAGCAATTTTATCAATTTCATCGATATACACAATCCCGCGCTGAGCTCTTTCAATATCATAATCACAAGACTGTAATAGATTAAGAATGATATTCTCTACATCTTCACCCACATAACCAGCTTCAGTGAGAGAAGTTGCATCAGCGATAGCAAAAGGTACGTTTAAATACTTTGCTAAAGATTGAGCGATCAAAGTTTTCCCTGATCCTGTTGGCCCAGCAAGTAAGATATTTGACTTGGCCAATTCAACCTCGTCACCTTTTTTATGACCAGGCTTATGAGCAATTCTTTTATAATGATTGTGAACAGCTACGGAAATAATTTTTTTCGCACGCTCTTGTCCAATAACATATTGATCCAAATGCTCTTTAATCTCGTGGGGCTTTGGCACATTATCTAATGCAGTTTTGGAAACGGCCTTAACGGAATCCTCATAAATAATGTCATTACACAATTCAATACATTCATCGCAGATATAGACACCGGGTCCCGCAATTAACTTTTTAACTTCCTTTTGGGACTTACCACAAAAGTTACAATTTAAAGCGCCATAGTTTTCGCCACGTTTTTTAGTTGTCATACTCTTCCTTTACTATCTATGATTCTGACTCAACTTTTCCTTTCGGTTCAATAATCTGGTCAATCAATCCCATCTCTTTAGCCGCCTTTGGACTAAGATAGTTATCTCTATCCATCGCTGCCTCATACTCTTCAAAAGATTTTCCTGTCGAAGTATGATCTACATAAATTTGGGTTAATTGGCCTTTAAGATCTTGGATCTCTCTGGCCTGAATTTGAATATCACTCGCTTGTCCTCTCGCTCCACCTAATGGTTGGTGAATCATAATTCTAGAGTGAGGCAAGCTATAGCGGTTATCTTTGTGTCCAGCTGACAATAATAAAGATCCCATAGAAGCTGCCAAGCCTACACAGTAAGTGTAAACCGGACATGAAATGTGTTGCATGATATCGTAGATACCAAGCCC
>JBFEUX010000256.1:0-3772 GCA_041547255.1 Bacteriovoracaceae bacterium
ATCTTTTTGGGTCCTGAGTTGTGCACCAAGTTCTTCTTACAAATGTTGCAATTCCATCTCTTAACATCGCAAGAGTGTGATCAATGGCAAAAATAGGATCGTGCTTTACTTTTTTAAGCTCTCCCTGTCCAGCAACACAGCTTTTTTCACTCTTATATTGGATATACCCTGCTTTTGGTAAGTATCTATTCACTACAGGTTCATAGTTTCGATGCTCATCCGATTCAACAAGTGCGTTTGTATGCACGATTGGCACTAAATTTCTAAAAGTTTTATCTAAAGCTTCTTTATGATAGGATTTTCTTCTTCCATATTTTTTCACTGAAATCTTTGCTAAATGCCCATATGCAGCTATTTGAGAGACATTTGCATCAAGAATAAACCTTCTGTCTGCATCCACTGCCACTGTTACCGATAAAGGCTTTAATTTCGTTTTCTCCTTTGCAATAAGGTCATCAAACTGAAGGTGGTTGACCTTATCTCGAGATAGTTTTTCTCTAAATCTTTCATTTTTGAGAGCTGACTTTTTCGCCCAATAGTCAAACTTTCTGGCAACCGTATTTTTGTTTACTCCTGCAATTCTTGCTGCTCTTTTTTGGGTAACTTTGGCACAAAAAAGCTTGAGCAAAAGGAAATTGACTCTTCTTTTTTTCTGTCCAAACTCCAGGGTACCAGTGCTTGCACTAAATTTTGTTCCACATTTTTTGCATTTAAAGCGCTGGATTTTTCTAGAATCATTGGATCTATAAAAGAAACCATCCTTAATAATTTGATCTGATTTGCATGAAATTTTTGGGCAGTTACGTTTCATACGGTTAGAGTTGCATGAATGAGCTAGCTTTTTAATTCTGTAACCTATTAATTTAAAAAGGATATATGCTTACGTGGTGTTTGAAAGGTCGCGGGTATCGACAAATAATATCCCCAACGTAATAGGGCGGTTAGTGACTCTTACCAAGAGATTGATTTTTTATCCCGTAAGAATTTACCACGCGGAGGATTTTTACAGGTGGCCAACCAGACTGTGGTTTCAACCCCCTCTTCGATACTACGTGTAGCAGCTTCTCCCCCCATATCCGTACGCACCCAGCCCGGACAAACAGAATTAACATAGATATTATGTCCTGCTACCTCGCTATCTACAATTTTAGTAAGGGCATTAAGAGCAGTCTTGCTCATGCGGTAGCCTGGCCACATGCCAGTCATATCCTGCAATTGCCCCATGCCTGAAGAAATATTTATAACTCTCCCCTCTCCTTTTTCCATCATGAGGGGAACCAAAGATTGGATCAATTTCATTGGTCCAATCGTATTAGCTTCTATAGTTTTTAAGACAATCACTGGATCTACTTTAAAAACACTGGCATCGGCTTGATCATTCAAAGAAACCAATAACACACCAGCGTTATTTACTAAAACATCCACAACTTCTTTTTTATCTTTTAATGTTTTTAAAAAATCTCGGATATCAACGGTCTTAGTTACATCTAATTTTACAAACTCAACATCCAGGCCTTCAGACTTTAAAATTTCTTCTGCTGCTTTTCCTTTAACTTGATCACGACATCCCATATAGACTTTAAAACCATGGGCCGCCAATTGCTTCGATGTCTCAAAACCTAGTCCTCTATTTGCACCAGTAACCAAAGCAATTTTCATCTGATCTCCTTAGTATAGACCTTCATAGATCATGGGGGATTGTTTTAATTTATTTATTTTTTTCTCTCAAGAGAATAATTCCATCAGAGGATGCAAAAATTAGATCTTTTATGTGTTTGTCGCTAAAATTATTTTGAATTTGTTCTTCCACCAATTTATCGATATTACTATTTCTCATTTGATCATAATATTTTATCCAATGCTCCAATTTCTTTTTAGACTCAACTTTATTTTCATCGCCTGAAATTTCTTCTAGATATTTAGATGCATTTTGATATTCAAACTCAGCCCTGTTTCTTAAGGCATCTGCTATTTCTTTTTTACTAAAACTCCAAGTTTGTTTCTGGCTACAGGAAACATCTAGGCAATGAATCCTCACAATTTGATTATTTTGAAAAACCAGATAACTTCCTGGCCCTTTTAAAGGCGGTTGTTCCTGACAAGATGCTAAGATCGCCAACAAAACAAAAATTACTTTTTCCATAATTATATTCTCACAACCAGTTCACTTAGAGGAAAGCGCACTTTCTTTAAATCAATATATTTATCATCAGAGTGACGAAATCCTACAGGACATACAACGACAGAAGTAAGTCCAAGTTTCTCCAGACCTAGAATCTCATTGTATTCCTTGGATTTAAAGCCCTCCATTGGGCAGCTATCAATACGTAGTTCTGCACAAACAGTTAATAAATTTCCAAGGGCAATATAAATTTGATTCTTGGCCCATGTGTATTGAGCTTCTGGAGTTTTTTTGGTGATACTCATAAGCATATTCTTAAAACCTGAGAGTTCACTTACTTCTTGGCCTCGAGTTTTCGCCATATCGGCCAAGTATCTATCTACCCAAGCTTCATCCACGATTTTGGGAGCACAAAGTACCAGTAAATGACTGGCATCTTTCACTTGGGCTTGTTTCCAACTTGCTGCCACTAACTTTTCTCTTAGTTCTGGATTTTCTACGAGTACAAACTTCCAAGGCTGCATTCCATATGAAGAAGGAGTAAGCCTCAAGCTCTCCAGTAAAATATTTAACTGATCATCAGATAACTTTTTATCTGGATCGAATTTCTTACAGGCATAACGCCAATTTAAACTTTCAATAACACTCATCATTTCCTACTTTAAATTTTTTAAAAACTTTTTATCATTTACAACTTTTTCTACAATATCATTCATACAACTGGCCAAAGTGGGAGGAAGTCTTTCCGTTCCATCACGTAAATCTCCTGCGGAAGTAAATTCAGTCCAGAACTGGCCAGACCATTTTTGTTTTTTCCCATTGATATGAAAGTTCATTTGAACAATACATTTAGCCTTTTCTGGTTGAAACTTTTCGATAACTTCTTCGACCCAAAATTTTTCGACTTCCACTTTAAGCTCTAAGTCAGAAGCAGCATTAAAACGAATATTTCTCATTTCAAAAGCATCTGTCAGATAAGACTTTAAGAAAGGTTTCAGGCTTTTATCTAAATTAATAGGAGTTTCCTGATACTGAACACCTGTATAGGCTTTGCCAATATGTTGCCTATCACGCCTATCAAACACACCCACAAAATTAAGTGCCTTGTTTGCTTTCTTCACCTTTGTGACCTGTGACGATTCTTTATAGGGTAATAATTCATTTTGTTTCAAAGTGTACTGAGGCGTAGAACAACTCACAATAAGTAAAAATAGTAATACTTTCATTTTTCACTCTCTTTTTTAAGAACTTCTTTATTCTTTTCCAAGGCATTCTCTCTTTCCCATGCCTTAAATTTATCTAAGTCTTCTTTAATCAAACCTAGTACCCAGGTAAGAACAGCTAAATCGTCTACAAAGCCCAGACCTAAAATAAAATCTGGAACAAAATCCGTAGGTGTTACAAAATAAACAACAGCGACAATGGTATAAAGAATTGTCTGCTTGCTAACTTGATCATACTTTCGGGAAAGCCAAAACTTTGTCATACGTATAAGAGCTTTTAAATCATCTAAATAACTGCCAAAAGCATCGACAACTGTCTTCTTATTTAGTTTTTCACCGGCCTTCTCTAACTTAAACTTCAACCCCTGAGGATTCTCCATCAAGTCCTGAGCTATCACCATGAATTTTTTCTTCACATAAGCAGCAA
>JBFEUX010000089.1:0-10618 GCA_041547255.1 Bacteriovoracaceae bacterium
ATATTTAATATGAATCTCTTTTCGGTATTTAAGTACTTAGCCTTTAAAATTGATCCTGAAATAGTACATGACTTCACTATAAACTTGAGTCATTATGGCCCACTTGTATCAGAGTTATTTAGTCCGCTTAAAACCAATGAAAAATTCAGTTTACAGGCAGGAGACTTACACTGGAGTTTTCCTGTAGGTGTGGCCGCTGGTTTTGATAAAAATGCCAAGGCAATAGAGTTTTTTGAACGGATTGGTTTCGGCGCAATCGAAGTAGGAACGGTTACAAAAAAACCCCAACAGGGTAATCCTAAGCCACGAGTTTTTCGTCATCCGGAAATTAATAGTGTACGAAATGCGATGGGTTTTCCTAATGAAGGCTCAGAACAAATTTTAAAAAATATTAAGGCCGCTGCTCATCGTCGAATATGCCTGGGAGTAAATATCGGTAAAAACAAAGATACTGATGAAGCGCACACTCCTGAGGAATATGCGTATTTATATAAAATGTTTGCTCCGCACTGTGAGTATTTAGTGGTTAATATCTCCTCGCCCAATACGCCGGGCTTGCGAAATTTTCAAAAAAGAGAACTGCTCTCACCTATCCTGGCGGCAATGGAAGCTCCTAGAAAAGAGCATCCTAAGCCCATCTTTATAAAGATTGCACCTGATTTAGATCCAGAAGAAGTAAAAATGGTTTGCGAATTAAGTAAAGAGTTTAGCTTTAGTGGAATTGTGGCCACCAATACTACTATTCAGCATAATTTCGGAAAAGGTGGACTTTCTGGTGCCTATATCAAACCTTATGCCCAGGCCATTCGCAAACAGGTATGTGAATACCTACGGGAAGACCCTAATCAAATTGTAATTGGCGTAGGTGGTATTAATAGCTACCAGGAAATTAAAGAATTTTGGAAGCAAGGGGGAAGCTTCACCCAAATTTATACCAGTTTTATCTATCAAGGCCCAAAACTGTTAAACAATATCGCAAAAGCAATTCAAAAAGACCTGGATAAGTACCAGCTACATTCGGTGCAGGAGTTGGTTTCCCATATTAATGAGCTCGATTAATTGCTAATAGCAAAAAAGAGGATTGTTTTATTATGAAAACATTGAATAAAGAGTCGGGCTTTACATTAGTTGAAATTGTCGTCGCAATGGGCCTTATGGGCGCCTTTGTTCTGGGTTTTATGAGACTTTCAGATAAAATAGTTCAAAGTGAAAGTAAAATGATGGATCTTATGGAGGTTAATGACCTTACAGCAAGGATTAGATATATTTTGAATGATAGCCTTGCCTGCAATAAAACATTAATGGTGGATAAGCAGGATGATGAGTATATCTTACCTAGCAAGATTAGTGAGATCATTGATAGAACAGGAGAGACTGTATTACAGGTGGGATCTCAATATAGCAGGCTATTGGTTAATGACATTCAGGTAAAGACGAATGAGATCAGTGATGAACATACCCTTGAAAAGCCAGTATTTGTGAATCTTTTTATTAGCTTAAAAGGCAGAAGTAAGCTTTTAACTAATAAAACAGTCAAAGTCTCCGTCCCCGTATTACTTGAAAAAAGAGATGATAATCAATTGAAACTTATTTATTGTGATTCTTTGACCGCGGGAGTTGCTTCCAATATGGCCAATGCAATTATGAAAAAAACATGCGAATCTTTCAATGTTTCTTATGATGAAGTCTCTGGCAAATGTAAGTTCAACCAATTAAATGTAGATGATGCGATGTCGAATGATTTAGTTAACCAGATTCAACTTCTTTTTCAACAAAAACTTCAAAAATAGAAATTAAGAGCAATTGATAAGAGTATGTCTTGATTGCATTATTAAACGACAAAATAAAAGCAATACGCTCAAGCATGCACTCTCGTTAAAACTTCGCTTAACTTAAGCTTAACCGCCATTATGTCGATAAATGTAAAGTAAATTCATGAGGAGTTTCTTTTATGATTAAATTACTGATTACCTGTTTTATTATTGTTTCTTGCCAAACGAACCCAAGCAAAAATACTTCACAAGCAAGATTTGTTGCATCTGGTGAAGTTGTCAGAACTTTCATTTCAAAGTTTGCTCAGTCAGCACAAATGACTGATGAAGCAGTTGAACAAGGGATCATTCAATACTTTAAAACAAAAACAGAAGGTCAAACTCACCCAAATTACGTGTCCGTGGGAATATCAAAAGAAGAAGCTGAAAGTATTAAGTCTTTATCAGATGCTCGTCCCTTCATGCATAAAGCAAAAAAATGGGCGATGGAAAATATGGATAAAATTTTTCCGAAAGCGAATAAATCTGAGTTAGCAAAAATATATGACGAAATTATTGTAAAAAATCGTGGAGGAGAAAATGCCTACCTCGACTCTTCAGCAGCAACTATTGCTAAAAGAAAACGTCGTCGTCAAATTTCTCCTGTTAAATCTATTTCTGATAGACAAGAAAAACTATTAGATTCCATCAACAAATTAGATGATAAAAGTTATGGTAAAAACTTAAGACAAATTTTAGCAACATTTGCAAAACGAGCAAATTCAGATCCGACTCTTCTTGCTAACGGCCAATTCATTATTGAAAGTGCAGCACAGATTACCAAAAAAACAGGAATCAACGCCATAGGTAAAGGCTGTAAATCCTTTATTACTAGAGCTCCAGCGGAAGCAATCGCAAACAAGGCCAATGTAGATTTGGCCAGACTTGAGATTGTGGAAGAAATGCTAGCAAACGGTAAAAAAATCACACAAAACGATTTAGATGAAGCAACAGAACTGGCCTTCCGCCGCGCTCTTGGATATAGTGATGAGGAAGCTGCTCGCGCAGTGAAAACTCTTAAAGGTAAAAACTGTAAACTATACTAATGAATTATTACGACATTAAATTTTTTCATATTTTCATGAGTCTGCTCTATGTATACGGGCTCATGAGTTTTGCCAGTAAACCAAAAGCTTTGTTTTCCAAGCTAATCTTTACTTTGTTTTCTGTATTATTAATTGCCTCAGGAATTACTTCAGCGGCACGCCTGGGCTTTAGCGGTACCAATCTTCCTATTTGGATATGGGGAAAATCTCTTTTGGCCTTACTACTTTGGGCCCTACCTTATTTACTTTATTCTAAACTAGCAAATAAAGAAAAGCTCATTCGTAGTCTTAATTTTATTTTTGTGCTCATGGCATTAATTGCAGTGTATTTGGGTATTTTTAAACCCTAAAGATGTTGCTTTTGCAGCAGCTCTTTTGGAATCTTATAAGCTTCAATAAAATTTATAAGATAAAGAAAATGGTAATTTGCATATAGTTGCAAAAACCTTTGCGCGGTCTTACTGCTTTTCATCACCCGCATATACTCTCTCAATTCATAATGTCTAAAACTGGATAAATCTTTGGCCAAATAATTCAAAACAAAGTCTTTTGTGTTTTTGCTCCTTTCTCCTAGTATAACAGGATTAGTGAAAAACTTTTCATGTGTGACTTTATTATAAAGCGTAATATAGGAAACTTTACTTTCAGCATAAGATTGTAGCACCTCTATTGCTTTCTCTTTTTGAATTTCCATTCCATGCAAGAGGTAAAAATTATTCATTAACAGCTTACGGCTTTCAGGTAAGCTAACAGTTATATACTTACTATCAATAAGCTCCTGACTATAACCAAATACATCACGCCCAATGACAATTGCTCGTACAACTTTCGCCGGAAATGGTTTGGTGAAAAGAGCTTCTAATTCACTTAGCTCTTGTGCTGTAAAGTTTTGAATAATTTTACTTCTTAGCTCTTTTTCGAACTGAACCTCATCAAATTTACGCCAAAGATACACTTGCTTATAATACTTTTTCAATTCGTAATCTAATTCATCAATCTCTTCTACTGATTTAAATTCTTTAATACGCTTCAGCGAAAAAATAAACTTTTTAACTCCCACTAAATCATAGATGCGATCCACCTGAGCATCAGGACTGGCCGATGCAATATTCGCCACAAACCAAATGAGACAAAAAAGGGACATTTTCTTCATGTCCCCTTTATCGGTAAATATGCTTATTATTTTGAGTTTCACTCTAAGAGCGGCTTAAAATTCCACATGCTTAGGTGTTCTGTGGAATGGAATCACATCACGGATATTGTGCATACCTGTAATATACATAACTGCCCGCTCAAAACCAAGGCCAAAACCAGAATGAGGAACAGTTCCAAAACGACGAAGGTCCAGATACCAGTCGTAAAGTTCTTTCTCTAACCCCAGCTCAAACATACGAGCTTCGAGTTTTTCTAGATTTTCTTCTCTTTGAGATCCGCCAATAATTTCTCCGACACCTGGAACTAATACATCCATCGCCCGTACCGTTTTTCCATCGGGATTTTGTTTCATATAAAAAGCTTTTATATCTTTGGGATAGTCAGTAACAATGACTGGACCTTGGAAATGCTCATCAGTTAAGTAACGCTCATGTTCTGTTTGTAGATCTATCCCCCACTCAACTTTGAAATCAAATTTCTTCTTAGACTTTTGTAAAATATCAATGGCCTCACTGTATGTCACTTTCTTAAAATCATTGCTAATAACCTTATTCAATTTATCTAACAGACCTTTTTCAATAAAGCGGTTAAAAAATTCTAACTCGTCTTTACAGTACTTCATGGCATGTTTAATCATATACTGAATATAATCAGCAGCCAGGTCCGCCACTTCCTCTAAATCAGCGAAGGCAACCTCTGGCTCAATCATCCAAAATTCAGAAAGGTGTCTGGTGGTATTAGAATTTTCAGATCTAAAAGTTGGCCCAAAAGTATAAACAGATCCCATTGAACAAGCAAATGCTTCGCCTTCCAACTGCCCTGTTACACATAGATAAGCTTCTTTACCAAAATAATCCTTTTCCCAAATGACTTTACCAGATTTATCCAAAGGAAGGTTGTTAGGATCTAAAGTTGAAACTCTAAATAACTCTCCTGCTCCTTCGGCATCCATCGCCGTAACAATAGGAGTATTTATATAGTAAAATCCGCGATCGGAGAAAAATCGATGAGTCGCTTGTGCTAATTCATGTCTCACTCTAAAGACGGCACCGAAAGTATTAGTACGCGGGCGTAGGTGGGCAATCTCTCTTAAGAATTCCATAGAAGTCCCCTTCTTTTGCAGAGGATAATCCTGTGGTGTTTTCCCTAAAATTTCTATTTCAGTCGCTTGTACCTCAATCGCCTGTTTGCCACCTGATTCGACCAATTTTCCTTTGATGGAAAGAGATGAACCATTTAAACACTTCGTAAATTCTTCATAGCCAGCAAGAGTTTCGTCTGCAATGACTTGTAAATCTTTTTGGGTTGAACCATCATTAAGCACAATAAAAGAAAACGCTTTCGAGTTTCGAATCGAGCGTACCCACCCTTTAACAAGAATTTCTTGCCCTTCTGGTTTGCTATTAAAAAGTGTTTTAACCGTTGATCGCTTCATTTACTTTCCTTATTGGCCTTATGCTTTAGTTGTTTTTACGATTTCTTTAATTTGAGCAAAGCTAAGTCTTGGCCCATACTGACTAACCACCTTAGAACTAGCAAGACTAGCTAAGGCTCCAGCTCCAGCAAAATTCATCTCATTGGTAATTCCATAAAGAAAAGCACCTGCATACATATCACCTGCACCATTAGAGTCTATAGCATCTACTTGGTGTGGCTCGATATCAATAAACATGGTTCCATCCCAAATGATGGCCCCATTTTTTCCTAAAGTGATGACAAAAGTTTTAGCATATTTTTTCATGGCCTCACGAGCATCGTGTAAACCGGAAGTCTGAGTAAAATCAATGGCCTCTTGTTCATTACAGAAGATAAGATCTAGTCCATCTCCAATAATTTGCATCATATTATCTCTAAAAAACTTCACCATATTAGGATCGCTCATAGTTAACGAAGTTTTTACTCCATTTGCCTTGGCAATTCGCACAGCTTCTACAGCTGCTTCTTGTCCAGTAGGACTTGCAACTAAATATCCTTCAACATAAAGCCATTTAGATTGCTTTAAAGCGGCTTCATCGATCTGATCTTTATCTAAACTCGCTGTGATTCCTAAGTAAGTGTTCATGGTTCTTTCTGCGTCTGGAGTTACCATAACCATACACTTACCAGTGGTTCCTGCAGGAAGATTATTACTGGTATTTTTAGAATCGACTCCATTTTCCTTAATATCGTTTAAATAAAAATGTCCTGTATCATCATCAGCAATTTTAAATGAATAAAAAGAAGTCCCACCAAATTGAGAAACAGCAATTATT
The DNA here is from genome assembly GCA_041547255.1 of Bacteriovoracaceae bacterium. Taxonomy (GTDB): domain Bacteria; phylum Bdellovibrionota; class Bacteriovoracia; order Bacteriovoracales; family Bacteriovoracaceae. Next base: position 6,265 of record JBFEUX010000089.1, read on the forward strand.
GTATTAGCGGCACTACCTCCGCATTGTCTCTTTACTTCTTCTTGTTGTTCATGATGCAAGGCTGCGATTAAATCTTTTTGACGATCTTCTTCAACCAAGGTCATCAAACCTTTTTCAATTGAGTTATCCGAAAAAAACTTATCCGTTACTTTAAACTCCATATCCACCAAGGCATTACCAATGCCGTACACATCATATTTCATGTTATTTCCTTTAGTTAAATGTGGGCAATTTATAACAAATTATTTCACAATTTTAAATAGTTGAATCATTTAATTTTTCGCCAAATATACGTCATAACTAGTGGATTTACCCTTAATGCTATGATCAGGCTGCTCAATTAGCGGAGTTGCTCGATTAGAACGCTTAATGACGAGGCGCTCTTTGGCCAAAGAATATAAGTTTCTGGCAACCTCATAACTATCTGTGTCTTCCCCTACCAGCTCTCTAAAAATGGCCATTTCTTTCTTAGGGGCCGCTTTTACATTTTTTTCTTTATACATTGGGTCATAAAACACTACATCTACTTCAGGCAACTGAGCTTGCGCGCTGGCCTCTCCAAAATAGAATTTAATATCAATCTTGGCCCTGTTTATAGCATTCACAATTAAGGCGGCCACCACGGGATTTCTCTCACAGCATATGAGCTGCTGCGGCCCATAAGCGTACATAAGAAGACTATCACCCAAAAGCCCTGCCGTTGCATCAAGAACAATGGGACGGGACTTCCCTTTTTTCAGACCCAGTGCTCTCGCCAATGGGTCCTTATATAAAGAATGTTTATAAAAAAACTTTTTATGATGCTCTAAAATCTTTTCTATATCGATACTTATGGGGTTAAATTGATCGAAGGCCAAGGCCAAAACCCCTTCCTGAATTTCAAACTTGGCAGGAAGCTCGAGATAGTCCGTCAAAATTTTGGCTTCATCAGGGAAATGTTGCGCAAATTCTGAAAAATTAATTTCTATATTATTTAGAAAAAATTGCATATTGCATTAATACAATAAATAAGAAGTAAAGCAACATTTTTCTAATGCGAACTCCCCTCTTTTTATGCTAAATTTGGCAAAAACCAACACACAATTAAGGATGCACAAATGACTCATAAAAGAGAAAACTTTCCGCACTATATCGGTGTTAATCAAACTGATGAAAAGGCCATGCTCCAAGCAATTGGTTTAGAATCACTGGATGATTTATTCGCTCATATTTCAGATGAAGTGAAACACAGTGGTTTGAAAATGGAGGATGGTTTACCCCATGAAACTCTTAAAGAAAAAATATCAGATATTGCTAATAAAAATACAATTCGTACCAGCTTTATTGGTGATGGATTACAAGACTTCCAAGTTCCAGAGATTGTAGAAAAAGTTTGTTCCATCAGAGGCTTGACGACGGCCTACACTCCTTATCAACCAGAAAGAAGCCAGGGAACATTACAAACTCTTTGGATTTATCAAAATATGATTAGCAAAATGACTGGTTTTGAAGCGATTAATGCTTCACTGTACGAGCGGGCCACTTGCCTGTTCGAAGCCCTCAATTGTGCAGTTAGAATAAAAAGAAAAACGAATACAGTTATTGTCGCTGAAAATATTTACCCTGGGGATATAAAAGTTATTAATACTCAGGCCATTGAAACCAATTTAAATATTGTTTATGCACCTGTTGATAAAAATACGGGGTTAATTGACCAAGTAAAACTTGCGGCTTTAATCGAAGAACATAGAGAACATTTAGCAGCTGTGGCCTATCCACAAGTTAGCACCTTCGGAAATATCGAAAACTTTGATCAGATCACGGATATTTGTCATGATAATAATCTACTTGCGATCTCTCTAGTAAATATGCACACCCTTTCCAATAATGGCCTAAAAGAACCGGCCAAATGGGGAAAAAACCAAGAAGGTAGTGATATCCTGGTAGCAGAAGGACAATCCCTAACTCTTGCTCCTAATTTTGGTGGACCGGGTCTTGGTATTTTTGGGATTCGTTATAGCGAAAAAAATAAAACGATGATTCGTAGTACTGCAGGTCGATTTATTGGTAAGGCCACAGATGAAGCTGGTCGCGACTGTAAGGCCATTATCCTCTCTACCCGTGAACAACATATTAGACGAGAAAAGGCGACATCTAATATTTGTTCCAATGAATCTTTTATTGCTTCAGCCTGTGGAGCAGCGATCTTAAATAAAGGTAGTGAAGGCTTTAATCAAAGCTATCTTAATACTCACCGTAATACCTTGAGCTTAGTGCAAAAACTGACATCATTTGAAGGCGTCGAATTACTTTATAACTCTCCTATTTTCAACGAGTTTACACTAAAGATTAATGCCGAAATTGATGAGCTGATTGAAGCAGCAAGAGAACAGGAAGATATTCATATTGGTAGCAATATCACTGGCCGCTGTGGTGTTGAAGGAAATTTATTATTAATCTCGGTTAATGATAAACACAAAGCCTATGACTTTCAAAAGATGGTTAACTTCTTTAAGGAAAATTTTAAACCTAAAAGTATCTCTGCGACCATCAAGTCAGTTACCAAGGATATTCAAAGAGTTTCTCCTTATCAGATTAAAGCTTTCAATACGAACGAGCTTTTTGAGTATTATAGCAAACTAGGAAAACAAAACTTGAGTCCAGATGAAGGTATTTATCCTCTTGGAAGTTGTACTATGAAGTACAACCCGGAAATCAATGAATGGGCCGCAGGGCTAGCTGGCTTTACAGACACTCATCCCCAAGCTCCTCAAGCAGATGTACAAGGAAATCTGCAAATTCTTTTTGAGATCCAAGAACTATTTAAAGATATAACCGGTCTACCAGCTGTCACAACACAGCCAGTTGCTGGAGCACAAGGCGAACTTGTTGGTCTAAAACTATTCCAGGCTTATCACCGTCATAATGGTGAAGCGCAGTCGAGAAATGTTGTTCTTATTCCACGATCGGCCCATGGAACCAACCCTGCAACAGCGACTATGACTGGTTTTGAAACCAAAAAAGTTGATGGTAAGCAAGTGGGAATTGTTACCATTGAGGCCAATGAAAAAGGTGAAATCGATTTTAATCAACTTACCGAAATGGTACAACTACACGGCAAATCTATTGCTGGTATTATGGTTACCAACCCTAATACTGCCGGGATCTTTGAAACTTGTTTTAAAGAAATGGCCGATCTTATTCACTCAGTAGGTGGTCTGGTTTATATGGATGGGGCCAATATGAATGCTATCGCAGGATGGATTGATCTTAACAAACTAGGTGTCGATGCTGTCCATAATAATCTTCATAAAACCTGGTCTATACCTCACGGAGGTGGTGGTCCTGGAGACGCGATTGTGGCCGTTAGTGATAAACTTGTAGACTTCCTTCCGGGAGTTCAGGTAATCAAAGAAGGTAACACTTATAAAACGGTCACTGCCAAACATAGTATTGGGTCTATCCACCGACATTATGGAAACTTTGCCCATAAAGTAAGAGCTTATACTTATCTAAAAGCACTAGGAGCAGATGGAATTAAGCGCATGAGTGCAATTGCCGTTTTAAGTGCAAGATACTTATTTAAAAAATTAAATATCCTTTATCCAGTTCTTCCAGTTGGCTCTCTGGATAATCCACGTATGCATGAGTTTATTCTTACTTTAAACGAAGATAATTTTAATAGAATTGCTGAAGCTGGAACTCCTAAGGCGCAAGCAATCGCACGAGTGGGAAAACTATTCTTAGACTTTGGTTTCCACGCCCCGACAGTGGCCTTTCCCGAAGTTTATGGCCTTATGCTTGAACCAACAGAGTCCTATACAAAAGATGAATTAGATGGCTTTGCATCTGTGGTTGAAACAATTCACCATATGATTAATGAGTATCCTCAGATTCTACAAACAGTTCCTCACTTCACTCCTATTGATCGAGTGAATGAAGTTGATGCAAATAAGAATCCTATCCTCACCGAAGATATTAGTGATACTTTAGATCCTGTTCTTGAAGACAGAATTGATCCGAATGCATTACGTAATATGACCAGTGAAGAAATTATTAAAAAGATTCTTAGAGCGCACGAAGAAAAAATGGCTTAAATAAAGCCTACTCTCAGAGTAGGCTTTTTTCTTTATACCCAAAGTTTTTTAGTTTCCATCAGTTTCCAATATCCAGTAGCTAACGCTATCGCTTTCCAAGAAATCACTACTTAGTAGCTGTTCACTGGCAAAAGATTGAGACACTAAACTAAACATCCATATCAATAGAATTAATTTTTTCATTGTTCCCTCCATAGAAACAGAATTACACTAAGTTAATAGAGTGCTAATTTCATGCCAAGATAAGTTGTTGTATTTACATAGAAAAAGCTGGGGAC
>JBFEUX010000185.1:0-5903 GCA_041547255.1 Bacteriovoracaceae bacterium
GAAGTTAAATTCTGAGACATTTTTGGATGGTGTTAAACTGGGAGTTTATTCACCTTTAAAGTTTGAGCCCGTTTGGTGGCATGGTTTTGATGAAGATTCTGTTGCAAGTTACTTATTAGTTCATATGCACAAGTCTATCAATTTAAGCTACCACCCAGTTGATTTTAAGCTGTTAACGGCGGGAAGCTATGGCTTGGAACTTAGTGAAAGAGAAATACAAGTTAGCGATGAGCCAAATGTAATTCTTGTCCCTGGTCTGGCTTTTACTCAAGAAGGGGAGCGACTGGGAAGAGGTAAGGCTTACTTTGATACTTACTTGAAAAATTTTAAGGGTATTAGAGTGGGGCTGTTTTTCTCCTTTCAAGAAGTGGCAAATGTGTATAACGAAGAACATGATGAAGAATTAGATTATATAGTGACCGAAAAGAATATATTTAATAAGGGGAAAATAAATGACAACTGAAAGTATATTAATGGCAGCCTTAGCTTTTGTGGTGGGTGCTGTTATTGCTTATATTGTTTCTCTCGGTAAGGTAAAAAGCCTAAAAGATGAGAAAGAAAAAGAAGCACAGAATATTATTAAAAATGCTGAAAACTCAGCCAATGATATTAAAAGAAGTGCTAAAGCTGAAGCAAAGCAAATTATAGCTGATGAAAGAGAAGGTCTAGAGCGCGAGTATGAAAAGCGTCAAAGAACTCTTCAAGATCAAGAGCGAAGCTTGACCAAAAAAGAAATTTCGCTTGATCAAAAAATTGAAGCTAAAGAACGTGACCTTCAAGAAATTAAAAGAAAAGAAGAAGACTTAAATAAAGAAAAAGCACAGACTCAATTAGAGCGTGGAAAATTATTAGAGCGCCAAAAAGATATTTCTGAAAAATTAGAGAAAGTTGCCAATATGTCTCAAGACGAAGCTAAAGCGGAGCTTTTAAGAGTTATGGAAGAAGAGGCGAGAGTTGATGCTGCTAAGATGATTGCTCGTGTTGAGGAAGAAGCAGAGGAAGAATCAGAAAAAAGGGCTCGTAGAATTTTAGGAATTGCTCTTCAGCGTTTTGCAGGTGAGTTTGTTGCTGAGCAGACGATTACTTCTGTTGAACTTCCAGGTGATGAAATTAAAGGACGACTTATCGGACGTGAGGGGCGAAACATTCGTGCCTTTGAACAAATTTGTGGTGTTGACCTTATTATTGATGATACTCCAGGTATGGTTATTATTTCTTCATTTAACGTTGTAAGAAAGCAAGTCGCAAAGATGACCATTGAAAAGCTTATTGCGGATGGGCGTATTCACCCAGCTAAGATTGAAGAATTTCATGATAAGTCTAAACATGAACTAGAGCAAAGACTAAGGGAGCTTGGGGAAAAGGCTCAAATGGAAATTGGTATTCATGGGTTACACCCGGAAGTATTAAAAATGTTAGGTGCTCTAAACTACCGTACTTCATATATGCAAAACCAATATCAACACTCATTAGAAGTTGGTTTCCTATGTGGAGCGATGGCCGCAGAACTTGGCTTAAACGTTAAGCAAGCAAGACGTGCAGGTATGCTACATGATATCGGTAAGGCGATTGATGCCTCAGCAGAGGGATCACACGCAGTGGTTGGTGCTGACTTTCTTAAAAAATATGGGGAAGATCCAGATATTGTTCATGCTGTGCGTGCTCACCACGAAGATGTTAAACCAGAGACTGTTTTGGCCCACTTGGTTATGGCCGCAGATGCATTATCTGGAGCAAGACCTGGTGTACGTAAGTTTCTTAAAGAATCTTATGTCTCTAGAGTTACTGATATTGAAAATATCGCTAATAGCTTTGAAGGTGTTTATAATAGTTATGCGATTTCTGCTGGTAGAGAGATTAGAGTTCTCGTTGAAAATGATAAAGTTACTGATGAGCAAACAGTTCTGCTATCTAGAGAAATTGCTAAGAAAATTGAAGAAGAAATGTCTTACCCAGGAACCATTAAGGTATCCGTGTTAAGAGAGACGAGAGCGGTAGGTATCGCTAAGTAATTTTTGGAGAAAAAATTACGAATGAATAAAGTAGCAATTGTTATAGGAACCTCTTCTGGAATTGGACTTGCTTGTGCAGGTTCACTTCTAGATAGAGGTTTTGTTGTTTATGGTGGGAGTCGCAATGAATCTCCTCTTGATCATCCAAACTTTATCGATATGGAGTTGGATATTACTCAGGAGTCACAGATTAAGAACTTCATGCTAGAAGTTAAGTCGGAAACGGAAGTCGTCGATTTGCTGGTGAATGCCGCTGGAATGTGTGACATGAAGACGGCTTCTGAAACAACGGCCTTGGATTTACGCATGCATTTAGAAACAAATGTAATCGGCCACCACAATCTCTTAAAATATTTTGAACCATTAATTCTCACAGAAGAAACCCATGTCATAAATCTTTATTCTATTTCTGCTAAAAGATTTTTCCCTAATACTCTTGCTTATACAACTTCCGAATTTGCTAAGAAGGGAATGTTGGGAGTGCTTACCCAGGAATGGAAAAAATATCAAGTAAGATTTACGAATATGTATTTTGGGGCAGTTAACACACCCTTGTGGGACGATTACAATGAAATTGATGAATCCAAAATGCTAGATATTAAAGATTTTAGCTATATTTTTGAATGTGTGGTAGATGCTCCATCTAGTATTCAATTCCCTGAAATTACATTCTTACACAGAGAAGGCTTTTTAGATTAACAGCCAATATCCTCATTTTCGCCAAGCTTTGTTGGCAAAAAACTATGCACGCAAATAATACTCATACCAGATAACAGACTGATTTTATTTTGAATCAATAAAAGATTCTTAGGTTTTATTAATTTTAAGTCATAAAGTGAATTACCATTTAGGGATAGCACAAAAATTTCCGATAGGTGACGTGATGAAGCTACTACTAAATTTACTTTTGTTGAATTTGATGATCGCTGGTTGTAGACCGGAGCAAGATGCTACTGAGTTTAACAGTTTAATTGATGTACCTAAGGGAGAAGATTCCCAATTAGTTACGGATCAAAATGTACCAATTGAGGTTACTTACGTTCTTGAACCTTCTGAAGATTCTATAAATCTTCAAGTTTCGATTGTTAAAAATCCTGAACATGGAGAGTTGAAAGACTGTAAAATTGATGGCAATCAACTTAAATGTACTTATATCCCAAATGAAACTTTTAGTGGGGTAGATACCATTGAAGTTGTTGGGAAAGATGGTGATGTACTTGGAACAGAGCCTGCCAAGATTACAATTATAGTTAATGAGGTTCCAGCTGGCCCTGAAGCCCCTAAGGCCCTTGATGGTTCAATTAGTGGTAAGTCTCGTGAACCAGTAGAGTTTATGCTTCCGGAAGCAATTGACCCTGATAGTTTGTCTAGTGAATTAAAATATGAAATTGTTGAGCAACCTCAAAATGGGGATAATGTTCAGTGTGATGGTAGAAGATGTATTTATATTTCTGACAGTCTTTTTCAGGGGATTGATTCCATCTCATATAAAGTAATTGATGAAAAAGGGCTTGAGTCTAACCTTGCTAAATTTTCTTTAGCAATCAGTCCAGAACTTACCGATGGAATTCAAACGTTTAATAATAGTGTAACTAATACTGGTGGTGTGGATATTGTTTGGGTTATTGATAACTCAGGTTCGATGGACGGTGAACAAAAAACACTACAAAGAAATTTTGAAGCTTTTATAAAAAATTTCTTAATCGATGGAAAGGCTAGGTTTCCATTTAATATGGCCGTAACCACAACAGATGCTTATTTACTTGAAGATGGCTCGGTTCCTTTTAGAACTGACAGCGTTGGAAACGTATATGATCTATCAAGTACTCGTGCAGAAAAGTCTCAAACTGATTATAGAGACTTTACGCAAGATTTTATTAGTGCCGTCGGTGTAGGAACAGACGGAAATGGTAGTGAACGTGCCATACCTTCAATCAATAGAGCTTACAATCTAATGCCAACGTGGTTTGGTGGTAACGATAGACAACTTGTTTTTATCATTTTAACAGATGAACCAGAACAAGGAGGCCCAGATAAGCAAGGAACAGAAGATCTTGAAGCTGCTGTTAAGGGACTACAAGCTTTAAAGGATGATCCTGCGAAGGTAAAAGTGTATCCAATTATTCGTTTTAGTAAGGATTATGATGATAGATACAAGCAAATTGCAGCTTTAACAGGGACAATGGTATCTGATATTGATGCACCTTTTTCAGATGTGTTAAATAATATCAGCTTGCAAGTTGCTTCTGGTCTTTCTGGTTTCCAACTACGTCGAGATGTGGCCATCCTGGCTGATACTATTAAAGTGTTGGTTAACGGCGTCGAGACTTCTGAGTTTGTTTATAATGCACAAACTGGTGTGCTTAATCTAAATAATCAACTGAATGTTTCAGCAACGATTCAGATAACTTATAAGTTTGGGAAATTGTAACGTATGGATAAACGCTTATTTGGTATAGCATCATTTATTTTAGGCTTGGTGGTAATGGGGATCCTTCTCAGTACGACTGAGCCTGAAAGCATTGCTAGAAATAAGCGTTCGCCTAAGAGAAATCTAACTTTTTCTGTTTACAAAGAAGCTCTTGCGGCCAAAAAAAATTCAGGGGCAGCAGCTACTGCTGTACTTTTTGCAAGTGATGTTCTTCAGGAAAAGGGTGAAAAAGAAGTCAATAAGTTAAAAAAAGAATACTATGCCTATTTTGATAAACATCCTCGTGAGCTTGCAGATTCTTTAGATCACATGGAAAAACTTCACTATAGCCTCGTAAGTGAGATGATTAAAAGAAGGCTAAGAGTTGATGCTATTACAACCCTTAAGCCCAAATTCGCCTTAACATTATCTTATTATTTGAACTTGAATGTTACAGAATTAAGACCTACTGATTTACATAATTTAAAATTGTCTAACCGTGAGTGGTACTTGCTTAAAACATTTTCTGAATCACGTGATTTTAAGATTATGCTTAAAAGAGGAACATTGACAGCAGACTATCTGCAAATAGATAACCTCGCTAGCATTTATTAATAATCTCACTCTCGCCAATTATTCTAGGCGTCGCTTTCTTACGCGTTTTCGTGATTCCGTGTGGTTACGGTAAAAACTTATTGAAAATCAACAAACTTATCAAAAATGGCTTAAAATTCTCCTATGAATCTCCGATAAACTTAATGGAGTTTTAGTAAGCATGAAGATAAAAAATGTAGGTAAATTCATTATCTCTTATACATTGATTTCAGTGTTATTGGCGCATACTGTGTTTGCTGAAGCTGAAAGTCACAAGGATTTCCTACAATATATGCCTACGTCTTATGCTTTACAAAATCCTTTGTTTCAAGAAATGCTTGAAGAAAATCAGAATCTATATCAAGACCCAAACTTTTCCTTGCTTAACAACTCACCTTTTTCTGAGTTTAATTACCAATATTTATTAGATAGCCCTATTTCTGTGTCAGGATGTAATGAAGGTTGTGGCGGGACAATTTGCGAAAAACTAAGCTGTAATAAAATAGAGAGTTCTTATTTGCAAAAAGACCAGAACAATAAGGATCTTTTCGAAGTTTTATCAATCATTAGTTACTCACAAAAAGATCATACGGTAGAAGAAGCAAATCACGTTGCGGCCGAAAACATTCAAATGTGTAAAGACTGTTACCGTGATGCTTTTCCTAAAATTCAGGGCAAGAATATCGAAGACTTTGATCGCATGCGCAAGCAGTTATTAACAAAATTAAAAAAACAAAAAATAATGGAGCTACTTAGCAAAGTAGAAGACAAATCGAGGTATCTTAATAAATATTATTCAGAATTTGAATCTGGTTTCGAAAATGAGCAATTGCGATTAGGAATACCGAAAGATCAACTGCAAGACACTAAGAGAATTTTTCTTTGTC
>JBFEUX010000003.1:0-34600 GCA_041547255.1 Bacteriovoracaceae bacterium
AAAGCAGCTGCCTTATTTTTTCCAGATGGTTTCTTCTTATTAGAACTTTTAGAACGACTGCTGCCGCGTCTTGATTTGCTTTTATTATCATCCTTACCAGATTGAGAGGATTTTTTCCCTTTGCTACGGAAACTAGTATTGCGATAATTTCCTCCTCTCCCACGACGACGCTGGCCAAAACATGTTTCACAAATATTATATTTGTGGTCATCGTCTAACTTAACCCCGCAAGAAGAACATTTTTTAGAAGTCTTTTCTGATAGTAATTGATTAAGCTTTTCAATCGCATCCGTCTTATTGAGTAATAAGGCTTCCTGATCAAAGCTGAAATAGTTATTCTCAAAATGACGGGCCAACCATTGATAGAGTTCGACACATTTAATCGCCGTCTCCAAATAATCAATATCATCTGAAGTCGAATCAATATCTTCAGTAAGGATCATCTTTTTCCCTACATAATGATTAAGGATCCAGACATAATACTGTACATGCTCCAGCAAGCCTTGATTAACAGGAGCGCAGGCAAAACCAAAAATTTCCGCATCTGAAAGCGAATCCATAGAGTCTGCGTCTTCCACTGTTTCGGCCAGTTCAATCATTTCTTTTAAATCAACACAGTAAAAAGGCTTTTCAAAACTCATGGTGTTAAACAACCTAAGAAACTCTGAAAGGCTCAAGGTTTTTAAGTTATGTTCTTCCAGTGCCATATTTACCGAACGGAAAATATCCAAATCGGGACCAACCATGGCCAATTCTTTTTGTTCTAATTCACAGTGAAGAGCTTCACTTACAACCTCTAAACCATCGTCAACCTTAGTTAAGGTCGTTACAAAGCCTTCAGGAAAGCGCTGGAATCTTCCTGCCCTTCCAGCTATTTGCTTTAATTCGGAATTCGATAAAGGAAACTCCTTTCCATCCCAAAATTTAGAAACGGCAGAGAAAATAATTCGCTTAATCGGTAAATTCATTCCCATAGCAATGGCATCTGTGGCCACCATTATATCTGTTTCGCCTTCATCAAACTTTCTCGCCTGCTCACGTCTTACTTCTGGACTTAAGCGGCCATAAACAATAGAAACTTTAAACCCTAAATTCTCTAAGTCTCTTTTATATTTAAGAGCGTTACGCCGAGAAAATACGATTAACGTATCATTTTTTTCCAGGTCAACGAGCTTAATCTTTTCTTTCATTACCGAAAGAGATGTTTTTCTTTCGTAATTACAGACTTCTAGGGTATCTCCGGTTAAATCTAAAATCTTTTTAACTAATTCATAAACTGAGTGATCTCCACATAAATGAATTTCATCAGCATTCGTATTTATAAGTGCCCTGGTCCATGCCCACCCTCTTTGGGGGTCAGTAATCATTTGAATTTCATCAATAACAACGCACTCAAAGTTCATATTGAGCTTGGCCATTTCAATGGTAGATGAAAAATGCGTTGCTCCTTCCACATCAATAACTTCTTCACCGGTAAGTAAGGTTGTTGGTACACCCTTCTCATTGAGTGTATCAAAAAGCTCACTGGCAAGTAGTCGCAACGGTGCTAAGTAAGATCCATTTTTGGCCTTGGCCAAGGCTTGAATGGCATTATAAGTTTTTCCTGAATTTGTCGGCCCCATATGATAAATGATTCGACGTTTACGCGCTCGCGCTTCAGAGTGCAACCAGAATTGGCCTAAATATTCTCGTAATATGGTTGCTGAAATATCTTTACGTTTAAATGACAATACAGATTTTAATAAACGCCCAAACTCACGTTTTAAGGTTTTAGGATTTTTCCAAATACCAATTCCCATTTGGGTAAAAAAACGATCGTACTCATTTTCTGTAATAAGATCTGCGCTATGACCTTCTTCAGCTAAAATACCATTAAAAAATGTTAATAGTCTTTGCCGATAAAGCTTTCCTAGTTCCGACGCTGGCCCCATCTGCCTTTTAAAATGTGCTTTAATATCGCTATCCAGCTTGTTTAGAGAACCTCTTTTCAAACGATATTTAACCTGACTCACCCCTCGGTCTAGTCGCTTGCGCATCTTACTGACATAATCACTAACAAAAGAAATTTGTTCCGATAAAACCAGATCTTCTAACTGCTCTACTGCTTTATCAATAATATCTTTTTGTTCCTGAAAAATATGGTCTCTTAACTTGGCACGAAAATCACCAATACATTTTATACACTGACATTTTAGCTGGGCCGTTTTGAGATTAAGATCAAACTCATCCAAGATCAGTCTTTGAGTCGCGGTATGTGCATGTTGAATACCCGCTAACCAATCTTTAAAAGACAACACGTAATTATTAATTAACTCTTCATCCAGTAGTTGCTCGCTAGGCAGCGGAAACTCCTGGGACTCTCGCATAAGATAATCTTCAAACAAACAAGTCTCTAAAATCGTTTCACGATTAAAGGTGTTTTTGAATTTACCAAAATCTTTTTCAAATAAAGACTCTAGAGGAGAATGAGCGTGGAATACCTGTTTAGCTTCGGTGCCAATTTCTTTAAGAGCATTTAAGATTAGTTTTGATTCAGAAAGAGATCGAAAATCCTCTTCGTCGCCATCTAAATTAGTCTTAATATAAACTTTTCTAGCTGACTCAAAATTCTCTTCGATCTCTTCGAATAATTTAATTAATTCCAAAAGTTTTTTATTTTCCCATTTCTACTAAAAAGGCAACTGCCAATCTAGCAAATTTTTCAGCGTGGTTAGCTGTTCCTGCTGATCCTGCAATATCAATCGTATCATTCTTAGTGTGAATCTTATGATTAATATCACCCATGGTAGATTCAAAAGGCATAGAAGCTGGAAAACCGGCATTATGCCATGACGCGTGATCAGAACATCCGTAACCACATTTAGAGTAACCCCATTTAACACCACTTACGTAGGTATCAATCAATGATCCCATAAACTTTGTTTGGGCCTCATTAGTATAATCAGTCATGAAAACAATATCTAAATCCTTGCTTCCTTTGTGGTTAGTCATGTCATACTGGACAACACCAACAACATTTTTCCCTTCAGCCTTATATTGGTTAGCAATTGCTTTTGAACCTAAAAGCCCTACTTCTTCCGCAGCATAGGCCATAAATGTAACTGTTCTTTGTGGTTTATAGCCACTATCCATCATGACACGAATAACCTCGGTAATAGTTGCAATACCAGAAGCATTATCATCAGCTCCAGGAGCTCTTGATTTTCCTCTATTAAACCAACCAGCAATTGAATCAGCATGCCCACCAATAACGACAATTTCATCTTTGCGCGTTGTTCCTTCAACAGTCATAATAATTGAAGGTTGTGGCCAACTACTATGCTTAAAATAATCAACTTTTACATCAGATCTATTAGCAGCAATCTTTTCCCAAGTAGCCTTTACATAAGCCTGTGAATCAACACCTGTTTCGGATTTATAGTAACGATTATTAAAACTAGAAAGCTTTTGAATCATAGTTCTAATATTGATTTCACTAACCTTTGAAACCATATTCTCTACTCTTTCCCCTTCAGTAATCGTATAGCTCATAAAAGGAAAGCTCTTAGCGAATTTGCGCGTATCATAATCATTTAAGACCGCAAGGGCCTCTTCCTCATTGTCATGAACAATGAACCCACCACAACGATTGTGCTTTTCATGCATCTCGTGTGAAAGCTTATCAATGTCTGCTTTTCTAATTTTGAGAACAGCAATCTCACCATTGCCTGCAATTGACTTCATACTACTAAGCGATTTTTGAGAAGTTCCAACTGCATCTGAACCAATAGTTACATAAACACTATCGTCAGCAGCTTGTGCACTTAACCCAAAAAACATCAGAATCATCCATAATTTCTTCATATCCTTCCTTTGTTCTTTTAATTATCCTTAAGTTAACCATGCTTGACACAATTCGAAAACAAACAACATCTAACAAGTTGTTTTTTTATGCGAAACTACCGATAATGGGGTTATGAATCGATTTAGTGGCCGTTGGGTTGATAACTTAATGCAAAAATCTCATCAAAAACTGCAACTTAAACTGCTCGAAAAGCTCTTTGTGACGGGTATTCCCTTTAATATCCCTCACAAGTTCAAATTTATCGAACTGTCTGATAATAGAACTATTTTGAAACTGCCTTATATTCGCTGCAATAAAAATCACTTGGGGGGCATCCATGCCTGTGCTACGGCGACACTGGGAGAATTTCCCGCTGGCCTTGGCCTGGTAAAACATTTCAGTAGCTCCAAGTACCGCTTGATCATGGAAGAACTGCATGTGAAATACATTAAGCAAGCAAAAGAAGAACTCATCGGCATTGTGGAAATTAGCGATGAACAATTGGCCCTACTCAAAAAAGAGCTGAATGAAACAGGTATTACCCAAGCCCAAATTGTCACGAATATCTACAATAAGGGCCAGGAAGTTATCGCCGAGGTACATACCAAATGGCAGATCAAAGAATGGGAAAAAGTTAGTTACAAAACAATATAGTTATTAACGAAAAAGATTTGCCACTTTGCGCTCAAGAACATGCTCAGCTTCCCCTCGTTCAAAATTATTTCGAAGTTCTGCTTTAATTTCTTTTTCACTCATACCAAATTTCCTAGCATCCTTGATATATTTGCTACAAGCTAATTCAATACCAGCTTCTTCCATCTCATCAACACAAGAACTAAGATTTCCAATAATCATAGTCTCCACTAGAATGCGATCAGTATTCACCTTTTTATTTTGTGTTTTTAGATACAATTTTCCAGCGGATGCGGAAAATGAAGTTAGAAGCAATAATGTAATAGTAAGCTTTTTCATAAATCTCTCCAATAAATAGCTTACTTACTTTTCTCTTTGTTTATTATGACAAATAGCTGGGGGCAAAAGGTTTAATTTTTGATTTTATGGTAAAACTTACCTGCAAAAACTTTAGTCAGGTCCCTATAAAATCTAATAGTTACGCCAGGACGAGTTCCCCAAGTGGTTTCAAATAAAAATCAAATAAGTTAGATAGGCAAAAACATAGGCCAGCACTGTTGTATAAAAACCGAATATCAGTGGCATTTTATAGCCGCCAGTTTCCTTTTTCAAAACGGCAAAGGTAGAAATACACTGGGGTGCAAACACGAACCAAATAAGCAGAGACATAAGAGTCGCCAAAGAATAGTTACTGGTAAGAATATGACTTAGTCTTTTAAGAAAACCAACATCCTCAACATCATCACCTTCCACCGCATACACGGTTCCCATGGCCGCAACTAGCACTTCCCTCGCTCCAAAACTTGGAATAAGGGCCGTCGTCAGCTTCCAGTCAAAACCCAAAGGGGCAAATACTGGCTGTAGAGTTTTACCAATTTTTGCAGCATAAGAGTAATGAATAGCAGGCTTATCAGCATTTTCAGGGGCGTCAGGAAAAGTAACCAGTCCCCAGATGATAACTGAAAGTACCAGAATAACCGTTCCCGCTTTTTTAATAAAGAGCCAGCCTTTCATGAGTGCCGCACGTAACAGGTTTAAAAATTTAGGTGTGCGATAGGGAGGTAATTCCATCAATAAATAGCTAGGGGAATTTCTGACCAATGTTTTTTTGGCAAAAAAGGCCACGATAAAAGCAGAACCAATACCAAAAATATAAAGCCCAAAAAGTACCAAGCCTGGATAGCTGAGAACTCCCAGAAGTTTTTGATCTGGAACAATCGCAGCAATCAATAAGGTATAAACAGGTAACCTGGCTGAACAGGTCGCCAGTGGGGAAATCATCATGGTAAGCAATCGCTGCGCTGGATTTTCAATAATTCTAGCGGCCATAATTCCCGGAATAGCACACGCATGGGAAGATAGTAGTGGAACCACGGCCTTACCAGGAAGACCCAGCTTGCGCATAAGATAGTCTAATAAAAATGCAGCTCGCCCTAGATAACCAATATCTTCTAAAAAATAAATCATAATAAAAAGGAAAACGATATGGGGAAGAAAAACTAAAATACCACCGACCCCTGCGATAATCCCATCGACCAGGAGAGATTTTAATAATCCATCAGCGAAGATTTGTCCTACGCCTTTCCCTAAGAATTCAAAAAAACTCTCAATCATCCCTACAAATGGATCACTCCAGGCAAAAAGCAATTGAAATGTAAAAAGTAAAACGACGAAAAGCACAATCGGCCCCAAAACAGGATGTAACACCAGCGAATCAACTTTTTCAGTCAAATCATCTGCCTTAATTTTTTTGATAGTAACGGCCTTAACTATTTCTTCTACAAGAGAAAGTTTTTGCTTAATATACTGTGGGTCTTTTATTTGCTTCTGGTAATCGACTGGTAAGTTTATCTCTTTATGGGAATGCTCATAGGTAGTCACACAGTCTACAAGTTCAACAACACTCTTTTCATCTACCGCAACAGTAGGAATAACTTTGACTCCACCTAATTTTTGCGAGAGTAAATCCAAATCAATTTTTTGTCCTCGCTTAAGCGCCAGATCGGACATATTAAAGGCGACTACGAAATCTCTTCCTATCTCCTGTAATTGGAGAGCTAGATAAAGGGATTTTTTAAAATTAGTTGCATCAATGACCAGAATGATTTTATCGACACGGTCCTCAGCGCTGAATTTATCAAAAACATAATCTTTGGTTACTTTTTCATCTAAAGTAGAGACATCTAGGGAATAAATTCCAGGTAAGTCTAAAACCTGAAAACTCTCCTCCCCTTTTTTTAATTCACCTACTTTTTTTTCCACCGTAATTCCGGGAAAGTTAGCAACACGCTGCCTACTTTGAGTCAGGGTATTAAAAAGTGCAGATTTACCAGAGTTGGGTAATCCAACCAAAGCTATTAATGACATAGTTAATTCAACTCACTTACTAAAATAGACTCAGCTTCTGTATGGCCCATTACCACCTGGGCTTCGTCTACTTGAAACAACAAAGGGTCTCTAAAAATCGGCGCCTTACGCTTAAGCATAATTTTTGCCCCTGGAAAAATACCCAGTTTATAAAACCTTGCTTTTAAGTCTTGATCCTCGCAAGCAAAATCCTGCACTGAATACCATTTTCCCTTCTCAGCATGTGCTAGTTTCATTCTAATTTAACCACTTTGTTTGATATATAAAACGTTTAGATGTATTACCAAACAGCTCGGCATAAGTCTATATGATATATTTCAGGAAAACGACTTAAAGTATTACATTTTCAGAATATTTTTCGCTCTGCTGCAAATGGTGATGAAAACCTGCTTGCAGCTGTCCATTGATTTGAATATGTTGTTTCGTAGCGTTAAAAATGTTCTGTAGAGAAGCTATGATTTCGGCTTCAAACTGGGCAAGATCTTGCCCCGCATGAGATCGCAATTCTTTCAAAGCATTAAGCGCCTGATAGCTTTTCGCCACTTGGGCTTGCTCCACTTGATAATCAAAACCTTGCAAGCGTTGTTGCCCATTACTGACTAGCAACTGTACCTTACTAAGAAACAATTCCATTGTTGAAATCTTTTTATCTAATTCCTCAGCATGGCCACTAAAAGTTTCGTAGCTTTCATTGAGCTTACTTAAATTACGATTTAATTTTTCCATATCAGCATCTTTATGAGCACGTTTCATGATAAGGCTTAACTGCGCCAAATCATGTCCTAATTTAGATTTTGCTTCATAAGATACTGTTTTAGACTCACGTATCTGTTCTTTTATTTCATTTATCTTTGGCATTCCCTGGAAGATCTCATGGCTTAACTCTTTTAACTTTTCCATTTTTACAGTGGTATTTTTTAAAACACCTGTCTGCTCTCCTAGTGACTCAAAACTTTTGCGATGAGATTCATCTAATTCATGGGCCAAACTGGCAAGACCAATTACATTTTCTTTAAAGGTTTTTAGGGCCACCATACTTTGCTTCGACTCATCTAAAGAGTCCTTCAACATAGAACGAAGCTTCTCATTTTGCTTTTCGAACTCATTAATCTCGCTTAAATATAATTCAATCTGATCTAACAACTTATTCTCTGTTGCTTCAATTTTTTGATTCAGCCTGACAAACTGATCATAAATATTTTGATTATCACTTATTGCAAACTCTTGGGCCAAGTCATCACTAGCTTGAAAATCGCTGTTAAACATAAGATCCAAGCTTTTATGAATTGGTGAAAGTAAACAACGCGCTTGTTCTTGGATCGTATCCTCTAAATTTGTTAAATCATAAAAGAAGACCATAATACGAAGCTGGCCTTTATATTTAACTGGAGAGATAAACATTTCAAAAGGTTTTGTATGACTTTCACTATTTGGTTTAACTTTAATTTGATAAATACCAGCGACTTGGTTTTTCAAAGCTTCTATTACAGGATCATTATCGCCAAGGTTTGTCAGTTTATGCAGATAATCCCAGCTCATATAATCTTTATTCATCTCTTCTTCAGACACCTGCATATCGCTGCAAAACTGTTTATTGCCCCACAATACTTTTAAATTATTGTCCAAAAGAACGGCCGAAAAGGGTAAGGCTTCCTGAAAGATACTGCCAAAGCTCATTCGCTTGTGAAAGTAATCTGACATGCGAGAAGAAAAATTGTGAAAATCCTCACTAAACAATTCTCTTTGGAATGGTTTTCCTTCCAATAAGGTTTCCGTAACATAATCTTCAAAATGCTTTTCAATGGTATTTCTCGCTCGTTTAAAATAAAAACGATTAATCATAAAACTACTGAAAAAGATCACAGAGACAAAAGCGAGGATTCCAAGTAGGCCAATAACAAAATACTTACCTATTTGTTCTACTTCCAATTTTTGTAAGGTAACCTCCGGAGATACTTTTTTTACCCAGCTGGTTAGTGCGCCTTCTGCTTCTCCATGCAATTGAGTATAAAACTTTCTCTCCTCTGCATATTTTTTCAGCATTTCCATTTCTATTTTTAAATTAGTAATGCGACTGATAACTTCTGACTTCTCTTTACGCTCAAGAACTGACTTTTCAGTTATCTTAATCATATTGTCAAAGTCTCTCATTACATTTGTAACCAGCTTTCCAATTTTATTTTTGTTAATATGCCCATTGGTCTGACTGTTAACCCTATCAGTCATTCGAGAAAGAGTTCTCCATTTATTATCTTGAACATATGACGAAAATTTATCTAATTTACTATTGAATACACTTAGAATTTTTGTAATTTTGGAAAACGAAATAAGATTAGCGGCAGATGTTTTAAGTTTTTGTAAATCCCCTTCTACATCATTGAATTGTTTTACTTTTATAATTTGATTAACTTTAAGCAGTTCAGACTCTATCGACTTGATTCGATCAATGGCAAGTTTTGGACTCTCGTTATAAATTAATTTCTTAACTTCAGCTAATCCCGTATCTTGCTGATACTTTTCCAAGATAAAGCTCGCCTGGTGTAAATCCTTACCTTTACTTCCATCGATAAATCCCAATTGCCAAAAATAAAGGATCACTCCTAAAGTTAAGAGCATTATAGTGACTAAAGATACTTGGTAGAACTGAGTTAACTTGCCTGAAACTTTTTCTATCATCCTAACCCCTGCAGAACACGTCCTTGTGCTGTAAAAAAGTAGTAATTACAATAGATTATCTAATATTTTGTAAGAAGTTGTAAAGTTTCAAATAGATAAAAATAAAAAGGCCCACCATAACGGTGGACCTACTATCAAAAAATATTTTTTTTGTTATTAAACAGCGATATCTTCGTGTGACTCAAAATCATTTTTAAGTCTAACTTTAAGCTTCAAGATGGCCTGAGTATGAAGTTGGGAAACTCTTGATTCTGTTACATCAAGTACTTGACCAATTTCTTTTAAGTTAAGATCTTCAAAATAATACAAGGAAAGCACTAGTCTTTGCTTTTCAGGTAGAGACTTAATCCCGTCTCTAATTACCCCTTGCGCTCTTTTATAGTTAACCGCCGAAAAAGGGTTAGATGCTCTTCTATGCTCTAAAAGCCCCATCATTAACTTTTTATCTCCACGACTGAAGGCCATAGAGTCATCAATATTAAGTAAGGAAACTGATTTGGATTTATTTAGCATCTCATGGAATTCTTCTAACGAACACTCAAGCTCAACGCACATTTCGTCGTCCGTAGCTGGTCTTCCAAAATCTCTTTCTAACTTGGCATAAGCTCTTTCTAACTGCTTCGATTTTTCTCTAACAGATCTTGGGACCCAGTCTTGAGCTCTTAACTCATCTAGGATACTTCCTCTAATACGAAATTCAGCATATGTTTTAAACTTATTATCACGTGTTGGATCAAACTTATCGATAGCATCCATGAGCCCAATCACACCACAAGAAATAAGATCATCAAGTTCAATATTGGCCGGTAGCCTGGACGCGATCTTCTGAGCAATAAATTTTACTAGAGGAGCATACTCCACTATAATTTTATCCTTAACTTCAGGATCCATAGTGCAACGATAATCTTTTAAATTTCTAAGTTTGGCAGTTAGTGATGACATTGAGCTTTCTCCTTAAGCGTTTGATTAATGAACTTCCTGTTCCTTCAATTCATTTAAGTGAGAGGGAATCATTTCCACAATCGACTTTCTGCTCATTTCATCGGTAAACTTCTTAACTACTTGAAGAAAATTTTGATGGTGGCCATTTTTGCCGGCATCTAAGAAATAACGGTCAAACTGGCTTGAAACTGTATCTAATTTATGAACTCCGCCTAAAACTTTAGTACGACAGCCCAAATAATTCTCAATGGTCTCGCTTAATGTTTTTACCACTTTTACATATTGCGATTTGGAATTAAGCATA
Source organism: Bacteriovoracaceae bacterium (assembly GCA_041547255.1). Taxonomy (GTDB): domain Bacteria; phylum Bdellovibrionota; class Bacteriovoracia; order Bacteriovoracales; family Bacteriovoracaceae. The sequence continues at coordinate 10,746 of JBFEUX010000003.1, forward strand.
TTAACTAGAAGATGGTTCTCATTAACTCCAAAACGCTTACTTAATACTTTAACTAAAGAGTAGGAATCTGTGATTGAGGCCCTGTCTGGAGTTACCACTACAATTCGGTGATCACAATAAGCATTTAAGGTTAAAGACTCCCTGGAAAGACCCGCAGGACAATCTAGAAAAATATAATCATATTCATTTTGATGTGAGGTTATGATATCGATGATAACTTGCTCTAAACGAAACTCGCTATCAAACAAATCCACTGATCCATTACAAGCTGAAAGCAGATGAAAGTTTCCATCTTTATAAAGACATTCCTCAAATGTTTTTTCAGCAGAGACTAAAGAGTAAAATGTATTGTTTACTGGCAGTCCCAGCTTTATTGCCGTATTTGAAAGATTATAATCACAATCGATGAGTAGTGTTTTCTTTCCCAGACTTGCCAACTCTTTAACCATCTTAAGAGAGACCGAAGTTTTTCCTACTCCACCCTTTCCACCGGTAATCGAAACTGTCACTGCTTTGTTCGTAGTTTGGGAGATACTCCCTAGATCTTTAAGTTCATCTTGATAGTTTGAACTGAACGAATTAAGCCACTCGCTTGCTCTTTCCATAAACTTCCTGTCCTCTCTTCACCTCACATCCTATGAGGTGGTTCTCATTCAAATTATTCAATAACCCAATGCTATAGTTTAAACATTGCGGCCAATAGTCTCTCTGCTGTAGCTGCTTCAATATCATCTGGTACAGTTGGCCCCGTACCAAAAAACTTAAGTGGCTGCTCGTTATGCTCGTAATGGACATTTAATAATGAACCAAAACTTAAACATTGATCTACATATGAAATTATAACACCACTACTGAAAGGTTTATACTTGGAAATAATTTTTCTATTATATATTTCCGACTGGATGGCCGAGACAGTAGTAAGAAATTCAATCTGCTCAAAACTTCTTTTTAATGTCTCAATAAATTTCTTTGACTCATTAGACTCTTTAAAACTAAATCTTAAATCTAAAATCAAAGATGTTCCTTCCTGTATCGCCTTGCGTGCCTCACTCATTAGATGAGAAAGAGTGTTTACTGTAGTCATATCTAATTTAAAAACCTGGGCAATAAAATCTGAGTCAACATTATCAACTGCATTTTCACGGAAGCGAATAATCTTAACATTTTCTTGAAGCACGGCCAGCTTGAGTGCCATGCTAGATTGCCCACATGAATTTTCTGAAATAAGCGCAGTAACAACTGGCTTTTCCTGAATATCAGCTTGCGAGAAAAGCGGCATTTCTACTCTAATCATTTCGTTTAATTCTCTTAGCGCAAGATCATCTAATAGATCGCTATCCTCTAGCTCCTCTTTGCTTAACTCAAAACTGGCTTTTTTGATGATTTTCTGAATAATTGCTTCACTTAAATCCATAGCGCGTAAGGTATTACGTAAATCCTTAATGCCTCTAGGTGATGAATCCTCAGTTCCCTTATCTGTTAACTTTTGAGTTAATTCAAACAACTTCTGTTCTAGAAGATCAATCTTATGATACTGGCTTTTTACCTGTTGTCTCAGTTCATCAGTAGCTTCATCTCTGGCCTCTTGCGCGCGAAGTCCATTATTTTGCGGTTCTTGATATTGAAGCTGCTGCTCTACTTCATTAACTTCTGGCATGGCCTGAGGTAAGTGATCATCTAAAAAAGCATCCAGATTAGCTGAACTCATATACTCTTGCGCATGTGGCTCCTCATCTACAGCTAGAAAATCATCTAAAGAACTTTTTATTCTATCTGAAGCTTTAGAAACTGTTCTCACCACTTTATTCAATCCCATATTTCCATAATTAGCAGGGGCTGCACTCGTGGTCTTAGGACGATGGTCATTATAGTCAGCGATTGACTGGCTTATTTTTTCTGCAGGAGCATTATAAAATTGAGCCTTTTGATCTTCGTTTAAGACATGATCTACTCGGGATTTTTTAGCATAACTTTGTTCTGAAATGGCAGCTGTAATTTCAATTCTACTTTTTCTAAAAGCGCCCTTAAGCCCTTTATTGGTCACTGTCTTTAAAATAATAGCATCAGGACCTAACTCACTTTTTACTGCTTTAAGAGCTTCGTCTAAGGTTTCACCTTCAAACTTTTTTACATACATATATTACACCCTCACCGTACCAAGAGATCTTATATTAACTTCCGGACTTAATTCATTATGACTCACAACAATTAAATTCGGAATAAATTTCTCTGTTAATTTTTTGAAATGGCGTCTTACCACAGGAGAGCAAAGAACAATCATTTTCTCACCCATATTAGTCGCCTCTTCAATTCTTTCGTTTAAACTAGCTAGAATGGTTTGAGTTAATTTTGGATCCAATGATAATTCCTGACCTTTTTCTGTTTGGATTAAATTCTGTGCCAAAGATTCCTCTATCCCTCTATCCAAAGTAAAGAGTGGGATATCACCTTGATCACTTTTAACTTTTTCCGTTATCGTACGGTATAATGCTTCTCTTGCCATTTCAGTAAGCATATCTGCATCTTTTATCATTGTACCATGCTCGGCCAAGGATTCAAGAATCGTTCTTAAATCTCGAATAGGAACACCCTCTCTCAATAAGTTTTGTAGAACTTTAAGCACGACTCCTAAGGTCAGAATATCAGGTACTAAATCATCTACAATTTTAGGATATTCTTGTTTAAAATTATCAAGAACTCCCACCAATTCCTGTCGACCAAATAACTCGTGTAAATTAGCTTTAAGAATCTCAGTAATATGAGTGGCAATAATAGTTGAAAGATCTACTACAGTATAACCGTTATATTGTGCATCTTCTTTAAGATCCTCATTAATCCAAACTGCATCCAGTCCAAAAACCGGTTCTTTTGCTTCGATACCATCAATTTGTTCGATGACCGTACCAGGATCCATAGCGAGGAAGTGATCTGGCATAAGGTCAGATGCAGCAACTTCAATTCCTTTAACTTTAATAGAATAGCCACCTGGCTTAAGCTCTAAATTATCGCGAATTCGAACCGAAGGAACAATAATCCCCCAGTCGGTTACGAATTGTTTTCTAATATGGCTAATTCTTTCTAGTAGATCCCCATTCTGGTCACTATCGACAATATTAACTAATCCATAACCGACCTCTAACTCGATCATTTCTAAGTTAAGTAAGTCTTCAAGATTATCAGAAGTTTCTTTCTTTTCTTGGATCGCATCTTTCTTTTCTTGCGCGATTTCTTCTTCTTTACGTTTTTCAATTCTAAACGCAATAAAGGCAGTCATGGCAGAAATGATCACAAAAGGCATAACGGGGAAACCAGGGATAAGTGCAAATAGAAAAAGTATTACCGCTGTCATATACAAGGCTTTAGGGTTAACACTAAATTGTTCACCTAATTGACCACTCAATCCTGTGTCATTGGTGTTACGAGTAGCAATAATACCGGCTGCAGTAGAAATAACAATCGCCGGAATTTGAGCTATCAGACCATCACCAACAGTTAAAAGGGTAAACACTTTAGTTGCGTCAGCAAAGTCCATCCCGTTTTGGGCCACCCCAACAATGATCCCACCAATAATATTGATAGCGGTAATTAATATACCTGCAATGGCATCACCACGAACGAATTTACTAGCACCATCCATAGAACCGTAAAAATCTGCTTCTTGCGCAACCTCGGACCTTCTATTTTTGGCTTCCTCATCATTAATCAAACCAGCATTTAAATCGGCGTCAATTGCCATCTGCTTACCTGGCATCGCATCCAAGGTAAATCTTGCAGCAACCTCGGCCACCCTTCCAGCACCCTTGGTAATAACGATAAAGTTAATGATAACAAATATGATAAACATGATAATCCCAACTGCGAAATTACCAGCTACGATGTACTCACCAAAAGCACGAATAATATCACCAGCTGCTCCAGCATTTCCGCCGCCAGCGCCACCACCACGCAAGAGGATATTTTTAGTCGAGGCTACGTTCAAACTTAAGCGAAACAAAGTGATAACAAGTAGAACCGCTGGAAAGGTAGAAAAGTCCAGTGGCTTTTTGATATAAACACTCATGAGTAAGATCACAACAGATGCTGCAATACTAATTGAGATCAAAATATCCATCATCCAGGGAACAATAGGAACAATCATTACCGCCAGCACTGCGATAAGTACGCCTGCGATGTAGATATCTGAATTGGCTTTTAGGTTTTTAAAATCAAACATAAATCATCCTTAACTTATGGCCTTCTTTTTTTTCTTCATTTTGTATACAAAAGCAATAACTACCGCGACTGCTTTATATAGTGATTTAGGAACTCCTTCCCCAACTTTTACCGTTTTATAAAGAGCTCTTGCCAGAGGAACATTTTCTACAATAGGAATGTCGTGCTCTTTAGCTATTTCACGAATTTTAAGGGCCAGATGATCAGCCCCTTTCCCGATGACCTGAGGGGCCACCATGGTCGTACCATCATATCGCAAAACGATGGAAATATGGGTAGGGTTTGTAACAATTACATCTGCTTTAGGAATATCCGTTAACATCCTCTTCTGGGCCATTTCTCTTTGAACACTACGAATTTTTTGTTTAATTTCAGGATTTCCATCCTTCTCTTTGTGCTCTTCTTTTACTTGTTGCTTGGTCATTCTAAGTTTTTCTTTATAAGAATATTTCTCCCAAAAGAAATCAGCAATCGCTATAACTAAAAGACCAAGAAGAATTGAGGCGGCCAACTTAAAAGCAAAGATCTTTCCATATCCCAAAGCTTCAGCGGCTTCTGTATGTAAAAATCCCACAAAACTCGTTAAATTTTGATTGATAACAAAGTAACTAATGGCCAAAACAATAGAAAACTTAAAGAGACCTTTTACGACTTCTGCAATAGCTTTTTTCGAAAAGATTCTTTTTAGGCCATTTTGCGGATTAATGCGATCAAACTTAAGTTGTAAAGCCTCGGGAGCATAGAGAATTCCCACTTGCATCACTTGAGCGATAAATCCCAAGAGAGCAGAGGTTGCAAATACAGGCAACACACATTTGCCCATGGCATAGAATGTCTCTTTGAAGATATTTGCGCTTACCTCTTTAGTGTAAGCTTTGGCAAAATCCAAAGTATAAAGCCACTCAATGTACTCTGACATAACTTCAAAAATATATAGAGAACTTAAAATAAGCACAGAAAAGGCGCCAGTGAGAATGAGAACACTGTTAAGCTCCTTGGAGGAGGCAACGTCACCCTTCTTCCTAGCCTCGTCAATTCGGTGCTGGGAGGGTTCTTCGGTTTTTTCGCCAGAATCGTCTGATGCCATTTTCTTCCTCTAGTTTATATTACAAACTGGAACCAATCGCCCAGTTTATCCACATACATTTTGTAGGCCACATGAAAGAACTCTTCTGAAACTGCATAAAATACAACCAGACCAATTCCAATATTGACTACAAAACTAACCATTAAAATATTCATTTGCGGTATGGTTCTCGCCACAATCCCCATCACCATGTTTAAAAGTAAATTCGTAAACAGGATGGGTGTGGACAAAAGAAAAGCCGCTTGAAAAATGCCTTTAAAGAAATCATGATAAAAAATGTGAATATTACTAAGATTTCCAAGATTTCCGATACTCACGCTAAAAAATGAATTCAAAACACCTTTGAACATGGGAAGCAGAGCACCTGTTGTTAATATCATAATTAAAATGGTCCACTGAATAATTTTTTCAAAGGGACCTACTCGTGCCACAAAAGTAGGATCAAAATAACTAACAGAAGCAAAACCCATTTGTTGCGTCATAATAGATCCAGCAGCTATAAAAAGCGTCATAATACTCTTAACCAAGTAACCTATAAAAAGTCCTATTAGCGTATTAAAAATTGTTAAATACCAAAAATTATCCATCCCTACTGCCAAGACCTCTTTCACCATCGTCGCTTCAACAACCGGAAAAAAGGCATAAGATATAATTAAAGAAGTAAGGACTTTTACTATGACAGGAACAGCTGTGTTATCAAAGATAGGAAGCTGAATTAGAATAGACACCCATCTGGTAAACACTAACCAAAATGCTATCAAAACGGGATAATTGTCTATACTAAAACTAATCATCTATTCATCACCACCTGTGGAATCCCCACATATAAATCATGGGTAAATGAGGTCAATGTTTCCATCATCCATGGGCTCAAAAGTACCAGGGCCACAACAATAACCAAGATTTTAGGAATGAATGATAACGTCTGCTCGTTAATCTGGGTGACTGCCTGAAATAAAGAAACCACAATACCCACAACTAATGCTCCTAATAACATAGGAGCTGCAAGCATTAATGTTACCTTTATCGCTTGGTTTGTAACCTCAACAACAAAACCATTATCCATGAACAACCTCTCTTCTAAATTTAATTAAATGACCTTAAAATTGATCCTGTTACCAATTGCCATCCATCCACTAAAACAAATAAAAGTAATTTAAATGGCATTGATATAATAACTGGGGGTAACATCATCATCCCCATGGCCATAAGAACAGAGGCAACAACCATATCCAGAATTAAAAAAGGTATATATAAAAGAAAGCCAATCTGGAAGGCCGTCTTTAATTCAGAAATAATAAAGGCTGGAATTAAAAAGTGAATGGGTACATCATCTATAGTACTAGGTGCCGTTTTTCCCGTTACATCATAAAACAATCCAATATCTGCTTTTCTAACTTGAGCCTGCATAAAGACTCTCAGTTCGGACTCAACTCCAGCTAATGCTTCACCTGTTGTAATGGATTTATTCATATATGGTGTTATGGACTTATCGTAAATATTTTTTCCTGTAGGCATCATAACAAAGATGGAAAGAAAGAGGGCCAGACCGATTAAAAGTTGGTTTGGTGGCATACTCTGAGTTCCAATTGCCTGACGCATGAAAGAAAGTACGACAATAATTCTCGTGAATGAAGTACAAAGAATGATAATGGCAGGGGCCAAGGTTAACACGGTAAAGAGCAAGAGCACTTGCATGGTATCCACTAAATCTGCACCCTGGCCAAAGTTAACACTCAAACCTGGCAAGGCAACACCTGGTGTCTGTTGCGCATAAACTACAGTGCTAGAAAAAGCCAAGCCGGTCAAAAAGTATAATATACGCTTTAAATTCTGTTTCATTCTCTTCCTAGTGTAGCGGTTTTAAATTTTTAACTTTCTTTTTTATTTGATCTGAAAATTTAACTTTTTCCTTAACATTCATATAACTTGATAACGAAGACTCTTTATTAGATTCAGAAATATCCTCTTTAAGCTTCACCTTCGTTTCAATTTTTTCATCTTTATTGGCTTCATCCAGATTCGTATCGAAATTCATTCCAGACAAGGCTTTTTCCCCTTCTTTAAATAGTCCTGCAGCATCACGGATTTCAGAAATGGGATGAATACCTGTATCAGTATTACTGACTAAAAAAACCTGATTATGTGCTCTCACTAACATTAAACTTTTCTTAGGGGCAATATAAGTTTGATTGATTACTGAAATTTGATCTGCATTATTTAGAAAGCCCAGCTTCCCTTTCTTAATAAATCCCTTCTTCATCAAGGTAATTACCCCATAAAATAACAGAAGAACAAATCCCAAAAAGGCAACAAACTTTCCACCATATTCCAACAAAGAGAAAGAACCTTCTTTACCTACAAAACTTGGCGCCGCTTGTTTACTGGATACCTTGTCCTTTGCAGTTATATTCATCGGTTTGATAATGACTTCTTTTTTTGCTGTCGTATCGACTGGCTTTTTCTTTTTCTTAGAATCTTTAATCGTAAGCAAAGAGTTTAAGTATGACTCATCTAAAAATTCTTTTTTCACCTTTGCTTTTTTCTTTTTTACGATCGTACCAAACTTAGGTGCTTTTTTTAGATTAACCTTTACTTTAGGAAAGGCGAGCTCAACTCTATTATCTTTAATAGTTAATGCAACCTGATTTTTTCTTTTCGAAATATCAAAAGGCAACAAAGCCTTTATCCGCGTTGTCTTCGGAGTAGTTTGATATACTCTAATTTGCGTGTCTTTCAATGATGAAGAAAAACTTACTGCTCGCTCAAGATTTTTCTTCACCTTTGAATTAGGAATATTAACTTGGATTGATTTTCCTATAACCTTAAGCTCTGGATAATCTTTTAAGTTTCCATTGAAATGAACCGTAATCGTCCCCATATTAGATTTTTGATTAAAATCCATTTTTTGAATTTCAACGTTCCCATAGGCTTGCGAAGCCAGAGTCCAAAGCATTAAAGTAAAAAAACCAATCAATTTCATAGTTGCCTCAATTATTTTAGAGTTTCAATTCTTTCTAGTGGACTAATAATATCTGTTAGTCTGATACCAAATTTTTCATTTACAACAACAACCTCACCTCTCGCAACCAATTTTCCATTAACCAAAACTTCCAAAGGTTCACCGGCCAGTTTGTTGAGTTCAAGAACAGATCCTTGCCCCAACTGTAAAAGGTCCTTAATAACAACCTGAGCTCTTCCCAATTCAACACTTACTTTTAACGGAATATCTAGAATGAAATCCAGATTTTGTACTTTTAGTTTATTAAGCGCTTCATCACCCGTCTTAATTTGATCCGCAAGTGTAGAGATTGCATCCTTTTGCTCTGGGTTCATCTCAGTAACGTTGTTTTCTGTATTCTCATCCATGGTCTTTTTTCCCTCTTATTGAATTAATTATTGTTTACCCGTTTAGTTATTTGTACGGCCCTGTTTCCTTTGTATTCACCGGCAAGACATTGCAATTTTTGAACACCCTCGATTTCAATACATAACTCTCCTGAAACTTCCTGATTAAGTGGAATGACATCTCCCAATTGCAAGGAAACCAGGTCACCAACATTCATAGTTGTTGTTCCAAGCTTAACAATAGCTGTCGCATCAGCGTCTTTTACATGCTCATGCATAGATTGTGTCCATAGTGAATCGACAGTGTCATTTTCTGATTGGTAACTTGAACTAAGTTTTTGCTTAATCGGTTCAATTGTTGAATATGGGATAACCACCATAATCGTCCCTGAAGCTGACTCAAATTCTACTTCGAAAGTCGTGGTGATGATGACATCACTTGGAGGTACTACCCCAACGAACTGAGGGTTAATTTCTGTTCGTAAATATTGAGCATCAATTTTATGAACTGGGGCCCATGCTTCTTCTAAATCAATAATGGCCATATCCATAACTCTCTTCATAAAAGAAAGTTCAATGGAGGTAAATTCTTTACCTTCAATTTTAGTAAAGGGTCTATCAGTCCCCCCAAAATATGAATCGATAATTGCATAAGCTAGTTTTGATTCAAAAACTAATAGTGCTGGACCTCTAAGTTCATTAAAACGCATAATACACATACAACTGGGAATCGGCAGTGTATTAACAAATTCTCCGAATTTTAAAAGATCTGTAGAAATCATCGATATTGTAGAGATTTTTCTTAAACTGTTCGAAAGAGAAACACGAAACGAACGAATAAAACGTTCATAGATAATCTCGAGGATAGGCATTCGCCCTCGGATAACCCTATCCTGATTGGTAAGGTCATAGGGCTGTATATTCTCGTCTTCCTCTTCATCATAATCTTCATCAAAACCAACAGACTCCTCTACATCCGCATCATCATTTACTGCGCTTAATAGTGCATCTACTTCGTCTTGACTTAAAACCTGCGCCATTACTTCCCCTCCTGGGATCTTTTAGGCTCGCATCCTGCTTGCCTTTGCGTTAGCTAAAACTATCAATCAAATCAGTTTTAATTGATTTGAAAACCTACATAAAAAACATCAACGACTTTTCCATCAACTAAGAATGAATTTATCGCTGATTTTATTTCTTGCTTTAAATAAAGCTTTCCATCTCTCTTTAATATATCCTCTGGTCTCTTCGAGTTAAGGATATTAATAATCGTATCTCTAATTTGTGGTTTCCGCGCTTCTACTTCTGCCACTTCGGAGTTTTCACTTAGTTTTAAAACGGCATTAAGCCTAACATATCTGCGCGGCCCATCCCCTTGTGCCAGATTCACAGTAAATGTAGTAAGATCAACGAGAGTCTCTTTACTTACATTTTCTGTAGGTTGTGCTTCATCAGCTAATTCAGGATCTGCATTGATACCGCTTTCTTTTAAAAGCTTTACCAAGTCCGGTCGCTTTGCTTCCATTTCAATAAATTTATATTGAAAGAACGCAACGGCTCCCATAGCAAACATATTTAAAACTAGTAATACAACGACTAAAGGATTCTTTTGGCTAGCTGCTTTTGGTTTTTTTGCAGCCTCTTCGTTTTGTCCTTGCTCTTCTATTCCCTCTTCGGCCATTTTAAACTCCTGTCAATTGACCCCAACCGATATCCTATCAATTGGTTATGTCAAAATTATACCTTTCAAATGGAGCTGAAGCAAGAGCATCTCTTCCGGTTTGGAAGTTCTTGCCTACAATTTTGAAAGATTTCACAAAAAAACGTCAAAATAATGACTTAACAGGGGTGAAACGAGATCAAGGTTATTTGTTTAGAGGAAAAATATGCCCATCAGGTCAGCGCATATCGAAATCAAGCAAAAGGAATAAAAAAAGGGGAGCAAAAAGCTCCCCTGTATTCTATTTAAAAGCTTAAAAGCTTAAATTAGAACATTTCTTTCCAAGCTTTCCCTGGACGGAACTTAGGAAGAGTCTTAGCTTTAATTTTGATTTTTTCACCAGTAGCTGGGTTAACACCAGTTCTAGCAGCTCTTCTTGTTTTAGTGAATGTTCCAAATCCAACTAGAGATACATCATCACCTTTCTTAACACTTTTCTTGATTGTATCAAGCATAGTGTTGATGAAAGCATCAGCATCTTTCTTAGTTAAGTGGCCAACTTCTTTGTTCTTTAAGATTGCTTCTACAAGCTCTTTTCTGTTCATAGGAACTCCTAACGTCAATGTTAATAATACTATAGGAAAATGATGGCGTGTAAAATTTTAATTGGCAAACAATTTTTTAAAAAAATACAAAAAAAATTTTAATCGATTAAAAAACATCTTAATTCTTAAGAAACATATGTAAAGCCCTTGTCAGCCTAGCATTTTTCGATTAAGTGACCTTTTGAATATAAAAAAGGCCAGCATCTGATGCTGGCCCTTCGATATGATTATTCCAATTTTTTATTATAAAGAAAGCTTTCCTCGCTTCTTTAATTCCTCAACAATCGTATCAAAATGCTCTGGAGGATAAGCACCTTTTACTGGAATTCCGTTTAATAAAAATCCCGGAGTTCCCTGAAAACCAAACTTTCTGGCTTCAGCTAGATCCTCATCAATTCTATTTTTTACAACATCACTATTAAGATCTGATTCAAGTCGCTTCATATTTACACCAAGTTTTTTAGCAACCGATTTAAAAAACTTCTCACCACTCTTAATTTTTGAAAAGTTTTCAAATAGTTCATCATGAAACTTACCAGCTTTCTCTTTTGATTGCAGTCTAATGGCCTCGTAGTATTGAGCAGCAGGCATCGCATTTGGGTGAAAACTTAACGGAAGGTGTTTATAAACAAATTGAATTTTTCCTTCGTATTTTTTAAGAAGTTTCTGAACCGTCTCATAACCTCTAGAGCAGAACGGACATTCAAAGTCAGAGTACTCTATCAGCGTTAAAGGAGCTCCTTTAGTTCCCCTGATCACGTCATCAGGTCTAACTGTAGGGTTCATTGGATTGTTGTAAGCTTCTTCAAGCTTCTTTTTTTCTGCTTCTTCAGCTTTCTTTCTTTGACTACCCTGAGCTTTTTTTACAGCTTCATTAAGTGCTTCAATAAACTCCGATGGGTTTTCTTTAATAACATCAGTAATCATTTTTGGGTTTTTCTTTAACATTTCTCCCAATTGTTTTTCACTTGGTGCCATACAAGCGGTAAAAAGACTGAATACAATCAATAATGGCAAAGCTGCTTTCAATTTCATAAATATCCTTTTTTTAATCAACCTTATTAAATGTTGGTTTTTTGATCTCTATTATTATTATCTATCACGCACTCTCTTTCAACATGATCTAAAAATTTATTAAAGGCCCTGCCATGAGGACGTATATGAGCAAAGCCAATGAGATGAACACGTGCTCCAAAGTTTCCTTTCATAAAAGATCTCATTGTAGCAAAAAATCCAAATATAGCTCCTGAAATTTTATTATATAAGTGAAAGCTTAAAGCAAAATAACCTACAGCAATAATCAGGCTTGATGCATAAACTAAACTTTCAAAAATATACCTTTGATTGTTAATAAAATAGCCCATAGATATATCTTTGCTAGGCACGGTATTAAGAATTAAATCGATAATACTATTTTGTATCTCGATTGAGATAAAGCCAATAAAACTACCTGTAATCGCGGCCAAAAATATAATAAGCACAAAAAAATGAAAGAAAAATACCCGCTCAAAAGATGGCCCATGAATCTGTGTAAATTGAGAAGGTATACTACTGGGCTTAAGTCTGTTGGTTTTCAAACACTCCTCTATATAGGAGAAGAAAAATTCACTAATTCGAGTAAGAAGCTTGTATTCAGAAAAAATATCAGGATTGTAAACGAGGTCTTTATCACCTTCAAGCTTGGCGAGACTATAGCGACTAATAAGCTCAAAAGGTCGCAAAAGTACCTTTCCTACATAGACACCTGAGAAAAAAATCAGAATAAAAAACATAAAAATCTCAGGAAGATAGGAATACAAATACTTAAAAGAGTTAAGTAATAAAGTATCTCGTAGCTCAGAGGAAAGATCGAAGACTTTGGATTCCATATAAATATTGTTTACACTTATGAGGATCCAAAAAAGATAATAAATAAAAAGCGCTGACAAAAGATAAATTGCCCCAAACTTGAATCCACAGCTAAGTAAGAATTTACTGTCATCCTGCTTAAAAAGCCTTGTAAGTCGGAAGTTCTTGAAGTTTTGCCTCATAAGTACTTATTTTAACGTTATTCGAAATAGAAATATATGGGGTAATAATGTAGTTTTTACACATATAAGCAAATATAGTTGAGAAAAAGACTCAGTGTGTTACATTGGTTTTACTGACACACGAATAAGTGTCCAGTACTCTCTCCCTCTCTCAATTGCGCAAGAATTAACTCCTCTTGCGCTTTTTTTTTATCAAAAAAGCGGAACTTCTTTTCTAGGTAAACTGGCGTGAAACTCGGTCACTCCCTTAGCGATGGCCTTTGCATATGCCTCTAGGTAGCTCTTATTTTTTAGTTTAAATACTTCTTTCTCATTAGAAATAAAGCCTGCCTCTACTAAGACTCCTGGTCTTTTTGAAAGGGCCAGAACATAAAATAAACCTGGTTTCATCCCCCTGTCTCGGCGCTTATAGCGCTTTACAATGGGTCCACTTGCTACATGTCTATGAACAGCTCTGGCCAATTTTTTACTACTGGGAACTGTCTTCTGAATAGCAAGATCAATAAGTATCTGATTGATAATTTTGTTCTCCCCTTCAAGCCCTTTGTTCTCAATGGTCTCTACCTTTTTGATCGCAACATCATTATGGTTATCTAAATAATAGGTCTCAAAACCATGGGAACTATGATCGGTGGAAGAGTTAAAATGCAAAGAAATAAACAGATCAGCTTTAACTGTATCGGCCAGCCCCGCTCTATCTTCCAAGCTAACTGTTCGATCAAAACTACGTGTCAGATAGGTTGAAAATTTTTTATCCAGATGTCTTTTTACTCTTTTTGCTAATTCCAAAGTAAGATCTTTTTCAAAAATACTCTTCTTATAAAGCTTACCTTTGCTATTTTTAAGTCTGAGCTTGGCCACTGCACCTAATTCCTTCCCTCCATGGCCAGGATCAATAAGCACGACAAAACCCTGGGCATCTGCCACAGAAATAAACAGCGAAAAAATCAAAAAAAGTTTCAAAAGCATAATTTAATATATCTTATTTAATTTCATTTTTGGAAAGTAGTGGGCCAATATTTGTTTATAGTTATACCCCTGTAATGCCAGCTCTTTAGCTCCAAATTGGCACATTCCTACACCATGGCCATAGCCAGCTCCACTTACCACAAAATTATCATTCTCCATTTTTAAACTATAATAGTTTGAAGGTAAATTACTTCGCCCCATTAAAGCTCTTAGCCTGGACTTCTTTATTACCTTCAAGTCACCATCATTATAAAATCTTAAACGAGTCGTGTCGCGGGAATCAGGAGCGAGCTGAACTGAATTGCTATAAAACCTTGAATAATCCCCGTTAAACTGTTTTAGCACTTTCTGAAACGTTGAAAGTACTTTTTGCTTAGATAATTTATGTTTCCAATTCTTAAGACCATGTTTGTGACAAAAAGGGCAGTTTACCGAAGCATAGCCAGGTAATCTATTTTGCCAAACTTGACCTGGCGTAAGGGTCTTGCCTCCACACTTTGAATGGAAGAAGACAGGAGTAATTTGTTCATTTTCCAATGTAAGAATTTCTCCTGCTGTTTGTTTCGTTGCCTTTATGGTTTTTCTCGTAACATCATAGAGAGAACCATTCACTTGATGCTTTTCAGAGTTTTCAAGATCATAATTAGTTTTAAAGCCTTTGGCACGGGAAACCTGGGCCGTCTTAACTTTATAATAAGCATAAGACCTTGCGGCCACAGCTTGAGCCTTTAGCGCTTCTAATGGCCAGTTGGAACTCATCTCCTTAGGTAACAAAGTCGCCAGATAGTCTTCCAAGGTGGTTTCATTGATAATATCGCAGCCATTTAGTTTTTCATCAGTTTGAATGTGAATAACTCCCTTATACTTCTCCTGATCCCAGTGAATCATCCCATTACTCGTCTTAATAGTGGCCAGTCGTATAGGTTTTTTTATCTTTTTTATATCTCTTGAAACACAATTGAATTTAATCTTTTTAAAACCAGCAAACTTACGTAAAGATTTTTTAGGCCAGATATAGCGTTTTAAGTCCATCCCTGATACAAGAACTTTCTGTCTTGATTTAGCGACCCTCACTTTTAAAATGGGTACTTGTGCCCCATGGGCCACAAAAGAAAAGCTTAAAATTAGCATCAATCCTAGATAATTTCTCAAAAATACCCCTTCCTTGGAATACCTTAAGTTTAAATTAATTATTTACTAATTTCAATACTTTCAGAGTTTCAAAAATTCCATGGCATTTTGCATATCCAGCCAGGCGGTTTTTTTCATGTTGGGAGCTGTCTGCAATAACTTAGGAGAGAATAATGGCATTAACTTCAATGTATGCTGCTGTTGCTGTTCATCTTGTAGCTGTACATCAAATAATTCTCCGTGGGTATCCTTTAGCCTGCTGGTAGACTCCATTAAAATATTAGTTGCCTGTGCCCCTAAACTAATAATAAGCTCGGGTTTAAGCAGAAGTATTTCAGAAGTAAAAATTTCAAAGATTGATTTGTCATTAATTTTTACTGAGCTTATCCAATATTGCTCTTCAGTGAGTCGCATGGCCTTAATCATCCTAGCAAACAACAAGCTCACCTGTGGATCAAAATATAAAGGAAGTTGTCCCGGTACTTCATCATTGTCAGATAAATCCGTATCAATATCATCTGTTATAAAGAACACTTTACACGAGTCTGGATGACGAGAAAACTTTCTTGCGACCCAAGAACTATCCAGATGCTCAGCATATTTGAGTTCTAAAGCATTCCAGTCAAAACTTTCAGCCTTAACCAGTGTCATTTGGTCAGTTTTAGGCTTGGGTAAAATTTTCCCCCCTTGAAACTCATATTCGTCCAGTTTTTTCAGTTTTTCTTCCCCAAAGACATTAAGGGAATCCAATACCTTTATTTTTTCAGTCACTTCATCTGTTACTTGTTCTGTGACTTCTTCTTGTATCTGCTCAGTTTGAAGAACTTCTTTTTGCTGTTCGATTACAGGTAGTTGTGCGTCTTTATAGCTCCAATTAGCTGCGTATAGAAGCATTTCAGAAGCTGGTTTTCCTTTTGTGTTGCGTAATAATTCCCTGTAAATTTTGTCCATACTATCACTTAACAGAAGGGTCACTAATTTCCTAGTAAATTTTCTTTGCTCAATAATTTTAAGCCATCCCGGATCTTGCCCGAAAGGATTAGTAAGTTCTTGTCAGGGGAGGAATGAATAATGGCCAAAGATGTTGATTTTAGGTTCGAGCGCTACGAAGAATATTGGGGATCTGCAGAAAATGTTCAAAAGATTATAGGTGAATGTAAAGTTTGTGGTTCAAAACTTTTGTTAAGTCACCTACCTGATTACAAAAATCTCTTAGTGCAAGAAACTGCCCGATGTATCGACTGTGGATCCGGTACAAGAAAATTGATCCACGCATTGAACTAAAGCTTCTCTTCGGCATGCAAGTATTGATAAAGCAACCTTGCATGCCTAATTTCAAGTCCTAAAAAATTCTGTAACTCATTCATATTCATTTTTGCTAACTCATCAACACTTAAAGTATTAACTTGTAAAATATGTTCGCGTACTTTTTGATTTAATCCTTTAACATCATCTACCCAAGATTGAATAACCCTTTTCTTTTCGGCCTTATGGTGAAGTTTTCGAGAAAATCGATGGGCCTCATCCCGCATTTGCACGACAACTCTCATTAGCGCTGGACATTTATTTAAGATATAGGGATTGGCCCTTCCAGGAATAACTAACCTCTCCTCACTCATCTTGGTTTCACCTGTACGAAAACCCGCTTTTTTTAGATCTCTAGCTTTTGCAATTCCCACCACAGGAACATTTACTTCCATCTGTTCTAAGACTTTGCTTACGGTATTAACCTGCTGAACGCCTCCATCCACAATAAAAACATCAGGATAATTCCCAGCTTTTAAACGACGACTAAAAACTTCCGTCATCATAGCAAAGTCATTATTCCCTTCAGGTAACTCCTGCAAATGATAATAGCGATACATTTGTTTCTCAGGTTTCCCCTCATAAAAAACAATTTGTGAAGCAGTGGGAGATTTCCCCTGCCACACGGCCACATCATAACACTCTAAAGTCTTAGGTCTTTCCTTTAGATTCAATAAGTCCTTAAGCTTATTCAGCCCCACGAAAACTGAATCTTGATTTTGAACACGAACTCTCCCCGACTCTTCTGCATGTCTGGTCGTAGCATCAATTAAAGCTTGATATTTTTTGGTACGGCCAAAGACTTTGGTTTTAACTCCTGCTCCCAGAATTTTTTCTAACGCTGCCGCAAAGTCTTTTGTCTTTTGCGTACTAAAATTAATAATAATCTTTTCCGGTATTACGTCCTGTGAATTAGAATAGTATTGCAAGATGGCCAGTTTTACTTCTTCTTCAATCTCATCTAAAAGATCGGCATTGAGAAAGTGAAAATTTTTATGCCCTAATAAACTTCCCTGCCTAATCAGATAAATACTAATATCGACTTCCTCTTCTCCTGGATAAAAGGAAATAACATCCACATTATTTTCATTTAAATTTTCTACATCCTGATCGAAAGACTTTTGCACAAAATCATCTAGTTCTTCAATTGCATCTCTTAAAAGTGCAGCTTGTTCAAACTGTTCTTGCTCGGCATATTCCATCATCTTTTTGGTAAGAGCTTCCAAGCTTTCTCTTTGTTTTCTTCTTCCTTGAAAAACTTGCGTGGCCATCCTTAAGTTTTTCAAATACTGCTGCTGAGTAATCTTTTCCACACAAGGAGCACTACACTGTTTCATCTGATAAAGAATACAAGGCTCTTTACGTGAGTTAAATTCATGAAGAGAGCAGTCTCTTAGTTGATAGGCCTTAGTCAAAGTTTTTAGGATTCGACTGATATTGAAACCAACAGGATAAGGTCCGAACAACTCAACCTTTTTTTTACGTTTCGGTCTTCGCACATATTCCAAACGAGGAAACTGCTCATTATAGTTGATAGAAACATAGGGATAGGACTTATCGTCTTTTAATCTAATATTATACTTGGGGTTATGCTCCTTAATCAGATTGTTTTCTAAAACAAAAGACTCTGCATCTGAATTGGTCAGAATAAAATCAAAGTCACGTATATGACTCACTAATATCTGAGTTTTAGGAGATTTTGCAGATTGATTGAAATAGCTAGAAACCCGAGCTTTTAAGTTTTTTGCCTTACCCACATAAATAACCTCGCCAAGCCGACCTCGCATGAAATAGCAGCCACTGGACTTGGGCAGGGTGTTAGCCTTAGCTAATAGCTGTTCTAAGCGCTTTTTGCCCCCCGTTTCCTTTACGTCGTCCTTTTCATTGGTTATAATGGTGTTGGTTTTGTTTTTTAAGTCTGACAAATAAATTCCTCAAATAAACTTTGTCTTTTTTTAAAACAGTATAGCGATATCAATAGATCTAATAAAGTAAAAGGATTACCATGACCTCATTTTCGGCCGGTAAAGAAGTTCTCTCGTACTGTGGCAAATGTAAACTCCCCCTAGGACATACTATTGTCTCTATGAAAGATGCTACCACAATTGGTAAAGTTGAGTGTAACACTTGTCACGCCATTCACATGTACAAAGATCCTGCAACAAAAGCTAAAAAAGTAAGAAATACCAGTACTAGAAGAAGTGCTAAGAAAACTGTCTCGGCAGGACAACTTTGGATGGAGCAAATGGGAAGTGCCAGTGGTAAGGCCAAAACATATTCTATCCGCGAAGTTTTTATCGTCGGTGATATCATCGATCATAAAAAATTTGGACCTGGTATTGTACAAAATTTAATTGATGACAAAATCGAAGTCCTCTTTCAACATGAAATGAAACTTCTCGTACACGGGAAATAAAATAAAAAAAGGGAGCTTTTAAGCTCCCTTTCTTATATCTAATTAATGTTCTTTTTATTACATTCCCATGCTGAAATTCCAGCCTAGTGAGGCCCCCATATTTGTAGGCGCATACATTGGACTATAACCACTATAAGAATTATATCCCAAATTATAATTTGCTCTACCTGCCTGATTTTGTAGGGCCATGTTCTGATACATAGAACCTTGAGTTGCCGCTTGTGCATTAGCATTCATTGAATTTTGCACAGCAAACCAGTTATTTCCATTAATACTGTTACCACCATTATTCCAATAACTACCGCCAGTATTCCCCCAAGGCGCCATACCATTAGCACCGGCCGACCAACCACCGCCCATATACGGATTCATACCCATACCAAAGCCAGCGCCACCGCCGTAAGGCATTCCGCCCATGCCCATGCCGAAACCGCCGCCGTAAGGCATTCCGCCCATGCCCATGCCAAAGCCACCGCCGTAAGGCATTCCGCCCATGCCCATGCCAAAGCCACCGCCGTAAGGCATGCCGCCCATGCCCATGCCGCCCATGCCGCCCATGCCCATGCCTGTACCGAGACCAAAGCTGATACCATTAGGTGGTAAGCCTAAAAGACTATTTAAATTTAGACTACCTTGCATACCTAGTCCTGCATATGGATTTACAAATGGTGAATTCCCCATCATTCCTAAGTTATAACCCATTCCAGGGCCAAACATTCCAGCTTGGAATCCATTAGTGTATCCAGCTGCCCCCCATGGATTACCAAAACCTCCGAAGCCATTACCGGTCCAACCTTGCATACCTGCAAAGCCTCCCATCGCGTAGCCATTACACTCTGGTGGAGTAACTGTTCTATCAGGAAGTTCATTACTAGAAATATAAGAATAAGTCGCATCAACATAATGTGTTTGCATCATACGACAATTATTTGCCCAAGTTTGATTCGCTCCAAGGTATGCATTTGCTTGTGACTTCACCCCTTTATACATAAAGTAAGGTGCAGCAAAGGCTCCAACCAATTGGGCCGAAGCACCAATAATACTACTCCAGCTATCCCCATCACGACGGTAACGAGAACTTCTCCAACGGGTACCACATTCAGGACAACCTTCAGTTATATCTCGGATACTAATTCCATGTCTTCTAGAACAGGCATAGATATCCTGGTCCGCTGTACAAGCGAATCTTCTGCCATTGTGTCGAATATACCAGATACCTGATCCTCCACGAGAGCGTCCTCCACCATCAATATCACGACCAATAACGACTTCATAACCGCCAGAGGTTCCAGCTCCAGCTCCTCGACACTCCTCTTTAAGCACTTTTCCCCGAACTGGTTTTGTTGACCATTTCTTTTTCACGAATCTCGTTTCATAACAGTCCGGATCAATTTCCCAACGTCCCCCGCCAGTAACATCAACGCTCCTGTTACCATCGACATCACCACTGCTAACGCCTCTTACAATATAAATTGTGCGGCCATCGCTATCAACACCACCGCTAGTTCTAGTATAGTTGGTAATATTCACACCATGTCTTCGCAGACAAGCATCAAAACCTTCCCCAGCTTTACAAGGAAGATCAGAACCATTTACCTTAATGATATAAGACATTCCGCCACCAACAACGACTCCACCGCCCCCTTGGCTACCACTGCCACTACCGCCACTACTAAAAATATCTTCTTCTCTAGTAATCGTCGTTCTGTTAGCACAAACATTGGTGTCATAAGCAAGTTGAGCAGCACCTCTATCCCCTTTCTCAATCGCAGATTTAAAATCTGCAATGCTATTGAAATTGACTTCTCCAATATTTCCAGTGGCCTTATAACAAAGAACATCGTAACAAACTTTTTCTGTTTTTTTCCCACCTGACTCGTCCACCGTGGTAACTCTTCCCCCCATAGGTTCCTTTAAAACAGTCCCCCCTTGGTTTCGACAACTTTCCAAAGTGTCACTCACAAAGTCCGCATGGGCCTGAAAGATTGGAGCTGCTAATAACAAGGCCATTAACATGGTCGTATTTACAGCTGCATTTTTGTTACGAATTCCCTTAAACATAAGCTCACCTATTTTAGAGTTTTATTGTTCTTAATTATAAACCAATAAATAAAAGTCTTTGAGTCGGAAAAAATTCCTCTTCAATATAGTTTCGGTAAGATGCTAGAAATTCTTTAGAAGTTTTACATAACTGACTGTAATAATAAGAAAAAAGGGCCAATTTATGGCCCCTATACGTGTTAAATTCAACTGTATTAATCAGATTTTAGAAATGACCTGTCTGCCCTACTTGCCCAGGAGTCGTGCCAGTTCTAGGATTGAATTTTTTCATAGCTCCAACTAGAAACTCAATTAGTTCTTCATCAGAACTATATACGTCTTCTACTAAGTCTGAGTTTAGTAGGAAGTCTTTTACTCTTATAGCTACATTGTGAAGGGACTCAACCATGTAAAGTCCGCCCAGGTTTTCCCCTTGAAAAGATTTGATGATTTCTTTTCTAGCGTGGTTAAACATCTCAGTTTCAGTGATATCTTCTGTCACTTCTTCTAGACCAAATTTTTCTTCCACTTCTTCAATGGCCTGCTCTCTAATATCTTCATCAGTAGAAAAGCTCACGCCAAGCTCAGTTGCTAGTGCATCAATTAGATCAGCACGTGTATCAGCGGCATACTCAATTATTTCGCTTTGTTTTAAGTGATTGATAGTATGTGTGGCCAGAGAAATTAGCGTATTAAAATCAGTTCTCATTTGTGGATGTCCTTGTAAATCGTGATTTAAAATATTTTCGCTTAGTCTACATCACAAAAAATCGATAACTCAAGTACTTTCCCGCTATTTAATAAATTTAGGAGCTATCTCTCTATTTTATCTTTGACGAAAGCGATTCATGACTTTATGAATCATTGCCCTTTCACCAAAAATGGCACAGAGGATAAAATAACATCCAGCAATAACGAAAAGATAAAAGGCCAAATATAACGCTCTTAGACTAAAGTTCTGGGCCATAAAATCTAAATGAGACTTGAGATAAAGAATCAAGACTCCACTTAAAATACCGGCCATTAGAATTTTAAACAGTCTTAAATTAAAAAATGTGCTTATCGCTAATCTTAAATCTGCTTTCAAAATCACTCCCTGTAAAAAAGTATTTAAAAACATAGACAAGCTGGTACCAATAGCGAGAATCTCAAAACCATAAACTGGCGTTAACAGTACACAAAAGATGATATTAAAAACAATTCCAAGCACCGAACAAATTACAGGAATTTTTTGGCGATCAATGGCATAAAAAGTTGGAACAAAAATTTTATAAATGGAGTACAACGGCAAGCCTAAAGCATACCAACGCAAAGCTTTTGCTGTCATTAAGGTAGAATTGGCGTTAAATTTTCCACGCTCAAAAATCACATTGATCATTTCATCAGCACAAGTGAATAGAGCAACCATCGCTGGCAAAACGAGAAAGAAAGACAGAAAGTAACTGGCTTCTAATAATTCCTTGGCATGCTCTTTATCCCCCGACTTCCAAGCTTTACTAAAATGTACTAAATTGGAATTTCCAATCGAGACACTTAAGATTCCCACCGGTAATTGAAAAAGACGAAAAGAATAATTCAACCAAGAGACGGCTCCGACTAAAGTTGAAGAAGCAAGAATGGTGCTGATTAACAAATTGATTTGAGAAGCCGCAAATCCCAAAAGACCTGGTCCAAGCAAAATGAGTACTTTTTTGGTTTGCTTAGAGAAAATTTTTTCAGGTCGAGTCGGTCCATAACCATGTTTAATAATCAAAGGAAACTGAACTAAGGCTTGTAGTAATCCACCTATAAAAGCTCCCATCCCCAAAGAAATAATTGGGTGCATGCCTTTTTCTATCAGTAACGGCGGAAAAATCAACATAGACAAAATCATCGCCACATTAAAAAATGCAGGAGCAAATGAGGGCAGAAAAAATACCTTTAATGAATTAAGCACTCCCATAAAAAGAGCTGCAACGGAAACAAAACAAAGAAAGGGCGACATGATCCGCGCCAAGGTAATTGTTAAGTTATATTTTTCAGGATGCTGCTTAAAAGTCGGTGCAAACAAATTAACAATCTCAGGCGTAAAAACAATAATAAATCCCGCCACAATTAAAGAGATTGTGACCAATAAAATAAATAATGACCAAAGCAATTTTCGTGCTTGTTCTTTATCCTTTAAATTCGCATCTACAAAGCTGGGAACAAAGGCAGAAGAGAAAGCACCTTCGGCAAATAAATCCCGCAAAAGATTTGGTATTCTAAAAGCAATTAAAAAGGCATCAGTAAAACCCGACGCTCCAAAATAGTATGCAATGAATTGTTCTCTTACCAAACCAAGGATTCGACTTATAAATGTGGCCAAGGCCATCTTTAAAGATGATAAAAAGACAGTTAGTTTTTTACTCAAAATTCCCCCTCAAACTAGGTTAGGAGCTAAAATCAGTATTGTAAATAAGTCTTGAGATGCCCTGCAGAAAGCTATTTTCATAACATGGGGTGCAAAACGCCCCTGTTGATCGACTCAGAGCAAACACAACAAAATCAAGAACTTTACTTTACACGCAAAGTAAAGCACTCAAATTGACTGATATACTTCTTACTAAACCTTATTTACCTGCAAGCAAGTGTTAGCTTAAAGTACGTGCAGGCCGTCGCATGGCCCGATATGATACTTGAGCAGGACGCGCTCACTAGGCCAGTGATTAGTCCATGGAAGGACAATTGGCCCTAAAAAAGCAGAAGGCGAATTAATAATCAGAAAGGAGTTCTGATGATGAGACAAGGAGTACCACATGAATTTAGCCGTATGTGTTGAACCCCACAAACACCCTGAAAAGAAAAATGATTACCGCATTTGGTACCTGGAGATTAACTCCATGGGAAAAGTCATTGGCATCGGGGTCAAAAGCAAGGAAGAGTTGGTGGCAAGTGTCTTAGACAACTTTCACAAAACTGGTAAAACCAACTGGAGATGTTTCAAGAAGGAATCAGAAAACTCCACTGAAATCGAAGTCTACGATTTTATCAGTATGAACATGTTTGAGAACACTCATTTTGGAAACCTTCC
>JBFEUX010000174.1:0-6636 GCA_041547255.1 Bacteriovoracaceae bacterium
AGAGAAGCAAAAGAAACAAAAGATACAACACTCATCAGAGGGCAAGAGGAACTTGACCAGCCTAAACGTATCACCTTTAGCGATTTAAGTTATGATACCGCCAATATTGAAAGCGTACTTAGGCTTGGAACAAAGGAAATAAGCTGCCAGCTGGATCATCTGGACAATGATTATCTGGAACTTATCTCGGCCGATTCAGCGCTGCTGTCTAAACAGGATACTGAAAATGTGGCCGAGATACGTGTCAGCTTCAAGTATGGTGCCGCTAAGCTCATCTTAGAATTTACCGGCCAGATCGAAGAAATTGAGCCCTTAAAATCTGGTGAGGTATGCTTTAGCATCAAAATTAAAAGTACACCTTCCAATATTGATGACTTTATCTCGCAAATCCAAGAGCGCCAAAAAGATATCGATCAATTTATGACACTCGCAAAAGGTATCGATTAGAAGTACAGCAAAGTCCCCAGTTCGATACTGGTAGCTTTAAAACTGTCTTCGTACTCAGTTTCATAATAAGTTAGCTCAGTGTAATACTCTACTCCATCTTGCTTGTAGACATGGCCCCCACGTACATTGGTATTCGCCTTGGCCCCTAGATTAGCAAATTTCTCATTTACAGCATCATAGCTACTGAGACCGGGGTTTTGCGTCTTCGCCACCCCAATCCCTGCAAAGATATAGTTGGACTCGTTTAACTCATATTGAGAGGTAATATAACCACCATATTCATGGGCAAAATTATTATTAGGTAAAGAAAGCAATGCTAGTTTATTAAGCCCCTCGCCATTATAGAACTCCGCTATAATTTGGTTTTTGCCATAGTTTAATTTGGCGCCCAAACTCACACCCCAAATTTTTTGCAATTGATTATTGAAACTTCTTTCGGAAGCAATCACTCCGAGTTGGATAATCCCTGCGCTGACCGCCTTCTCATAAACAGCTGTGAGTGAGGCATGCTTGTCATTTTCTAGCTCGGTTTCAGTATGGGCAGAACTTTTACCGGCCTGGGCGATGGCAAAAGAGAGCTGGTCTTTATTAAGTTTATACTTTCCGATAATTTGCTGGCGCATAAAACCGATATTACCCGCATTAAAGTAATTTCCTACATAATTAAAAAGTTTTGGGTTAAGACCACTGAAGAGATCCCAATCCTGTCCCACCTGTAGGGTAAAGTTTTCTGATAGCTTATGCTCAATAAAGGCCCGACGTAAACGCGGATGAGCTGATGTGGTAGGACTGGCCTGGGCAAAGTCGACAAAATCCATTTCGATTAGGCCCATCACATGAGGATTCATTTTTATTTTTCCACCAAAACGAGATTGTACCGCTTGAAAGCTAAGTCGATCCCCATCTTCTCCCGTATAAAGATCGGTGTTGGTGGCCGAAGTGGGAGCACTCATATTTATATTATTAAAAGAATTGAGAGCATTATCTGAGCCTATCATATTTAATTTTAGCCTGCCGTAGAATTGGGCGTGAGAGCTAAGTGAAGTCAATAATGCTGTTGCTATTAAAATTTTTTTCATATTATTCCTCGTCTTTAAACGTAGCTATCCCTATTGCTGTAAAAGTAGCGAAGGCAAGAGACCTTCGCTACCTACACAAACAACATCTTGAAAAAAGCAATGATGTTAGGGAGTATGTTTTGTTAATCAATTACTGATTCATTTAACTTGTGCAGTTTTTTTAGGATGCTAAGCACATCTGCTATCCTCACTAGAGTTTCTTCATTAACTCCTTTCTGAGAGATATAGCTGGTCAAATCATCTAGTATATCTGTCGCCTTTTTCAATTCTGAAATATAATAGAATTTCTCAGCATCCGTTTTCATCAAGTTAACCTAGTTTTTGTTTCCTTTAGTGTAGTCTTTAATCAGCTCTGATATGGTATAATCAATAAAGTATTCATTTTTATTTACTTCAACCTCATCTTTAAACTCTTCACTTTCCAGGAATTTTTTCACTTTTAAATAACCTAAACTAATAGCGTTAGAATTTAAATGAATGGTTGATTTTTGATCATCGTGAACGACATGAATCTCAGGTGCAAATAACTCTTTGAGTTTAACCCCTTTAAAGGCAGTAAAAACTAATTTAGCAATAAAGCCTACCGCGATCCCAATCAGTAAATCCTCTACTAAAGTCACAACCATGGTCAGCGTAAAGAAAAAGAAACGATCTTTACCTGTATGCCACATATGCACAAATTCTTTAGGATGGGCCAGATTATACCCTACTAAAATTAAAACTGCGGCCAAGGCAGTTAAAGGAATATGATTTAAAATGGTTGGGAACAAAGCAACGAATACGAAAATAAAGATACCATGAAAAAAGTTGGCCCATTTTGTTTTCGCGCCATTAGAAATATTAGCGGAACTTCTTACAATTTCTGTAATAATAGGATAGGCCCCTAACATCCCACAGGAGATATTAGTAATCCCTTTTCCGATAATGTCAAAGTCAAGATTTGACTTTCTTTTGTAGGGGTCTAATTTATCAACAGCATAAGCACTCAATAAACTTTCTAAGCTTCCAACTAAAAAGATCGTCATGATATTGGCAAAGCTTCTTCCAGAAAAGACGATATCAAAACTTGGGAAAATAAATAGTTGTTTAATCGAGGCTGGTACATGTACTAAAAAATTAGGTCCTACACTATAATCATGATTAAAGTATTGAACAAAATGTTCATGTTCCAAATCCATTCCGTAGCTAAAGATAAGACCAGTCGCAACTGCCACGAGAGGGCCCGGAATGATATTTACGATTTTTTTAGGAAGAAATCTCCAAGCCACTAAAAGCAAGAAACAGATGCCACCGATTAGAAAGATGGGTACATCGTTATGAGAAATTAAAGATGGCAACTCAGCTATAATTCCAGGAATTGAACCTGAAGTGGCCTTAACTCCTAGCAGGACTGGGGTTTGCTTAACCATGATAATCACCCCAATGGCAGCAAGCATTCCGTGAACAACCGAACTAGGGGCAAGGAAAGTTAATTTCCCTAGTCTAAATGCCCCAACTAAAATTTGTAAGACACCGGCTACAATTGTTGCGGCCAGAGTTCGTTTAAAACCGAGCATTAAATCGCCGCCATCCGAGAGACTGATGATGGATCCGGAAATTACAACGATTAAGCCGGCTGCTGGCCCATTAATCGCGATATGCGTCCCAGTTATAAATGTTCCAATAATACCGCCTAAAATGGCCGAAAGAATACCTGCTGATGCTGGTGCTCCTGCTGCCAAAGCGATTCCAATTGAAAGCGGTAATGCAATTAAGAAAATAATAAAACCGGATATTATATCCTCTTTCCAGTGCTTATCCATTGTGCCCCTCCTCGAGATAAACTCGATTAAATACAAAATTATATAAACCAATATTAAATAGCGTGTTTCCTACAGCATATAAAGCTAAATCACCAATTTTATCCTTCATAATGAAAGCATCTATAATATGCTCATTTACAAGTGATTGTAATAAGAATGGGAAGTTGGTGAAAAACAACATAAAAAATAAGGCCAAAACCTGCACGAAGACCTTTTGACCTTTTCCCAGTTTTTCGCGGTTATTTACAACTAATAACAGAGTGAACAGACCCACAACAAAAATCCCTATTAACTTTAAAGGCTCGTTGGTGTGCACTCCGTGTATAATAAAACTTTCCAAAATCTTGTAGATAAAAAATAACGCTACAAATGAATAGGTATTCTTTTCTGTGTAGATAACAGTCGCTAATAAAAAGATTAACAGCGGAATGATATCAAAATAGCTATCATCAACTACCAGAGCATTATAGCCAATGGCCAGAGTGACAACTACATAATACCCCCACCAGATTAGGGATTTATAAGTAATTCTTTCTTTGGGTGCTGCAAGCGGAAAAAGCACAAACTTTACCACTTTGCCAATCATTTGAATAAAGAGCGATGGTAAACGAATGATTTCATCCAGGTAAAAATGGTTAATGGCCATGAAATATAATTTTTCTCGGGCACATTTTGGCAATAAGTTTTGAACAAAGATTCCGTTCTTAGTAAAAACCTGTCCATACTCTCCTTCCATCGTATGATAAATATTGAGAACAGAGGGAGTGCGCATAAATTGGTAACATTTAAAAAATGAATTAGAAAATAGGTGTACCAGAGCAAAGTCCGTGTAACCTAAATAAAGTTCAATTAATACCAAGCCGATTTGCGCTGATGATGAATAGACTAAATTAGATTTAATATCACTTTGCACTCTACTTAAGATGGATGAGTAAAGTACCGTCATCACACCGGCCGCAAGTAAAACATATTTAGCAATATCATGTTCGGCGATTTGTGGCATGAATTTCCAGATCAACAAGACCCCAGTATTAACTGACAACGCTGAATAAAAGATCGCACTTGAAGGGGTTGGCCCTTCCATTGCCTTAGGTAGCCAGGAGGTGAAAGGAAAAGATGCAGATTTAATTAATCCGGCAATGACTATTCCAAGATATAAAAACTCCTGATATTCAGTATGATTATTTAAGATATGAGAATGACTTAAAAATAGGATGCATGCCAAAAGAATAATATCAGCAAGCTTATAATAGTTAACAACATAGATAGAACTAAAGATTGGTGATTTTCTATAATGATAATAAGAAATCAGAAAAATAGAACTAATACCAATAAACTCCCACCCGGCAAAAGTAATCAGCCCTGCATTAGAGAAGATAAATAAATAAATTCCCAGCCAGAATAGCGATAAATTCAAAAAGAATTTATGAAACGATATATCCTTGTGAATATAAGTAAAGGAGAACAAACTGGTAATGGCCAGTAAAACTGATGAAGTTAAATATATAATGATATTTTTAACATCTATCACAAGTTTAACATGTTTAAAAAATTCATACTCACCGTGCTGGACATCTTGAAATAAAAGAAATCCCATACATAAAGTGGAGAAAACTCCAATAAAAGTAAATATCCGCCTTACTGTTTTTTCAGATGGCCGTAATCCATAAAATGGATAGGTCACACCTAGGTAAAATAGGTTAAGTACCAATAAAATAAATATAAACATTAAAATTTGTAAGGCCATTTAAATCCTATTCTATTAAGGCAAAATCGATAATTTCCGTTTTGCCCTCATATATTGCTTTATTATTACTATATTCTTTGATGTAGTGAGCATATTTACTGGTATCAATGAGAACAAACTCATCGTTTTCATACAAATAATATTTTTTATCTGGAGTGGCGACGATAATTCTTACCCAGTAATTCACAATCAAATTCTTAGATTGGCAGTTTTCCATTACTGATTTAAATTTTTCAAGCTCACTATCTAGCACAATTGTGATGCGCATGGGCTCATGGATCTCCACCATTTGCCATGGAAGTCCTAATCTTAAATCACTACGATAGCCCGTCATAACTCCCATTAAGGACGTTACATTATGGGGCTGTTTAACACCCGAACCAAAATATTCGCGGTCGACATAGCTAAAGTAGTATTCCAGATTGATCCCCGCACATACCGGAACAATTGAGTTAATAAGGGCCTCTAAAACATCGAGGTTTTCATCCTTGTTTTGATCATATGAAACCAGAAAGGCCCTACGATCTAAAAAGATATCTCGACTTCTTTGACGAGTTCCCACCAAACAAAGAGTGTTAGTTGAGTGCCCATATTCAGGTCTAGGTTGCGACATATTAATGGCGCGAGATTGCACGTGATCGAGAGCTGCTTCTTCACTGACATTTAAGGATACATTTTCAAATTTACGCACTCGTTCCTTAGCATCATGTTTATTAACTTCAGTAAAGACTTGGCTTAAATAGCTGTATTCCTCTGTTTCTAATTTATTGGGTTCTAGAATTAACAAGTCGTCATTACAAGTATTGTGATAGCCGGCAACAAATTTAGTCGTATCAGGGATCTGTACTTGATACTTAGATGCTATTAACTTTCTTACATCCTCACGGTTACCCATAGTGGAAAATAGTTTCGCATTTGGAAATCCCTTCCCACCAGAGCATGCTCCACAGTCATAAGCTGCTTCATGAGGGTTGTTAATATTTTTTGATCCATGTCCACAAATATAAATTAAGGGGGCAAAACCATCTTTTAGGCCAATAGTCTTTAGCATAGCAAAAACCACATCGGCCATTTCCTCTACAGTATAACCTCTAAGCTTGTTCTCTTCGTTAAATTCATATTCCATCACCACGTCATCTTCTGAGCTCACAAACAATTTATCTATGAATTGCTTAAAGTCGTGGCCCTGCTTAGGTAAAAGTGTATCTAAAAAGTACATCAACAAAGCAAATGGTGCTAAAAGTAACGCAAGAAAAGCCCCTATAATTGGAGTCTTCGAATGATAGAAAAACAACTGTTTAATCCTGCCTAACTTACTTTTTGAAGATACTTCTTGATTTATATCTGCAGACCGCTCCCAAACAAAATGCTCAGGTCGTACAGATACCGGACAAAGCGCACGGAAATGGGCCTGATGCAAGCCTTTAAACATCATATTTAAACCGAAATGCCCAGCGTATCCAAAGGTTTCGATTTCTTCACTATATTCTTCCAAGTGTCTTCTGATTGACTCTTCACGATCATCAATACACATGACCACCTGTAACTTCACCTCAGAAGC
>JBFEUX010000165.1:0-6906 GCA_041547255.1 Bacteriovoracaceae bacterium
GCTATCAGCTATTTTAGATCAAGGAGTCATCTATGATTCATGCCAAACGCCTCGATACCGGGGAAACAGTTTACTCTGAAGCACGTGATATTGAAACACATGATCTACAGATTGATAATAAAGGTTTTATCACTTTTTATGATTCTCGTTTTCACAAAAAATGCATTACCGAAATGCCGTGGAAAAATGGTGTCCAGGATTTTATTGATTTTGTTGAACACGAAGTCAATACAGAAGAGACTGACACGGAATTTCCACAATGAAAACTGAATCAATAAACGTTGAATTAACCAGAGTTGAAAAAGATACCTTAGGTGAAGTCGAAATCCCATCTGACTGCTATTGGGGAGCGCAAACTCAAAGATCACTGGAGAACTTTCAAATTGGTTCACAACAAATACCACAAGACATTATCTATGCTTTAGTGATAATCAAAAAAGCTGCCGCACTTACCAATTACAAGTTAGGTATTTTAGAAAAAGCCAAAATGGAACTCATATCTCAAGTGTGTGACGACATCGCAGACGGAAAGCTAGACCAGGAATTCCCTTTAAGTGTTTGGCAAACTGGTTCTGGCACTCATACGAATATGAATATCAACGAAGTTATTTCCAATAGGGCCCATGTCTTATTAGGAAATAACTTAGCTCATGGAAGTAGATTTCTTTCAGCACATAACGATGTTAATAAATCACAATCTTCTAATGATACTTTTCCAACGGCTATGCATATCAGTGCCTATAAAATACTTACAGAAAAAATGCTACCTGCTCTTACTGCACTCAAAGAAAGTTTTGAGCTTAAAGCAAATGAGTTTAAAAGCATAACAAAGATTGGCCGTACCCATTTTATGGATGCTACCCCGCTCACACTGGGACAAGAATTTAGCGGATATGCGACTCAGTTAGATTCTTCTTTAAAGGCCATTCAAAGTACTCTGCCCCATTTAGCTGAATTAGCTATTGGAGGTACCGCTGTTGGTACCGGCTTAAATACGCCAGCAGGTTACAGTGAAATGGTTGTTGCCAAATTAACTGAGCTAACTAAGCTTCCTTTTAAACCCGCTAAAAATAAATTCGCCTCACTTGCTGCCCATGATGCCCTGGTTGAATCCCATGGGGCCCTCAAGCAATTAGCAGTAGCACTTATGAAAATTGCAAATGATATTAGAATTCTTAGCTCGGGCCCACGCACAGCGATTGGGGAAATTATTCTACCGGCAAATGAGCCCGGATCCTCTATCATGCCAGGTAAAGTAAACCCGACTCAAGCTGAAGCGCTTACTATGGTGTGTGCCCAGGTCATAGGAAATGACACTGCCATGTCTATCGCTGGAATGAGTGGACAACTGGAATTAAATACTTTTAAACCCATGATGATATATAATTTTTTAACTTCGGCGGGCTTACTGGCCGATAGCTGTCGCTCTTTCAATTATAATTGTGTTCGCGGGATACAACCCAATATGAAGCGCATTCAGGAACACTTAAATAACTCACTTATGTTAGTCACTGCTTTAAATCCACATATTGGCTACGACAACGCCGCTCAAGTGGCCAATCGCGCGTACGAAAACGACACCACTCTCAAACAAGCGGCCATAGATCTTGGTTTTATGAATGCCAAAAAATTTGATGAAGTCGTTGATCCGAGTAAAATGATTTAATGTTTATTAATTTAAAAATTCTTATATAATCAAGGCATGAAAACACTATTACTATTTTTCAGCCTATTATATCCCCTCTATCTCTTTGCCCAAACCTCGGTGCGCCCTTGGATGGGAATACAAATTGAGCCTGCCCAAGAAGGGGTATTGATTAAGGCGGCAATTCCAGACACTCCCGCCTTTCGTGCAGGGCTTACAGCTGGCGATATTATTCTTTCCATCGATAATAGTAAAGTCTCATCCCCTAAAGAACTCATTGCCATCGTCGGCAATAAAGGCGTAGGCCATGAAGTTAAAGTCAAATATCTATCCCAGAAGAAAAATAAAGAAACCACACTCAAGCTTGAGGCCATGCCGGGAATTACTGAGTTAGCAGAAAAAAGACTGCTCAATAAAAAAGCTCCCGACTTTAAAGCAAAGATCTATTCCGGATCAAAAGACAAAGAGTTTAACTTAAAAAAGAATAACAAAGTCACCATCCTCGAGTTTTGGGCCACCTGGTGTGGAGCCTGCTTACAAGCGCACCCCATCGTTTCTGAGTTTGCTAAGACTAATCCCAATATTAATATGCTCGCTATCTCCAATGAAGTGCCATTAAAACTAAAAAAGTATCTAGCTTTGGCCAAAGAAAAAAAAGTGATCAATGACTCTGTCCTCTTCATGCAAGGAGAGAGTGATAAAATTCAAGAAGCTTACTTCGTATCTGCCTACCCCATGTTTATCGTGCTCGATAAAAAGAATATAATAAAACACATCACAGTTGGGACGGGACAAAACCTGCTAGAAGTTTTCAAACTGGCCAGCAAACTCGCCCAGTAATAGGCCCTACTAGGCAAAAAATGGCCAGAGCAACGCATATTTACGGAAATGTTACGGAAGTGTATAATATAAACATGAAAGTACATTTTGAAGGCAAACCTTTTGAAAATTCAGACATTTACATGCATTATCTCCCTCTTTATGGAGGTGTCGTTTCCTGTGGGCTCTTTGGTATCTCAGATGATTTTGTAGAAGATCACCTATCGCTGGATCAGAAGTTTATCAAAAATAAAGAGGCCAGCTTTTTCGTTAAGGCCGATGGAGATTCCATGTCTCCTTATATTATCTCTGGTGATATTTTGATCGTAGATCGCTCCCTTAATCTTTTCCATGGAGCTGTTGCCACCTTTTTTTACAATAACCAAGCTATCTGTAAGCAATATATTAAAGCTGAAGGAAAAGTGATTCTCAGATCATTTAATAAAAAACATAAAGACATCATGATTACAGAAGAAGATCAACTTGAACTCTTTGGTATTGTGGTGGGACTTGCGAGAAATTTTTATTGAAAACAACATGCTATGCCCTGGTCGACTGTAATTCTTTTTACTGTTCCTGTGAGCGCCTCTTTAGACCTGATTTGAAAGACAAACCTGTGATTGTCCTCTCTAATAATGATGGTTGTGCTATCGCGAGAACCAATGAGGCCAAGGCGCTAGGTATAAAAATGGGCGCCCCCTACTTTAAAATAAAAAACTTATGTCAAAAACATGATGTGGCCATATTCTCATCCAATTTCTCACTTTATACCAATGTATCAGAGCGGGTGATGTCTACCCTCGCCCAGCTGGCCCCACAAATTCAAGTATACTCAGTCGATGAAGCTTTCCTGGATCTAACTGGCATTGCCAATCTGGATGCATACGGAAGAGAGATTAAAAACACCATCTTAAAAAATATCGGCATTCCCGTTGGTGTTGGTATCGCTCCCACAAAAGTCTTATCCAAAGTCGCCAATCATCTGGCAAAAAAATCTAACAAGGCACAAGGAGTCGTGTCTTTAATGAACCAGCAATACCAGGATATCGGACTGGCGAGGACCCCTATCAAAGATATCTGGGGCATTGGACGCAGAAGTGCCGAAAAGCTAAATACGCTTGGAATTAAAACCGCCAAAGACTTCAGAGATTATCACAATGAAGATCTTATTCAGAAACTTTTAAGCAAAACAGGTCTGCAAATAAAACATGAACTGATGGGAATAAATTGCTTTGAGCTTGAGCTGGATATTGAGAAGAAAAAAGAAATTATGTGCTCTCGCAGCTTTGGCCAATCCGTTTATGACCTTCCCTCTCTGAAAGAAATTATTGCCAATTACATCACAGATGCCGCAGAAAAGCTAAGGGCCCAAGATTCTTTTTGTCTGGAAGTCTGTGTCTTCGCCCGTACCAACCCCTTTAAAAATAATGGGCAATATTTTATGTTTGAATCGCAAAAATTAGCGAACCCAACCAGTGACACCCATAAGCTTATTAAGATCGCGCTAAAACTACTTGAGCGCGGTTATCGCGCTGGCTTTGAATACAAAAAAGCAGGTGTGCGACTTATGAACTTTTTTAATTCCACAGAATACCAAATCGATTTTTTGGAAGATTATGATACTGAAAAAGACCTACAGCTTATGAAATGCATCGACTATATCAATTTTATGAATGGGTATAATGTTATAAAGAGTATGGCATGTGGCACCGAAGATATCTCCTGGCGCATGAATCGCAACTTCAAAAGCCCCAAGTACACAACCTGTTGGGATGAGTTAAAGAAATTTAAATAAACTCAACTGTAATTTCGTGCATACCAGCTTCTACAAATTTGTACTTTAAAATGGCCGATAGTCTTTTTATTTGGGCCTCTGCAACTACTTCTTCCCTAAGGTTTACTCGTAGAAGATCACTTCCTCCCATAAAGAACTTTTTTCGCTCCATCTGTGCTAGTTTTTTACTCAATGCGATTTGTTTTTCTGTTAAATTAAAGACTTCAGCGTGTGTTAGAAGTTTTTGTTCCAAATTGGCAACTTCTACTCTAATTTTCTCAAGGGTAAACTGCTTTTTTTTCTGCAGCTCTTTCATTTTTGCCTTAGCGTAGGCAAGTTTTCCTCTTCCTTTTCTTACTTGCAGTGGAATGTTTAGACTTAATAAGATTCTATCTTCTTTTTCCTCCAATTGATAAAGTCCATTACCTCTGTCCTGGGCAGTTTCAATTGAAAGATCCAAGCTAGGGAGAAACTCATTATGAGCAATTTTTGTTTCAAGCGTAGTTTGTTTTTCAATTACATCTAGTACTTTTAAATCTAAGCTTCTCGCCACTGCTTTAGCATCATTACCTGACTTTTTATATTCACGTGGAATGGCAACAACAATATTTTTTGGCAAATCCTTTTCCGTGACTTTTTGTGGGTGGCCCTTTTTGTCTCGATAGAAAAGACTTAAGTATAAACTGGCTTGACGAAACTCTTGTGTTGCCTGTTTTACTAAAACTTCACGTTTCAGATTATACTGATTATTTTCAAGGGTGTAGAGTTTTGCCAAGTCACCTCGTTTAACTCTTTTGGCTATCTTGCTTGAGCGATCCAAAGATAGCCTAAGAATCTCTTGATAAACCTTGAGTTTTCCTCCAGCTACATACCATAACCAATAAGCCTTGATTGCATTTGTTTGCACTTTAATTTTCTGTTTTTCTAATTCAACCTTTGACTGCCTGGCAACTTGCTTACTCATCAGCAATTTATATCGTTTTAAGTCGATCAGTGCATCTTTAATAAGGGAAATAGAAAGACCCATAAATTGTTCCCCTTGTGAAAGAGTAACATTTTTACCTTCGTAACTTGGAAACTCGCCAGAAGACTTTCTTATTCCTATATAAACTTTTGTATTTAAACTTGGAATTGGTTTTACCAGGCTAAGTTTTGAATATTCACCATCGTAATACCCATCAAGTCTTTTATCCAATTCCCCTTTTAGATGTAAATCGAAACTGCCTTCATGTTCAGACACTTTTCCCATTTGCTGATTAATTTTCTCTAAAGAGATTAATACCTCTGGATAATAATTTAAACTGGACTGCACGACCTCATTTACAGACAAAGCAAAGCTTGCTTTATAAAAAGATAAAATGGACAGACAAATGACTAGTTTCATATTTTCTTGTCCTCTTTATCATCGACAGGTTGGCTAGACATAGATTTGGGAAAACCATTTATCTGTCTCCATAACTCGTAGCCAATTGAAACTTCATCTAAGTTAACAATTCCAACCACTCTCGTCCCTTGCCTTAAAAATCGATTATCCGGCCAAGTATCTTTTTCATTTTCATCAGGGATAACGAGAACTCTAAAAGCTCCATTTTTTCCAATAATTGGATCTATTGCGGTTACGACACCTCCAAAGCTACCAATAGCGACAGAAGGCCAACCAGTCATTTGCAGGGCCGGCCATCCTTCAAATTGAAGTCGAACCTTTCTTCCTGAAAAAACAAGTGGTAAGTCATTACCAGCAAGAAAAAGCTCTACCGCCAATGAGTCAGCAGAGGGAACAAATTCGACTAATGCCCCTCCCCTCTTAATATTTGTAACACCAGCCCCCAGTAGAATCTTAGAAATCTGACCATCATGTGGAGCATACACAACTTGCTGCTGACGTGACAGATCGACTTTAGCCTTCGCTAAAGATACAGCGGCCGTTGCCTGCTCAGCTTTTAATTTTTTATATTTTATTTTGGCCTGTTCGAACTCTTTAGATGAACTCAAACCATCTTTTACGAGCTGTTTTTGTCTCTCGTAATTTAACTTTGCGGTTTGAGTAGCTTCCTCCGAAGCATCAAGCTTAAATTGAGCGGCTTCCAGTTTTGACTTTAATCGTTCCAAATAACTAGGATCATTATCCACTAACTGAACGATAGCATCCCCCATTTTTACAGCTTGTCCATCTCGCACCAACCACTTTTTAACGATTCCACTGATAGGAGCAGTAATCACTTGTAAGCGCTCATTTGGATCAAGAGCAATCACTCTTCCTTCTCCACGACTAAATTGTCTCCAAGGAACAAAAGCAAGAATTAAACATATACTTAAAAAAGAAGCAGTAAAAACTTTAAGAGTGTACCAAAAGTTCTTTGGTCTCTTTACGGACTCAAGCGACTTAAAATCTTTATGATAATTGCTGCTCATTTGTGAATATAATGTTGTCTTTTCTCTCTCTTCTGCAACAGACTTGGCAACGTGCTTATCAATATACTCATAAAACACATTAATCTTATTTGAGGCAGCATACATATCATAAAATGATTCCAGATATTTTTTTGCATAAAGAAAATGAGTGAGAATTGCATTCACTATAATTTCAGCTGCAACCAACTGCCCCACACTTAATTCTCCAAGAAGAACTAAATATCCCCCCAGAGCAAGTAAAAGAGCATTTAATAGC
>JBFEUX010000200.1:0-5387 GCA_041547255.1 Bacteriovoracaceae bacterium
AAAGCTCGTACTTCCCTCTTCATCTTTATTTTTTATCACCCGATAAAGCTTATCCTCAATTGGCACCTGTTGGTTATGCTCCAGTTCCAGACAAGCTTTTAGAGAAAAGTTTAAATCAATAAAAGCTTTATTATGTGAAAGGATATTTTCGAATTTATCAATTAAAAGAATTGGTGTCTCCAAGGTGTTCTTAATATCCTCCCAATTCTCCTCTTCTTTTTTCACAATCATGGTTGGTCGAAGATTTTCAATAAACTCCTCTATAAAATAGTAGTAAAGAGGTACTTCCTTTATCTCACCTTTCCACCATAAAAAAACCAAATGCTCATCTATGGGTCCTAAGGGCAAACTTTCATAAGTTCCAGACAAACTCATTAATTTTGCAACTTGATCAAGGCCACCTTCTGCACCATGCTCCTCTCGAAAAAAGTCTCTAACAAAAAGCATCGCATTTTCAATATTCCCTGAGGTTAGTAATCCCATTCGAAAATTAAAAACCCTAACATCATTGGCCACATTCTTTAAACTTTCCATATTCTGTTTAGAAAATATTTTTTTTAAAGGATAGGAATTATTTTTTGCAAATAAATATTCTGCTTTATTTAAATAACAAGACAACGCATCCTGTATCAAAGGCCATAATTGCTGAAATTCAAGTACATTACTGACTTCAAATGTATCAAACTTTTTCTCAGCTGATTTCAAGAGATCTAAATTAGCTCCCTGATAGTAAACAAAAATGGCATTATCTGTATTAAAATCTGCCGGTAGTTTTGGCAGATCATGATAAATAACCAGAAAGGGAACTCCAGATTTATTTGCCTCTAAGGCCGTAACTGACTTGAAATCGAATTCTTGTATTAAACTGTCTATATAAGTTGTAAAAGTCCGGTCATGAGATCGAAGGAAAGGATCGAAATAAACAGGAATTTCACTTAACAGATGCATTGCTTACAAATTGATTTTTTGACTCTTTAACAAGCGAAAAGCCATCTATATTGTTTCCATTTAATTTTATACCCCAATGCAAATGTGGCCCGGAAACTCTTCCTGTACGACCGGCAAGCCCCACAATTTGTCCCTGCTCCACCACTGATCCTTCGGTAACCTTAAATTTTGATAAGTGAGCATAAAGACTAAAGATATTCATACCATGATCAATAATCACCACATTACCTGTATAAAAAAGATTACCCGTGAAAACGACTTTTCCTCGGTTGGATGCTGGAATAGGTACTCCGACTGCCGCCCTGAAATCATTACCCAAATGCTGGGTTTTCTTTAAATTATTAAATATTCTTCTCTTACCATAACGACTGGTAATATAAGAATTCAAAGGAAGCTTAAAAGGTTTATCAATCAAAAAATCCTGTATCGAATTCTTATAAAGTTTTTGAGTCATTTCCCATTCTTTTTCCACTCGCTTTTGGTCTTTTTCACTTAACACAACTTTTGATTTATCTACGCGTAACCTTTCCTCTTTGTAAGGGTATTGTTTTACATTCATCGTAATAATATGCTGTCCAGCTAGGTAGCAATATTGTTGATCAACAATAGAATGATAATTTTCTGCGTAATATAAATATAATTTTTTCTTAGAAATTTTAACTGGCATTTCTTTTTTTTCAGCTGTTGCCTCATCTATTTCTTCACCTTCAATTTGAGGATAACAAGCTAACTTATAAACCCCATCAGGGTAATCAACGGCAAAGGACATAAACTTAACCTTGCCATTGTAAACATTAAACTGCTGTGGTTTTACCACAATCTTATTTTGAGCTTTTGATTTAGCCTTGGGGCCAGTAGCACAGGACAAAATCATAAAGGTCAAAACAACTAATAGTAACTTCATTACTCCACCTTTTTTACTTGACGCTTACCATCACTAAAATGCACATCAATGACTTGTTCTGGTACTATACTATCAAATTCCTTTGATGTTGAAAGTACTTTCCCGCTCTCCAGACTTAGATAAGTATATCCTCTTCCCAAGACATTATGCGGATTCAGACTGTTTAAAACTTTAGAAAAGAGGTTTAGTTTATTTTCAAGTTGTTCGGTATCCAGATGAACTTTGCGCTCTAATCTAGATGCTAATTCATCAATATAAGTTTGATGTCCTCGTATATCTAATCCATCTTCCTTTGAAAAAAAATCCAATTCTTTTAAACTCAAGCGATGCTTTCCTAAAAGCTGGTGCAATTGATGTAAAAACTGCATGGGGTTAACTCGGTCAAGTCTTTCTTGTAAGGACATCTTAAAACTCACAAACAAACTCTTTAGATGATTACCATTGCCCCTTAAGCGCTCTTTTAATCCTGTTTGAGTTTGGCTTAATACCTCTGCCGCAGCAGAAGGTGTTTCACAGCGTAGATCACTTACATAGTCCAAGAGAGTATAATCAACCTGATGTCCGATAGCACTAATTACAGGAATTTTACATGCAAAAACTTTTCTCACCAGTCTTTCATCATTAAAGCCCCATAAGTCTTCCATTGAACCACCACCACGAGTAATGACAATGACATCTATATCATCCAATTTTTGTACTTTTTCTAGCGCCTTAATCACAGAAGGAGCACAATCATCTCCTTGAACCGTTACTGGACAAATCAGCACATCCAGCCAGATAGAACGACGTTTTAAGATATTTAAAAAATCTTGTAACGCTGCTCCCCGCTTAGCGGTGAGAACTGCGATCCTTCTAGGAAATTCGGGTACCTCTAGTTTATATTCTTCATCAAATATCCCCTCGCTGCGCAACTTTTCTTTTAAAAATTCATATTGGGCCTTAAGGTCCCCCTTGCCATAGGGTGTGATACGCTTACAAATAACTTGAAAGGTTCCTCTTTTTGCATAAACACTTATGGGGCCTCTAAGCATAACCTTATCACCATCTTTTAATTTACGAATGACTGGATTTTTGAATGCATCCATTTTAAACAGGGCGCAACTTAATGCGGCATTCTCATCACTCAAAGTAAAATAATAATGACCTGCTGAGGAGTAAGACAAATTGGAAATCTCCCCCATCACGGTTATTTCCCGGAACTCCTGTTCTAGACTTTTTTTTATGGAATAGACAATTTCCGAAACGCTAGCAACTTTTATTTCCATACTCAAAGCTATTAAATTGTTTTCTTTTCACTCTTCCGAGCTTGAAAAAACTTATAGGTTTTCAAGAAACGTACTGCCTGCAACACTTGATAATCTGTATTGGGATCATATTTTTTAAAGATATCATCTGATTTCTTATTATTCTTCTTAGCTCTTTTTTTAATTGCAGCGGCCCTATTCATTCTCTCTTCTTTTTCCTCTTTTAAACGTCTTTCTTTCTCTTCTTTAGTCTCTATGGTCGCCGTTAAATGGTTACGTAAATCTTTTTCTCTTATAAATTCTATTTCCTGCTTATGCTCTTCCAACCAACCAGGGGCCATTTGGTCCAGGTTTATATCAGGAACAATGCCGAGGGCCTGAATTTTTCTATTTTTAGGAGTCATATATTGGGCAATGGTAAATTTTAATCCATTATCGTCATCAATTTGAACAACTGTCTGAACAGAACCTTTTCCAAAAGTCTGGCTACCTAAAATAATACCTCTTTTATGATCTTGCAGGGCACCCGCAACAATTTCAGAAGCAGATGCTGAGGCACCATTGACTAGAACTACGAGTGGTGTGGTTAAATCTTTTTTCATACTCTTTTTTACATAGTATATATTCTTCTTACTCGCATCTCTGGATTCTGTTGATACAACAACACCATCTTTTAAAAATAAAGAGGATACATTAACTGCTTCGTCTAGCAACCCACCTGGATTAGATCTTAAGTCCAGAATAATCCCTTTAATACCACCGCGCTTGGAAGCTTTCTTTTGTAAACTTGCCAAGGCTTTTTGGATTTCTTTAGCTGATCTTCTTTGGAACTGAGTTAAACGAATAAAAGCGTAGTTATTTTTTATAAGAAATGATTTTACAGCTTTCACGAGGATTTTTTCATGTTTTAAAGTGAAATGCTTAATGCCTTTTTCACCCTCTCGTGCAATACCCAAGTGAATTTTGGAACCCTCATCACCTTTCATTTTATCTATGGCCTGATCCAAAGTTAATCCAAGAATTGATTCATGATTAATCTCAATAATTTTATCTTTAGGAAGGATTCCGGCCCTATAAGCGGGTGTATCATCAATAGGAGTCACGACATAGACAACACCATCTTTTTGAGTAACTTCAATACCAAGGCCTCCAAATTCTCCATCGGTATCAGCTTGCATCTTCTTATAAAACTCTTTATTCAAAAATGCAGAATGAGGATCCAGAGTATCCATCATCCCCTTAATAGCACCTTCAACCAGCTTATTGGTATCAACTTCGCGATAGTATTTACTTTCAATTAAATAAAGAACTTTATTAAATAGTTCTAACTCTTCATAACGGGATTTTGTGACTGTGTATGCTTGAGATGCCTGTAAAAAGAGAACCATCCCAATTATTAACTTATGCATTTCTTATTTCCTCATGACTTATATTTTTAAAATTTCTTTTTCTTTTTTAGCCACCCACTGCAGAGTATTTTGGGCCACATTCTTTTTTCTTACCTCATAATAAAGTGTCTTTATATTCCCAGGCT
Organism: Bacteriovoracaceae bacterium; assembly: GCA_041547255.1. GTDB lineage: Bacteria > Bdellovibrionota > Bacteriovoracia > Bacteriovoracales > Bacteriovoracaceae. The sequence continues at coordinate 4,631 of JBFEUX010000200.1, forward strand.
CAACCATGGTGTATCCGACCACTTGATTATGTTCTACCAAATCACCTTTGGCCACCTTTGTTGCTATATCCCCTAATAAGACACTACGCACATCACTACCATGATCAATGATTAATACTTTCCCATAACTGGCCAATTCCCCCGCATAAACGACCTTGCCAGAACGCGGTGCTTTAATTGGTGATGTCTCATTATAGCGAAATGAAATTCCCTTATTCTTAGAGTCAGCTTTTACAAACGACTGAATAGGAAGTCCCATGGTAAATAGAATCTTTGAGTTTTTGCCTGATCTTTTTGCATAAACTTTTTTAATGGCCGTCTTTTTGGCCAAGAGTTTATCTAATTTGCCTTGAACTAAATTTTTATTTTCCATAAGAGAGATATAAGTCTCACTGTATTCTTTTTTACTACTTTCTAATTCAACAATCAGCTTATATATCTCTTCTTCATCCTGCTTTTTCTTCGTCAGGCTATTTTCAATATCCTGTAAACTACTCAAAAGGCCATTGGAATTTTTCTGAGCCTGTTTTAGTCCTTTTAATTTTTTTGCCAATACTTCCATGTAAATCTTTTTAGAATAAAAATTATCTTCATCTTCCGTATCAGTGGCCTCTAATAAATAGTGATCCAAAGCTAATCTCGTATATTTATATTCTTTAGATATAGCTTCAGCACTTTTGGATAAATCCGTCTTAAGCTCTTCAATATTTCTTTCCAAGCTTTCAATTTCCTTCATTCGATCAACATAATTTACATT
>JBFEUX010000131.1:0-8091 GCA_041547255.1 Bacteriovoracaceae bacterium
GCGCTTTTCAATTTCTTCTAGGATCTCTTCTTTTTTTAGCCGATTAAGTCCCAGCATATCAGCAAGCTCGGGATTATTCTTTAGTTTTTTATAAAGCTTCCAATCCTCATTTGTTGCTGAAAAGAAACCATCGTTCAAATAGATAAACTCTAAATCGTAAGCAAAGCGACGATTATAATATAAGTCCCTATCATAAAACTTATCTACAAACATTTTACATGAAGGCATAATATCACTGAGAGGATGATTACTTAATTCGACAATCTGCTCCATTTTAAGATAAGAGTTGGTTTCAATGTGGAAGCGATCATTTTGAATATAACTAATTCTTACCGGCTGACACATGGTAAAGCCTTTCAACTCGGAACTATGAATATACTTAGGGGTATGGGCCAAATCCACATCTAAAAGGGAAATTGGATCATAAATAACATCATGAATTTCATTAGACTTAATATGATTAAGCCTAATTGTGGCATGTACGCTTGAAATTAAGGCATCAAATCCCTGACTCAAATCATACAGCCCAACCAGAGATATCAAACGTGTTTGATTATTTCGACAAAGCCATTTACCCAGACGTAAGATTTTTTTTCTTTCTAAGGAAAAATCTAAATATACGATCTGAGGCATTTCAGTATAGATCGACTTAAATATTGCAAGTGGATTGGCTTCTGCGGTAGATACGATATCTAAAAATTCGAACTCGTATTCCTGGTAATCCTGCAGAAAGCGACTTTGTAGTTTATTCCAATACTTGCTATCTGTCCCCACATAGATGACTTTTATCTTCATGCGCGTGTTATTGTCCCTTGTTTGTAGACTCAAAAATTTTGTCTGCAGACTTAGCGACAAAACCTTGATAAAGCGTTCCATCTGCTAACGGGTATCTTTTGGCAAACTCAAAATAACAGCTGGGAATAGTCATTGTTTTATCAGTGAATTCCACCTCAACATTATTGGCCAAAGTTGAAGATTGCTCCAAATAAACATCCTTGCTTCCTTTGATTTCTCCCCCGGAAGAATTTAGTTCAATTCCTTTGTCTTTTAGAAATTGATTCAGCTCCCTAATTTCATTCAGCTTGGTTAGTGCGTTGATAAAAATTGTAAAATGATTTGGTCGATAACCTAACGCTGCAACCCAGGCTCCATAGTCACTTTCTTCCTTTAACTTATTATATTCGCTACTTGATAAATCCCATGGCCTTCCTTTGACCACCAAAAAATCATCGGCATAAGTAGAGGCAGGTACTGAACTAACTTTTTCTTTAATGGTTTTTTGAAATTCATCAGAGAATTTTTCAAGCAGTAACTCACTAATGAAAACTTTTGGCTTCATGGGATCTGAGTGTTCGTAATGTTTCGCGTATAATTTTTTTTCTTCAAAATGGTAATCACCTTTATACTCATAACCTAATTTCAAAAAGGGTTGAGCGAGTACATCAATCGTTACCTCTGGAAGATTAAAAGTTCTCAAAGCAATATGATCATTAATAACTTTTTCACCTTCGGCTTCAAGCAAATCTACTATCTTTTGTGCCTGAGGGTTTAATTTAAGATAATCTTTCCACATTTCATCAAATAAACTGCCTAATTGGGCCATTTGTTACCTCATTTGTTTAAATATTTTTCTCTTATTTTATACTAATTGTTTATTTATTCTCTGATTTTTTGCAGCAAATATGTGATAAAAAGGGTATATACTTAAGAAAATTTAAATACAAGGAGAACTTATCATGGAACTAACACTTCGCGGCGATTACTATCATGGAAAATTTAGCTCTCCCAATGGAATTACCAGTAAAGAAATAACTCAAACCGCAGAGCAAATAAGTAAATACTGTCCGGCCAATTTAGATTTAAAACTCTGGGATGCGGCCATTGATTACGATAATATTGGTCATGTTATTGAGTCAGCGATCTCAGGCTATAATAGCTGGAGAAAATTATCACTCGCACAAAGGGTTGATTATCTTAAAAAATACCAAGCGGTAGTAGATAAACGCAAAGAGGATATTGCTCGTGCCATTGCTCTGGAGACAGGTAAGCCTCTTTGGGAAACCATGACTGAGGCCAGCGCCGTAAGTGCCAAAGTCAATGTCACCATTACTGACTCTCTTAAAAGAATTGAACAAGAAACCATAAACGAAGTGCTTCCGCATATTGACGGACATGTTGTGTACAAACCGTTAGGGCCTTGTTTGGTTATTGGCCCTTTTAATTTTCCTTGTCATTTGGCCAATGGGCAAATTCTAGCGGCCTTACTCACAGGAAATTCAATCATCTTTAAACCCAGTGAAAAGACGATATATTCTTCCCAACTTCTTATTGAGTGTATGCACGAAGCAGGATTTCCCCAAGGTGTCGTTAATCTTATTAATGGAACCGCTCATACAACCCAAAGCATATTAAAACATCCAAGTATCAAAGGTATTTTCTTCACAGGATCTTACGGCGTTGGAAAGAAAATTTTAGAGGCTGTTGGCACCGATGTCAGTAAACTAGTTGCACTCGAGCTTGGTGGAAAAAATACATCTATTATTCATAGCGATACCGATATAGATCACGCCTTACCTGAATTATTGCGAGCTTGTTTTCTATCCTCCGGACAACGCTGTACTTCAACCTCCATGGTGATTGTGCACCAAGATATAGAACAAGAATTTATTGATAAATTTACCGCTGCCGCGAAACGTATCATTGTGGACCACCCTATCGATTTTGAACAACTTCCATTTATGGGACCACTGATTGATGAAGCTGCCGTTCAAAAATATAATGCCTCAATTGCCCTAGGCGAAAAACATGGTGCAGAGGCTTTACTTGCAAATGAGGCTCTTAAACTAAAATTTCCAGGCCATTATTTATCACCTTCCATTCACTACCTAAAGGAAGCAAAAAAAGATAATCCTTTTACTCAAGAAGAAATTTTTGGGCCGAACTGCACTTTCATCCCTTATTCTGATATTGAAGATGCCATTCGCATTGCTAATATTTCTGACTATGGCCTTGCTGCAGCTGTCTTTACCCAAGATAAGGATATTTATAAGTTATGTTTAAGAGACATTGATGCCGGAATAATTAATTTAAACCGCTCAACAGTCGGAGCAAGTTCTCGCTTACCATTTGGTGGGGTTAAAAATTCAGGAAACCATCATCCTGCCGCGGTAAGTATGGTCGATCACACAGTCTCGGTAGTCTCCAGCTTGGAAACGACAGACAATAGCTCAAAGATAGAAGATGTTAAAGGACTCAAGTAATCCGATATTAAAAGAGAAAATCTATATTGCCCTATTAACAGGCATTCAGTTTTTTAATATCTTAGACTTCGTAGTGCTAATGCCGCTTGGGCCGACCCTTATGCGTTATTTTTCCATTACACCTTTGCAGTTTTCTGCACTTGCCTCATCTTATAGTATTAGCGCAGGTGTAACAGGAGTTCTGTATAGTGCATTTGCTGATAAATATAACCGCAAAAAGTTCTTATTGCTTATCCTTGCCGGTTTCACTTTAATGACATTTTTTTGTTCAGTGGCCCCCAACTTTGAAGTGCTGCTCATCGCTCGAATTTTAACGGGAGTATTTGGTGGAATTATCACACCAATCGTTTATGCCATTATTGCTGAGCTTATCCCTTTTGAACGCAGAGGCAGGGCAATGGGAACAGTTATGGCCAGTTTTTCTATCACCAGTATTCTAGGGATTCCCACCGGCTTGCTCATTGCTGATTTTTTTAGCTGGAGACATACTTTTTATTTTATAACTTTTGGGGCGTTTCTCATTATTTTAGTCACTCGTATTATTTTACCGAGCCTTCCCGTCACAAAAATTATGCATACACCAAAAGAAATTGTCTTAAATTTATGGCGAGTAAGTATCAAAAAAGAGTATCAACTACCCTTTTGGATTATGTTTTTATACACCTTTTCGGGTTTTATGCTTTTTCCATTTTTAAGTCCCTATGCGGTTAAAAATATTGGGCTAGCAGAAGCCGATCTAAAATATATTTACCTCGTGGGGGGGATTTTTACTGTATTTTTTAGTCGATATTCTGGAGTTCTAACTGATCGCCTTGGAAGCTTAAAAGTATTTATTCCGGCACTTCTCATTTCAATGCCCTTTATTTATCTTTATACTTCGGTAGGTCAAATGAGCTTAGCTGGGCTGCTTATTATTTCCACTGGTTTTATGATTATGATTAATTTTCGCTTCGTCCCAGTCATGACACTTATCACGGAAACTCCTAAGGACTCAGAAAGAGGTGCATTTATGGGGATTCTTATCTCTTTGCGCTCTTTTGCCATGGCCGCGGGGACTAGTTTTACTGGTTTGGTTGTGATAGAAAATTCTCAAGGACAACTCGAACGTTTCAACTACGTAGGAATCTTATCTATTTTGACTTCCTTTATTGGAATGTTTTTAGTCATAAAACTTTATAAAGTAATTATGGTGAGAAAGACAAATGGGCATCAACCTACATAATATAAGCTACCGCTATGACCAAAGAAAAACAGATGGTGTTCAAAACCTCAGTTTTGAGATCCCTAGTCATAAAATTACGGCATTAGTTGGCCCCTCTGGTTCAGGAAAAACCACAACTTTAAAATGCTTGGCCGGAAAGATTCTTCCACAGCAAGGTGAAATTATTTATCCGGGAGAATTTAAGATCGCCTACGTTGATCAAACACCTCAGCATACGCATCTTGAGCGCACCGTTTTTGAAAGTCTAGACCTCTTATTGAAAACAGAAGTTTCAAATGAAGACAAAAGAGCAAATCAAATTCGTTCCACCTTGGCCCTACTCTCGCTTACCAACGAGATAGATTCTAGAATAGAGCAATTATCTGGCGGGCAAAAACAAAGATATATCATAGCTAAGGCCCTGGTGCTAAATCCAACTTTTCTATTACTGGATGAACCATTTGCTAACTTAGATCAAAATTTAAGAATTGAATTGTTAGAAGAACTATTTGAGCTTTTTAAAGAGCAGGAAATAACTGTGGTGTGGGTCACTCATAATACCCAAGAAGCTTTGGCCTATAGTGATCATCTGGCCCTCCTAAACTATGGTAATTTACAGCAAGTGGGTACTCCTCAACAGTTATATTATGCACCTGAGAATCTCTTTACTGCACAGTTTTTCGGCCAGGTTAACTTAGTACCAGGAAAACTAGTTGCCGATGAAGAAAATGAAATCACTGTTAATTTCTTTAATGACGATTTTATTATTCCAAGACCAAAAAACTTTAGGCCTTCAGCCTCTCAGGATATACTTATGATTATTCACCCTGAGCATATTCTAATTTCACATGAAGGCTATCATAAGGCCCTCATTATTCAAAAAATCTTTAAAGGCTCGCGAACTTTATTAAAATTAGATTTTAAAGGGACTCATTTATACGCTGAAACTGATAGTCTTAAGCTTTTACCTTATGAGAAGGTTCGTTTTGATTTTAATGTAAAACACCTCTATTGTTTGGGAGAAATTTAATGCGCGGAAATAGCTTCGGACAATTATTTACCATGACGACCTTTGGGGAGTCTCATGGGCCGGCCCTAGGAGTGGTGATCGACGGTATTCCAGCAGGGCTAAACATTGATGAGGAAAAGCTACAAGCAGAGCTTGATCGCAGAAGACCTGGACGACTAAAGGTTTCGACTTCTCGTAATGAGGCAGACCAGGCTCAAATACTATCAGGTGTATTCGAAGGAAAAACATTAGGCACACCTATTGCTGTTATCATTGAAAACAGCAACCAACGCTCACAGGATTATGACAAGCTAAAATCTGAATATCGACCTGGACATGCAGACAAAACGACCCAGGCAAAATTTGGACATCGCGATTATCGCGGTGGTGGGCGCGCCAGTGGTAGAGAGACTGCTGCTCGGGTTATTGCTGGTTATTTTGCCAGTCTCATAGTTCCTGAAATTAAATTTACGGCCATGATTAAAGATTTAGGTCCCTTTCATGCCAAAGTGGAAACACTACAAACTTATCAAACGAGTGAACTAGGTTTTGCAGATCCAAGCCAAGAAGGTGAAATTGAAAAATATCTATTGGAGCTAAAACAAAAAGGTGAATCTGTAGGTGGCAGTGTATTTTTAAGAATAAATAACTGTCCTGCCGGACTGGGAGAACCTGTTTTTGACAAACTGAAAGCTGATCTGGCCAAAGCAATGTTAAGTATAGGTAGTTGTATGGGAATACATTTCGGACGAGGAACAGACTTCGCTCATCTCTTAGGTAGTGAAATCTCAACTGATGTTCACAACTTCTCTGGTATTGAAGGAGGCATCTCCAATGGCCAGGAAATATATTTAGAGCTTGTCTTTAAGGCCCCATCCACCATTGGAGATAAGGCCAAAGAAGGCAGACATGATCCCTGTATTTTACCAAGAGTTCTACCAGTTGTTGAGGCCATGGCAAAAGTCGTCATCGCTGATCACTTTTTACGACAAAATGCTTTTCAAATTTAATTTTTTTGTTTGAATTGTTTATAGAGTTGTTCTAAATAGTGATCCACCACGGCCATAGTAGAACGATAACGGTCTCTCAGTTTTTTAGAAGCAAATGATTTAGAAGTAGGATCAACCAGAGGCTTATCATTCCATACAAATTCTTTATCTCGATACATAACACCCTCATCACTTGCCATAACACCTGAATTCAATGCATAACTTGGCCCTTGGGCAAATAAATCCTCTCCAAAACTGATATAATCACTATCGGTTAACGACAGATTGAAAATAGTGCTCATGATATCCTCATGTGATCCCAACTTCTTAGGGTCATAACCTGCAGTATTAAACTCGGGAGGAAGATACAGGTAAAAGGGAACGGAATACTTCTCAAACATCTCCGCCTTGCTATAGTTCATGAAGCCCCAAAAATTATGATCTCCTGTCACAGCAATTATGGTATTACCCGCCAAGGATGAATTTTTCACTCGACTTATAAATTGCGCTAGCATTTGATTGGCATACTGAAATGCTTCAAACCTTTTAATAAACAAATCCTGTTCTCGCGAGATACGCTTTTTTAATTCTGCAGGGATTTCTAAAGGCAGCGGCTTAAAAGATTCGGGAAATTCGAAAGGAGGATGGTTAGATGTTGATAGCCCCATAAAAAACTGCGGGTGTTTAGCCTCTTTCAATCTCTTGAGAACATAGTCGAAATAATGCTCATCATATAGTCCCCATTCCGTACCCTGTCTTCCGCTTAAGCCTAATTCTGTTTTGATTGCATTTTCACCAATAATATTATCATATCCCTGATAGCGAAAAAACTTTCCTATATCTCGCCACCCCAGCTTTCCTCCATAAATAAAGTTCGTTTCATAACCATTTTTCTTATAAGGCAAATGCACACTAGAAGTTAAAGGCATTTGTAAAAACTTACTCTCTGAAAGAAAACGCTTACCTGGTCTAATGGGAATTCCAGTTGCCACTGTTAACAAAGAACCTATGGTTCCGTTATCTCCGGAAATAATATTCTGAAAATATATATCTGAATCGAAATGCTGTTTTAATCCTGCCAAAACATTAAAACTTTCAGAATGATACTTTAACCAGCTTGCACCAAAACTTTCCATCACAAAAATCAGCACATGATATTTTTTTTCTTGTAATGTTATGCTGGTAGGTGTGCGCCTTTTAATCAGATTAACTAACTGATCTTCCGGCGTTGGCCCAACATCTACTCCTAAAAAAGTACTATAAGCAGCATGAATATTGTCACCAAAGCCCATGGCCTTAGTCATGTTAAAATCATCGTTATTATTTTGAACTCTAATTCGGATCGCTCTGTCCAGCGCAACCAGTCCATTCATGGAAACCTGATTGATAAATTCACTTTTAGAAAAGTCTGAATATTGAGGAGAGATTACCATTTTTCCATAACCACCTCTAATTCCTCCAGCCAACAGGATAAAAGAAATAAATAGAAGACTTATATATTTAAAAAAGCCCGGATGAAAATAGGATTTGTGCAAGTTTATCTTTGGAAATAAATACTTATTTAATTGCAATAAAAAAATAGAATATATAAGAATACCTATAAGACCTGGGACAACTGGATAATTTTTCCAA
>JBFEUX010000332.1:0-2530 GCA_041547255.1 Bacteriovoracaceae bacterium
AGCGAGTTGGCTTGGATGGCTCCGTTGTCGGCATTGATATAAAAGAAATAAACCCCAAAGTTGTTTCTATGCAAAACGTAACCGTTTATCAGAAAGATATAAATGATGTTCAGTCACTTGAGGAATTAGGTGTTGATAAAAAATTTGATGTCGTTGTTTCTGATATGGCACCAAATACAACTGGGATTAAATCAGTAGATCAAGCAAGAAGCTTGCAGTTGGTGGAGATGGTTTTTTATCACCTTCCAAACTTCTTAAAAGATAATGGCAATTTTGTAATAAAAGTTTTTGATAGTCATGAAGCTCAAAATTTCCTTAAAGAGCAAAAATCTTTGTTTAAAAAGTTTCATTTTTTAAAACCAAAATCTACACGCAGTGTGAGTAAAGAATTTTTTGTTATTGGTTTGGGATTTATTAATGATTAAAGTTATTCTGCTATTTTTTTATTCGGCTACGGCTTTTGCTAATTTTAACTTCTATAAAGACTTAAGTTTAAAGCCTGTTGATATTGAAACGCTTAAAGAAACCCTAACGAAAGAAATTTTTAGTCACGATGGTTGGCCAGAAGAACTGGTTTATGATGAAAGAAAATATGCTGTAAAATATACATTTAATGACGAGCTCTCTAAGTACATTAAGAAACAACTGAGATATTATAGATCTGATTATGCTTCGGTTGTCGTTATTGATAACAATAATGGACATATATTATCTGCAGTAGACTACACAAGAGGTACAAAGAGTTTTGGGAAAAACCTAACTTTCTCTAGTACGAATCCAGCAGCAAGTGTTTTTAAAGTTATTACAGCAGCAGATTTAGTTGAGAATGCCGAGATGAGTTCTGATTCTGTTTTTACTTACCGGGGAAAATCAACGACTCTTTACAAATATCAGCTAAAAGATAAAAAGACGAAATGGACAAGGCAGGTTCCGTTCGGCAGAGCTTTTGCTTCTAGTAATAATGTTGTTTTTGCAAAAGCAGCAATGAAAAATTCCAACTTAAACAGACTTTCAAAAATGGCCAACAAGTTTGGATTTAATAAAGATATTCTGCAGTTTATAAATTCAGGAAATTCAACTTTATATCAAGAGCAAAGCGATTATGCATTGGCAGAATTAGCATCAGGATTTAATCGGGAAACAATGATGAGTCCGGTACATGGAGCGACTATTGCTTCTATTGTTGCCAATGATGGTTTATTCAAAAAACCAACCCTTATCGCTGAAATTGAAGAGCTTGAATATAATAGAGAGATTTGGAAGCCAAAGTTTGAAATAGAGAGAATTTTAAGAAAAAGTTCTGCACAATCTATACAGAAGATGATGAAAAGAACTGTAACCAGAGGAACTGCGCGCTCAGCTTTCCGTCCGTGGAAAATAAAGCGTATTAAGGATATAGAGATTGGTGGTAAAACAGGTACCATTACAGGTGGTCTCCCACATGGGAAAAGAGATTGGTTTGTAAGTTATGCTGTGCCCCAAGAAGAACAGGATAAAGGAATTTCTGTTTGCGTAATGATCGTAAATGTCAAAAAATGGTATGTTAAATCGACAGTGCTTGCTAAGAAGATTATTGAGCACTATTATACATCCATTAAAGAATAGGTGGGAAAATGTTTGGTAAAGCTAAGAATCTTGAAGGCGAAGTGGAACAAATCGAAGAAAAATCGACCCTGACAAGAAAGCAAAAAATAAAAAAAGAAGTAAAATCCATTTTTTGGATTATTTTATTGGTTATGGGCTTCAGGTCAGTATTTTTTGAGCCATTCAAAATTCCTTCCGGCTCAATGATACCAACTCTCTTGATTGGTGATTTTATCCTAGTAAATAAATTTTCTTATGGGCTAAAGGTACCGTTTTCGGACTGGTATTCAGATCCTGTATATATTACGGGGCCTGAGTTTCCAAAACGTGGTGATGTAATTGTTTTTAAATATCCAAAAGATCATTCGATAAACTATATAAAAAGAGTTGTGGGTCTTCCTGGTGATAAAATTGAAGTCATTGATAAGATGGTTTATGTTAATGATGTACCTCTAAGTACTGAGCCTTTTGATGGTAAAGAAGTGATGGAGGATATGGATGAAAAATATAAAAGATATAATTTCAAGTTTTTCAAAACAAAAACTGGAGAACATACTCACGTAACTCAAATCCATGAAGATAATTATTTTACGGCCCAATACCCGGCGACAAGAGTTCCTAAGGGAAAAGTTTTTGTGATGGGGGATAATCGCGATTTTTCTTCAGACTCAAGGTCTTGGGGTTTTGTACCTTTTGAAAATATCAAAGGTAGAGCTATGTTAATTTGGTTTTCTTTGTCATTACCAATTTTCGCCCATGAGGATCATTATCAATTTAGACCTTGGAGAATTGGAACAATGATTGATTCCGCTCCAGGCTTGAAAAAAGATTAATTACTTTAAGGCGATACGTGTCTCTCCATCGTTTCCTGTTTCAGAGGGAACGATGGCCAAAGATTTGTGATTTTTTAAATATTTCCGTAGCCAATTTTTAAGTACCCCTGTGC
>JBFEUX010000196.1:0-5598 GCA_041547255.1 Bacteriovoracaceae bacterium
ATAAAACGCCGGGCAAGCTGTCGCTCGATCACGTGCGTAAATGGCAGCAATCACTGGATAGTGATGGCATCAGCAAGGAAAGGCCGGTATCACCGCTGCTGCTCGTTTAAAAAATAAATTCTCGGCTAAAGACGTTACTATTGTTGAACCTGCTAGTGAGCACTACTACCAACCTATGTGGACTCTGGTTGCCGCTGGTTTGGCCTCTAAAGAGTCTACTATGAAACCGATGGCGTCAGTTATCCCTAAAGGGGTAAAATGGATCAAGGAATTTGCTAGTGAGTTTAAACCAGAAGAAAATAAAGTCGTTCTAAAAAACGGTGATGTTATTGAATACGAATACCTAGTGGTAGCACCTGGTATTCAAATGGATTTTAAAGATATTGAAGGACTTCCAGAGACTTTAGGTAAAAATGGAGTTGGATCTGACTATCTTTATGATGGCACTGACTATGTTCGTGAGCAATTAAATAGCATTGAGAGTGGAGATGCTATTTTCACCATGCCCCATATGCCAATTAAATGCCCAGGGGCCCCTCAAAAAATCATGTGGCTCGCCCACGCTATCCTTACAGACCGAGGTGTTAGAGATAAAGTAAATATTCACTTTGTTACTGCAGGGCCATCTTGTTTTGGAATTGAAAGATACCGCCTGCCGCTGGAAAAACTGATCGAAGAACGACATATTATCCATCACTATAGTCATGAATTAGTAAAGATTGATGGCGATAAGAAAACTGCTTACATCAAGGATTTGAATAATGGGAATATAGAAGAAATGCCATTTACTTTTCTTCACGCAGTTCCTCCTATGAGTGCACCGGATTTTATAAAAAACTCTCCATTGGCCAATGAAGCTGGTTGGGTAGATGTTGATAAATACACCCTACAACACAATAAGTATAAAAATGTTTATTCTTTAGGTGATGCCGCTGGTTCACCGAACTCTAAAACTGGTGCGGCCGTAAGAAAACAAGCTCCTGTTGTGGTGGCAAATATTGCCAAGCAGATCACAAAAGAAAAGGTAGATGCTTTTTATAATGGTTATGCTTCTTGTCCGCTGGTTGTAGGTAAACATGAAGTTATCATGGCCGAGTTTGGATATGACGGTAAGATCATGGAGAGTTTTCCAATTGATCAAAGTAAGCCACGTTTTAGTATGTTTATAGTGAAAAAGTTCGTACTACCTGTACTCTACTGGTATTTTATGCTCAAAGGCCGTGCTTAATTGCTGATTATTAATTAAAAGAGATCTTCTACTAGAAAAGCTGTTTCTTTGTCTTGGTGGTTATTTATTTTATTTTTATCTACACAGACTTTTAATTGAAAGTGATTATCCGTATTTTTACACTCAAGATACTGGGAGGAATTGCTTACTTTGATATTATCGTAAGCAATTCCTTTTACATCCAGCTTTTCTAGTAAATTTTCAGTGAGTTCAAAACTTCTATCCTCTAGCGTCTTGCTTATAATCGCCTTACTGCATATGGATGTGTTACTAATATTAATATCAGCACAAGACTTAATTAATTTATTAGTTACCTGCGGCTTAATATCTGCCATGGCAATTGAACATAATAGTAAATTTAATAATAACACATACTTCACTTTATTATCCTTAAAAAGAGATACTAATACCGAATAGGAATTTAGTAGCAGTTACATCTTCAAAAGCTCCTTGCAAACCATATTTAGATTCAACATAGTTAAATTCTAAGGAGACAGGATATTTATCAGCTATTTCAAATCCGTAGATAGCAACTCCCGCATAATGGCCATCAACCATGGTATTTTCATCAAACTCTCTGTATTTACCAGCATGTAGTAAAATGTCTTTAGTGTCAGTAACCGGGATATTTATCCCCACACTCACATCTACTGTGGCGTAATGAGTCTCTTTTTGCTCTAGGTTTTCATCTAAAAGGTTAAACTTTGTTTTGGTATATCCTCCCAGTGAGGCTGCGGCCGTAAGATCAATTTCTAGCGAGCCAACAGCGAAAAACTTAGTGGCCTGTAGATCTACTAAAGCAACTTTTTCGCGCTCTTCAACGACAAAATCATCAATTTTCTTGTAGTCGACTTGTATAGCAGAAGCGGCCAGTTCCAGACCTTCAATACCGTAATAATTTAAAGTGGCCACATCAGTATAAACAACGACCTTATCTCCATTTACACTAACCTCAGCAGAGGTAGGTATAATATTTAGATTCATGGTATCACTAAGGGCATAATCATAACCATCGTAGGTCATAAAGATAACACCTCTTACTCTGGGAGTATCATAGGAATCTGATTCAGTTGTAACCAAACTAATACCGATATCCACATTTTCAAATGCATAAACATTATGAAAACAGGTAATGACAAGTAAAGCACCTAAAATAATCAATCGTTTCATAAATCTCCTCAAATTATTACTGTTATCTAATCCTAGCAGCGCTTTAAATAAGATGCAGTAGTTTGAGAAAAAGCTATAAGGGGGTGTCTAAACTTTAGACAGTTTTCCGTAAATCGAGCTCTCCCCTAAACTCTCCTAGCGAATTTGATATTTTAATATGGGAAAGTTATGATTTTAAGTAAATCAGCAACTAGCTTAAAGGGTATATATGAGTGTTTCAGTTTGGCAGGATTATAAATTGCTAAACCATACTGCCGATCGCGAGTACGATATTGTGATTATTGGAGCTGGCATGGCAGGACTTTCTACGGCCTATTGGATCAAAAAGGAACATCAAGACTTATCAATTGCAGTGGTGGATAAAGGGGAAGTCGGAAGCGGTGCCAGTGGCCGTAATGCCGGCTTTGTTACCTGCGGCTCTGTTGAGCATTTTAACCGACTGGTGGCCAAACATGGTAAAGATAGTGCGTTAAGCATTTGGAAGTTCTCAGAAACAAATTTAGAGCTTTTAAAAGCTGAAATCATACAAGACAATGCTAATGCTCTGGAATTTGAACAAAACGGTAGTTTCTCCCTGGCCTCCACCGAAGAAGAGTTTAGTGAATTAAAAAAGTCCTATCATCTTATGCAAGAGATGGGCATAAAAGTAGAAATCCTACAAGCGAAAGACATTGTAGCGAGACTAGGTGCTCAGGGCTTTGTAGGCGGGATTAAGTATCTTGGAGATGCATCCATTAACCCCATGAAATTAATGCTTAAAATAAAGGAAAAGCTTAGTTCGGATCCAAACTTTCACTTACTGGAAAATCATGAGGTATTTGCTATTGAAAATCATGGAGAGAGCAAGCTGGTAAAGACCAAAAAAGGATATCTTAATACTTCGGTTGTGGTGATGGCCACGAATGCTTATTCAGCACAACTACATCCTTACTTTAAAGATAAAATCATCCCAACTCGTGGCCAAATTTTAACCACAAGTGCCTTAGAACCGTTTATGGAAGGACCTTGCTACGCCAATTTTGTTTTAGATTATTTTCGTCAACTTTCTAATGGGCAAGTTATCATTGGGGGCTTTAGGCAGCTGCAAAAATATGTTGAAGTTGGGTACTCTGATGAAACGACAGATATTATTCAAACTTCCCTGGAAAGCTTTTTAAGACAACATCTTCCCAGTGTAAAACAAGCAGAGATCACTCACCGCTGGAGTGGTGTCATGGGATTTTCCGTGGATGGACAACCAATGATTGGCTCACTTCCAACAGACAATCAATTGTATTTCATTGGTGGCTTTACAGGACATGGTCTAGGATTAACATTTCATTGTGGGAAATGTTTAGCTGATTTATTGTTTGATAGAGAAATTCCAGAATTTATAAGTGCAAAAAGATTTTGATATTATCATTACTGAGGTTTGTCTTCTTCGTAGCTAATAACCTGGTCAATAAGCTGTAAATAGCCTACTCCATTAGCAGTACCTTGATTAGATTCGTCTTTAGTAAAATAATACTTTTCAAGGTCGCTATTTTTTTCTAATTCTACATTTCGATTGGTAGAGCTTGAACCTACAACCTCGTTATTGTCCTCACTAGTTAAATTTAAATAACTAGATACAATATTTGAATATTCAAAAAGAGTTTCCACCCGCTTTTTATGTTGTTCTATATCAGCAATTGTTCGATTGGCCACATCATTTCTAAAACGATCATTTTTTTTGATTTTATCAGCTTCTTTTTCTCCAGTGGTAATGCCACGTTCTTTATCAAATTTTTGTTTTAGAGCATCTACCAGGGCCATACGTTTGGCCTTATAATCTTGCTTTACCAGCTCTTTCACCTTATCAATATCTAAGTCTTCGAGTCTACCAATATAATGTTTTAGATTATTCTCTTTTAACCATTTTTCAAGCTCCTCTTTAGATTGAAGACTTTCAATTTCATTTAGTTTGATTTTGGTTTTGGCCTCAGTATCAAATTGAATGGAGCCAAATTTAGCTTGATCCATCTGGCCAGCAAGAGACTTACAGCTTTCATTACTTTCGTATCCATCTTTAAGCTTAAAACCACCAGCACCATCATCTTGCATACATTCTTGTTTTAATTTTTCAGCTTCTTCTTCTGAACCTGCTATTGCAGTAACCTTCTCAAATTCTTTAGATCCCATAGAGGTTAGCATATCATAGGATGATTTGCCTTTGGCCTGAAACTGACCAGCATAACTGTCTTCTGCAAGAAAGCCCCTGGCATGCTTATCTTTCATCCAGTTTTGATTGTCTTCTTGAATCCCCTTAGTCATTTCAATGGCACTACGGTATTCCTCCAGGCGAGTTTTAAGATTACAAGCAATATAACCAGTTGAATCTTCAGACTTTAAGCTAATCGAATCATCAGTAGATGTTGCGTTATTAGGGGTACTACTATTGTCTATTGAGACTGTAGCCCCCAACTCTTTGCAACGATTTAACTCCTGTGGTGGTGTATTTGCATTATAGACGTTATTACAGCGATAGATTTCGCACATATCCTTAATAATACGACTTGCACAAAAATTGTATTTATTCTTGATAATTTTTTTATCGGGATCATTCAATCCTTTAGAAACTTTAAACTCGGCTTCTTTCAATAATGATATAGTATGAATAGATCGGAATCGTTTTTGACCAAACTTATCACGACATTTGGCTTCATCTTCCAGAGTACAAACCTCATACTCAGCAACCGCATTTTGTCCAATTTGAAAGGCACTTGCAGATAGCTCTCTTGTAATTAGACCATTAACATCAGAATCCAGTTCCGGCCGTAATTGATATTTTTCAATAAATTTTGAAGATGTTGAATTGGCAATAGGCTGTGCGATCTTAAGAAATCCACCTTTATTTATTAGTTTTTTTGGATCATTTGCATCCGGAGCAATACCAGTCACAATAAGCAACCTTGCTTTCTCTACCTCATTAGAGTCGATGGGTGATGCTGGGCCAAAATTTTCCAAACAATAGCGTGAAACTTCCAATAAGGTATTCTTCCCAATTTGTTCTTTATAAAGATCGTAATAGATACCATGATTAACAAACTTCATATCTTTAAGCTTGGCTTGGGCCCCCTCACGTACGGCCTTATCACCATAAATGGCCTTACGTAAACGCTTTGAGAGATATTCCCGAATAGAATCAGTACTTTTAGCTGCTTTTTTATTATAAGACTCTA
>JBFEUX010000268.1:0-3572 GCA_041547255.1 Bacteriovoracaceae bacterium
AATTTGAATCCTATTCTTTTACCATAGAAGATGAAGTTAGGGCCGCAAACCTTGAACTTGGAGAAAGAATTGTCCACGTAAGGGCCGGATGTATTGACTGCCATGGTGAGGATCTCACAGGTAGAATGGTCATGGACAACCCGGCGATGGGTACCATTCACGCTCCCAATATTACTCCTCATCGCCTGGCCGATTGGACAGACACCCAAATAGCCAGGGCCATAAGATATGGGGTCAGTAAAGATGGTCATTCACTACGCTTTATGCCTTCTTTTGATTATGAAAACTATAGTAAAGGAGATATTGCTGCCATAATAAAATATCTGCGATCTGTTCCAGCTATTGAAAGTGAATATAAAGAAAGTACTTTTGGCCCAATGGCCAAAATATTATCGGCCCTTAATAAAATGCCTATTATGTTTCCGGCCAAGGCAATTGCTCAAGATAAAGGCTTTGGTTTCAAACCTGCTGAAGAAGCAACACTCCAGTTTGGACAATATCTTGCAAACACGTGTGTGGGTTGTCATGGCCCAGAGTTAAGAGGTGGTCCGATTCCAGGAGGAGATCCAAGCTGGCCGCATGCTCCAAATATCCGCTTAGGTGCTAATAAGGTTTGGAATGAGGAAGTATTTACCCAGATGATAAAGACCGGTATTTCACCTACTAGTAATAACAAACTAAGAGCTCCAATGCCGATTGCGCTTTTAAAGCAATATAATCAAACAGAAATTGATGCACTATGGTTGTTTTTATCTTCATTAGAGTAATCTAATTTAGTTAAGACTTACGACTCTTAGTCTCAGAGCATTAGCAATAACTGAGACAGAACTAAAACTCATGGCGGCAGCTGCTATCATAGGACTGAGCAATATACCAAAAGCAGGATACAAAATTCCCGCTGCGATCGGCACACCTATCGTATTATAAATAAAGGCAAAGAATAGATTCTGTTTAATATTACTCATGGTTGCTTTTGAAATCTTACGGGCCTTGGCAATTGCAGATAAATCACCTTTGACCAAAGTGATATCTGCACTTTCCATCGCAATATCGGTTCCAGTCCCCATGGCAATACCGACATGGGACAACGCTAAAGCGGGAGCGTCATTTATTCCATCACCGGCCATTGCTACCATATGCCCTGCTTTTTGTAAGTGGGACACAACATCCACCTTATCATGGGGAAGGACTTCGGCTATAACCTCTTCTATCCCGAGCTTTTTTGCCACGGAGTGAGCTGTTGTTTTATTATCTCCCGTAATCATCACAACATTTATTCCGTCTTCGCGTAGTACTCTTATAGACTCATAAGTACTTTCTTTAATCGGATCAGCGACTCCAATAAGACCGGCCATTTTTCCATCGATGGCCACAAACATAACCGTTTGTCCTTCCATTCTATAACTTTCCGCATGCTCAAGCTGTTCATCATAGTTAATGCCAAGATCTTTCATTAGTTTCTTATTTCCTAAATCAACATCCTTTCCTGAAACCTTCCCACGTACTCCCTTTCCGGTGATGGATTCAAAGTCTCTAACTTCATATAAGGGCAATTTTTTTTCCTTAGCACCTTCTACTATCGCCTCACCTAAAGGATGTTCACTGGCCTGTTCTAAACTGGCAACAATTGATAGGAGTTCATCTTCAGTATATTGATTTTGCGATTTAACGATGGATAGCTTAGGTTTTCCAACTGTCAGTGTTCCCGTTTTATCTACCAATAAAGTATCTATTGTGCGAAGAACTTCAATTGATTGTGCATCTTTAAAAAGTATCCCCTGTAAAGCTCCTCGTCCTGTCGCAACCATTATAGACATAGGAGTTGCTAGACCTAGTGCACAGGGACAGGCAATGATAAGAACTGATACGGCATTTATAAGAGCAAATGAAAAGGCAGGTTCTGGTCCCCAAACGGCCCATACAGTAAATGTAATAATAGATACTAAAATAACTATAGGTACAAAAAGTCCTGCCACTGTATCGGCAAGTCTTTGGATGGGAGCTTTGGTTCTTTGTGCAGCAGCAGTCATATGGATAATTCTTGATAGTAAAGTTTCGGCACCTACTTTTTCTGCCACCATGATAAGTGTCCCCTTACCATTAATCGTTGCCCCAACAACTTTATGCCCTTCAAGTTTTGTGGAAGGAATGGGCTCCCCACTAATCATAGATTCGTCTACAGTAGATTTCCCATCTAAAACAGTTCCATCTACTGGTATTTTTTCGCCCGGACGAACCCGTAACTTATCTCCTACTTGCACCTGATCAATAGCAATATCCTGTTCAGTTCCATCCTCTAAAATAATTCTGGCAGATTTTGCAGCAAGACCTAATAATTTTTTTATGGCCTGACCTGTCTGACTTCTGGCCTTAAGCTCAAGCACCTGGCCCAATAATATAAGTGTGACAATAACAGCTGCTGCCTCAAAATATATAGCGACATGTCCCTCTTCACTCTTAAAAGAACTAGGAAAGATCTCAGGAAAAAGTGTTGCAATCAGACTATAGCTATAAGCGACAGTTACTCCCAGTCCAATAAGAGTAAACATATTAAGATGTCTTAGCCTAATCGAATTAATGGCACGTACCAAAAAAGGCCAACCGGCCCAAATGCAAACAGGAGTTGCCAAGGCTAACTCTAGCCAAATTTTAACTTGAGACGAGAAGATCGCAGAGATAGGTTTTCCTGGAAGTAAATCTCCCATGGAGATAATAATAAGAGGCAAGCTAAAGAAGACCGCAGTTATAAATCTTCTTTTCATATCCTTAAATTCAACCAGTTCAGGATTCTTGGCAATAAGTGGTTCCAATGCCATACCACATTTGGGACAATTACCTGGTCCAACCTGCTTAATTTCAGGATGCATGGGGCAAGTATAAATTGCACCTTGAACGACCGGTGTCAGAGCTAGGTCATCATGAAGCTGCTTGCGATTTATGGTATGTGATTTTGTAGCCAGCTTGCCCATATTAAAAACCTTTGACTATTGAATACACATGCCCATATTTTCATCTACCATTTTGCCCATCTGTCCCATCATGCCTTGCATTTCACCCATCATACTTTGCATTTCATTCATATTTCTTTTACGATTTCTCGTATTATGATTCATCATCTCAGTCTTCATCATTCCCATCATATTTTCCATACTGCCCATATGAGCTTTCATCTGCTGCATATGTTCTTTCCATAACTGATTACGCTTTTTAGGATCTTTCTCATTAATAATCTTATTCATTTTTGAGTGCATCATATTCATGTCTTTATGCATTTCACGCATTTGTGTATTCATTCTTTGGGTATTCATTCTTTGGGTATTCATTCTCTGGCTATTCATCATTTGTGTATTCATTCTTTTCGTATTATTCATTGGGGCATTCTTCATCTCTTTAGCGGCATTTGCACTAAAATATAAAAAGAAAGGAACAAATAAGATAAAGCATAGTTTATTAATTAGACTCATATAAATCCTCCTATTGGTAATATTGTCAGAATGTTCAGCATAGCATTATCAGCTGCTGGCCCAAGAATATAAATCAGCGCCCAAGTTGAGATGCATCAGAGGATGTAT
>JBFEUX010000053.1:0-14144 GCA_041547255.1 Bacteriovoracaceae bacterium
ACAACATTCTCAAGTTTTGCTTTACAGTCTTTTAATATTCTAGAAAATGGTGAGATTACAAAGGCAATTAGTTATATTGTGCTTACGCTTTTACTAGGTTTAGTTGTTGTTTATTTAGGTTTTAAAGCATCTAGCGACATATTTTTTTCAAAAGTCTGACTCAGTCATTTTAAATAAAAAAAATCCCTCTATTCAGAGGGATTTTCTTATTTGGATTTAAGTCAATATTATCCAACCAATCTAAGCGCGTTTTGCCCTTGAGCATTAGCTTGAGCAAGAACTGAAGTACCAGCTTGATTAAGAATATTATTCTTAGCATTTGCAGCTGAAACTTCTGCATAGTCAACATCTCTAATTCGAGAGTTTGCAGCACTTAAGTTCTCATTAGTAATTTGCAGGTTATTACTAGTAGAGATTAATCTGTTTTGAATAGCTCCCAAAGCAGCTCTTTGCCCAGAAACTTTTTCAATCGCTGAGTCAATTGTTTCTAAAGAAGTTTGAGCTCCTTCTTTATGCGCAACTGTGATATCTGTGATACCTAAGCTGTCTAGTTTTGCATTCTGCATAGAAGTATCGTAACTAAGTCTATCTTGAAAATCATCGTTATTAACACCAATTTGGAAATCCATTTGGCCACCTTCTCCAGATAGCAACTTGATTCCGTTAAATTCTGTTACAGATGCAATTCTTTCAACTTCTTGTTTCAGGTTTTGATATTCCATATCAGTAAACCCTCTTTCAACATCTCCAACAGTATCAGAAGCTGCCTGAATAGATAGCTCTCTTAATCTCGTTAGAATGTTTGATACTTCATCAAGACCACCTTCAGCTGTTTGAACCATAGAAATACCATCATTCGCATTTCTGTTGGCCTGTGAATTTGATCTAATTCTAGCTTTTAATTTCTCACTGATCGCTAAACCTGCAGCATCATCAGCTGACTTAGTGATTCTTGTACCAGAAGACATTTTTGCTAAAGTGTTTTCAGACTCTCTATTACTCTTTGTTAGTGCTCTTTGAGCGGCAATAGAAGAAACATTAGTGTTAATACGGAAACCCATACTACCTCCTTGTCAAATCGTTCTTCCACTCCTTGAACTCTACTTCTTTTTCCCTTGAGGTAGATGAGCATTCTGCTCTAATCGATGGTTAATAATTAAATGTTGAAGTCTCTCATGACTTACTAAATGACTTATCGAGTCATATAAAAAAAACTTTATAAATAAATAGGAAAAAAATGCTTATAAATTAATTTTTTTTTTAGATAAGTTTTGCCGCTTAAAAAGAAAAGGCCCACAGATATCTGTGGGCCGTGGATATTTTCAGAGAGAACACTTGATTGACTATGTCTATCAAGATTTTTAACCAATTAATTTTAAAGCGTTTTGTCCTTGAGCATTGGCCTGTGCTAATACTGATGTTCCTGCTTGGTTTAAAATGTTATTTCTAGCATTTTCCGCAGCAACCTGAGCATAATCCACATCTCTAACTCGAGAATTGGCAGCGGCCAAGTTCTCAACATTGATTTGTAGGTTGTTACTAGTTGAGATAAGTCTGTTTTGAATTGCCCCAAGAGCAGCTCTTTGTCCTGAAACTCTTTCAATGGCAGAGTCAATTGAATCAAGAGCACCTTGAGCTCCTTGCTTAGAAGAAACATCAATATCGGCAATCCCTAGACTATCTAACTTGGCATTACTCATTTGCGTATCGTATGAAATTCTATCCTGGAAAGCATCGTTGTTAACTCCAATTTGGAAGTCTAACTTAGGGCCATTTCCAGCTAATAATTTAGTTCCGTTAAATTCTGTCACCTCAGCAATTCTTTGTATCTCTTGCTTCAATGCTTGATATTCCATATTAGTAAAAGATCTTTCAGTATCACCGACAGTGTCTGAAGCTGCTTGAATGGAAAGTTCTCTTAAACGAGTTAACATATTAGAAACTTCGTCTAACCCACCTTCCGCTGTTTGTACCATGGAAATACCATCGTTGGCATTTCTGTTCGCTTGTTCAGAAGATCTAATACGCGACTTTAATTTTTCACTAATGGCCAAGCCTGCAGCATCGTCAGCGGCCTTAGTAATTCTTGTACCGGAAGACATCTTATTTAAAGTGCTTTCCATTTTTCTTGTGTTAGTTGATAGTGCTCTTTGAGCAGCGATCGAGGAAACGTTTGTGTTAATTCGAAAACCCATTTTTCTACTCCCTGATTGTGGTTTTCAAGTTGTATCCTACCTGATACTTCCCCTATCCACTGGGAGAATAAGCTTCCTACTTTGCTTGATTTGATTAATGTTGCGAAGTTACCTTCTACAACTCTTATCGCAATTGCTGGGAAAAAGTTTTGAAAATTTTATAAAGAATATTATTTGGGTAATATTTTCCTGATGAGCTCATTTACTAAAACTTTAAGCAAAAAAAAGGGCCCCTTACTGGGACCCAATTCTTTATGAAAATTTTGGATAATTCTTATCCATCAATTGGTTATTAGCCAATCAATCTCAAAGCATTCTGACCTTGAGCATTTGCTTGAGCTAGTACTGAAGTACCGGCTTGAGAAAGAATATTGTTTTTTGCATTCAATGCAGAAACTTGAGCGTAATCCACATCTCTAATTCGTGAATTGGCTCCACTTAAATTCTCATTAGTAATCTGTAAGTTGTTACTTGTTGAGATAAGTCTGTTTTGAATCGCCCCTAGAGCAGCTCTCTGTCCAGAAACTTTCTCTATCGCAGAGTCGATAGTCGAAAGAGCATTCTGAGCCCCCTCTTTATTTGCAACTGTAATATCAGAAACACCTAATCCATCCATTGATGCATTAGTCATTTTTACATCATAAGAAATTCTATCTTGGAAAGCATCATTGTTGATCCCAATTTGAAAATCTAATTTGTCACCTTGACCGTTTAATAACTTTGTTCCATTAAACTCAGTCACTTGTGAAATTCTTTCAATTTCTTGTTTTAGGTTTTGATATTCCATATCCGTAAAACCTCTTTCTGCATCACCTACAGTATCTGAGGCAGACTGGATTGAAAGTTCTCTCAACCTAGTTAACATGTTAGAAATTTCATCTAAACCACCTTCAGCAGTTTGCACCATTGAAATACCATCATTCGCGTTTCGATTCGCTTGAGAATTTGAACGGATTTGAGCTTTTAACTTTTCACTGATGGCCAAACCGGCTGCATCATCAGACGCTTTAGTAATTCTGGTCCCTGAAGACATTTTAGCTAAAGTGTTCTCTGATACTCTGTTTGTTTTACTTAGTGCTCTTTGAGCGGCAATAGATGAGACGTTCGTGTTAATACGAAAACCCATAAGCTTTCCTCCCTTGGAAAATTGTGTATCATCCAGATACTCAATCCCCTACCATGAGGAATTGATAAGCTTACTGCTTGGTTTTTTAATATTGACTTAAATACCCACTAGCATGTGCTGTAGATAGTGGACCTATCGGGGGGAACGGCTTCTGCTTTAGAGTTATTTTCCTAGGCAAAATTTTTACCCCCTAAGAAAAAAAACTACAAATAAATTAAATTTTCTTAAGAAGGTAAAAATTAGGTTATCTAAATTCTTCGTAGGGGAGATCAGATTTAGGTACCCATTTATTAAGACGGACATGTGGTTCTGAATTATTCTTTTCACTCGTTTTCTTTTTATTATCAAAAATCTGAATTTTTGCATAGGTTAAGGGTGTGTTGTTTAAGTCATGGGAAAGATCAAGATTCACCATCCGAGTCCAAGTACCAGTATTAATAAACTTAGTGCCATCACTGTACTCTCTATAGATTGGTTCATGGGTATGGCCAACAATTAAAACCTTTGCCTCTTTATTATCTTCAAAAAACTTACGTGTGATTCCTTCATAGTCCTGAAATAATGTTAATTCATTTACAATATCCGAAATAATAGTCTTCCATCCTAGCTTAAGCCGATAATAATGCAAAAACCTGATCATAAAATAAAAATAGGCATTAGCGATGGCAAATCTTAATGCAAAAAAAGTATCAAAAATAAAAGCATGAATCATAAACTTTTTAATTGGCCTAACCGCATTAATATGTTCTCTTTCCTGCTTATATTTATTTATCACATGCGTGACATAATATGAGCCCCATGGTGGAATGAAATACTTCTCCCCTTCATTGGACTCTACAATGCACTCTTCCTCACTAAACTGGTGAAGAGATTCATACTCATGGCCATGTTTAATGAAAACCCCTTCTACGGGTTCATAAAGACTTAAATCATTGGAGATAGTAATTTTTGATCTGACTTCCTCGGAAAATTGCGCTATGAATCTCTTTTTCAAAGAGTCAAAAAGTAATTCAGCATCGTGATTACCTATAATATAAACTATATTTTTATTTTTAGTATGCAAGAAGTGATCTAGGGCCTGCATAACTTCTTGATGACCTTGTAAAATTAACTCCAGCTTTTGTAAGGCGGCTTTTTCACTCCAATAGTTGTCATCAAAATGGGGAACAAAAGGAACGGCCAATAAATCTAAAAAATCGCCATTAATGACTAGCTCAACTTCTTTATTTAAAAACTCGCCAGAACAATAATAATGAATAAAATCTACCAATTCTTTATCTGAGAAAAAATCCTCTAATGGATTATGACGGCCATCGACTTCATCACCTGCTCCCAGATGAAGATCACTTATCACAAGAACAATTCTCTTCGCTTTTTTAGTTTTTTTCAGGAACTTCATATGGCCTTTGCTCAAATCTAAGCTCTACCGCCTCAAATGGAGGGGCCACCGGAACGTAATATAAAGTTTTAACTTTTGAATAATCCACTTGTAAAACTTCCTTTCCTTGAGCTTTTAGTACAAACCTTTTTAAAACTTTAGACTCGGATCTCAGCTCCGAAACTATTTTATCAAAAGTGTTATTTTTTATAATTATACTAACCGCATCAACTTTTTTTAAGGGGGAAGTAACTTTTATTGTCCGATCATTGACCTCAACTACAAATGAATCAGTAAACTTTGCAAAAGCATTACAGGATAAAAGAAGAAAAAATAAAAAAGAAATTTTCATAACATCATCCTTATCTCACTTAACTCTTTAATCTCATCCCGATACTTTGCCGCCTGTTCGAAGTCCAAAGCTTGTGAAGCTTCTTTCATTAATTGTTTTAGTTCAGTAATTCTTTTATCCAGGTCTGCCACTGTCATATCTGTTAAATGGGCCTCTTTTTTACCTTTTCCTTTCTTCTTCTGGCCCTTAGTTCCTCGCAGAACTTCTATCACGCCACCTGAGATTGATTTAATGATAGTTTTGGGCTCTATCCCATGTTCTTTATTATACAACTCTTGTTTTTCTCTACGATATTTAGTGGTATTTATTGCCACCTCCATACTAGGCGTCATCTTATATGCATAAAGAATTACCCTTCCTTGGGCATTTCTTGCGGCCCTTCCAATTGTTTGAACAAGGGAGCGCGTTGAACGCAAAAAACCTTCTTTGTCGGCATCCAAAATTCCAACTAAGGCCACTTCTGGAAGATCCAGGCCCTCCCTTAAGAGGTTAATGCCAACTAAAACATCAATTTCCCCTTCCCGTAGTTCTTTTAAAATTTCCATCCTCTCTAGAGTATCTATATCCGAATGCAGATATTTAATTTTCAGTCCCGCGCTCTTATAATAGCTTGTTAATTCTTCGGCCAATTTTTTAGTTAATGTTGTAATTAAAACTCTGTAGCCATTTTTTATGGTCTTCTTGCACTCAATCAGCATATCATCAACTTGGGAGGCGGCATCTTTAACTGTTATTTCTGGATCTAGTAAGCCTGTAGGTCGAATAATCTGCTCAACATATTCTCCATGAGTTTTTTCCATCTCATAGTCTGCGGGTGTCGCTGAAACAAATAATACTTGGCGCATTTTGTTCTCGAATTCATCAAATTTTAGAGGTCTGTTATCCAGAGCACTTGGTAAGCGAAAGCCATGTTCAACTAAGTTTTGCTTTCTCGCTCTGTCACCTTTATACATGCCCCCTACTTGAGAGACAGCAATATGTGATTCATCGATAATAAAAAGAAAATCATCACCGAAATAATCAATCAAAGTTGGTGGTGGTTCCCCCTCTTTCATTCCCGTTAGATGCCGTGAATAATTTTCGATTCCAGAACAAAAGCCCATCTCTTCTAACATTTCCAGGTCAAGCATCGTTCGCTGCTCAAGTCTTTGGTATTCTACTAATTTATTTTGCTCTTTTAAATAGATTAGCCTCTCGCGCAGTTCAACTTTAATACTTTCCAAGGCTTTTTTAAGTCTCTCCTCCCCCACGACATAATGTGAAGAAGGATAGATCGTAACTTTACTTAACTTATGTAAAACTTTTCCCCTTAAAGGGTCTACAATGTAGATTCCATCAATTTCATCATCAAAAAACTCTATTCTCACCACATCCGAATCTTCATAGGCTGGAAACACCTCTACTGTATCACCTCTCACTCGAAAAGTTCCTCGAGAAAAATCCACATCATTTCTTTGATATTGAATAGCAACCAAAGAACGTAAAAACTCGTCTCTATCTAGAGTATCTCCTAAAAAAAGACTAATTTTCTGTTCTAAATATTCCTCCGGAGAACCAATCCCATAAATACAAGAAACAGAGGCCACAACAATCACATCATCTCGCTCTAAAAGAGAACGGGTTGCAGAATGCCTTAATTTATCTATCTCATCATTTACGGAAGAATCTTTTTCAATATAGGTATCAGTACCAACAACATAAGCTTCTGGTTGGTAATAATCATAATAAGAAACAAAATATTCTACCGCGTTCTCGGGAAAAAACTCTCTGAACTCAGCGAATAATTGAGCAGCTAGCGTTTTGTTAGGGGCCAAAATAAGCGTCTTTTTCTGTAGGTTTTGGATAATATTGGCCATGGTAAAAGTCTTACCCGAGCCAGTTACCCCCAAAAGGGTCTGAAACCTTTCGTTATTTTTAAATGCCTCAGTTAAGGCCTTAATAGCTTGAGGCTGATCTCCGGTGGGGCTAAATTTAGATTTTAACTTAAACATATAAAATACTTCCCAGGCTGAAATAATTCTTGCCAATCGTTGATATTTTAAGGAAAATTTTACGGATTGACACTTATAGATTAAGGCACAATGTTACACACAACGCAGCAAAAACATTTCAAAACGTTTAAACTGCGCCTCAGCGCGAAAGCTAAGCATTTTTTTCATTCCATATTCTCATTATTAACTGCATTAATTTCCAAGGAGCAAGGTTATCCGTCACTTAACCAGTATTAAATTATTGGAGTCCCACGAAATCCTTTCTATTCTTGAAAGAGCAGCTTTTTATTCCCAGAATTTAAATCAGAAAAAAGAATTTACCAAAGCACTAAAAGACAAGCTTGTGGCCAATCTGTTTTTTGAAAACTCCACACGAACTAAATTCTCATTTGAAGTAGCTGCAAAAAGATTAGGGGCCAACGTATTAAACTTTGATACGACAAGTTCATCCATGTCTAAGGGAGAAAGTCTGTATGACACCCTTAAAACGTTTGAAAGCTTCGGTATTGATATCGCCATCATCAGGCACTCTGATGACTCCTATATTGAGTCTATAAAAAAGCAATTTAAGTTTCAGGTGGTCAATGCGGGGGCAGGAAAATTTGAACATCCAAGCCAGTCACTTTTGGATCTCTTCACCATACAACAAGAGTTTGGCTCTTTAGAAGGACTTACCGTAACCATATGCGGAGATGTTGCAACTTCTAGGGTTGCAAAGTCTAATATCGCTGCTTTAAAAAAGTTTAATTGCAAAGTACTCTTAGCAGGGCCAGCTGAGCTAATGCCGGCCAAGGAAGAACTGGATGACCATTGCGAAGTGACCACTCTGGATGAAGCTCTAAAAGTTACAGACGTAGCAATGTTTCTAAGAGTTCAGCATGAAAGACATCACTTATTTGAACTAAACATTGACAATTATAATGCAGATTTTGGTCTTAATGATAAACGAATAGAGTTACTCAAAGCTAAAGCAATCATTATGCACCCTGGCCCTTTTAATCGTGATGTCGAAATACAAGGGCATTTAGTTGAGCATCCTCAATCAAGAATTTTTAAACAAGTAGAAAATGGCGTCTATACTAGAATGGCCATTTTGGAGTGGATAGTATCGTGAACGAAATAAATGCTTTTTTATATCTCGAAGATGGAAATGAATTTACGGCCAAATCTTTTGGGCATACGCCAGATTCCCCAGTTTTATCGGAAATCGTTTTTAATACCTCCATGCAAGGATACCAGGAAGTCATCACTGACCCTTCTTACTGTGATCAAACCATTGTTATGACCTATCCTCTCATTGGTAATTACGGAATCAATCAGGACGATAGTGAGGCCATTACCCCTCACCTCAAAGCACTCATTGTAAGAGAATATTGCGACCACCCTTCAAACTTTCGTGCCAGGCAAAGTTTAGCAGATTTTCTCACGAACAATAATATCGTCGGAATCCATCAAATTGACACGAGAAAACTGACCAGGCTTATTCGTGAAAAAGGAACAATGAAATCTATTCTCAGTTTTAAACAACTGAGTGAAAGTGAAAAAGCAGAATTATTTAAACAAGACTTACCTACAAATCAAATCCCCAAGGTAACCACCAGTGCAATATCTCATTTTCCTTCCAATGGAGGTAAACGAGTCGTTTTAGTAGATTTTGGTTACAAGAAAAATATTTTAGAGTCACTGCTTAAAAGAGGTTGTGATGTCATCGTGGTTCCCTACAACACAAGCTTTGAGAAGATTAAAGAATTCAGTCCGCAAGGAATCTTACTCTCAAATGGCCCAGGGGATCCCAAAAGTATTCTAGAGGTACTTCCTACCATACAGAAACTACAACAAGAATACCTGCTATTTGCTATTTGTATGGGACATCAAATTTTTGCCCTGGCCAATGGTGCGGACACTGAAAAGATGAAATTTGGACATCGCGGAGGAAATCATCCCGTCAAAGACCTTATTTTAGATCGAACCTATATCACTTCTCAAAACCACGGATATTGCGTCAAAGATAGTTCGATTGCAAATACAGAGCTGGAAGTCACACAAATTAATTTAAACGATAAAACTATTGAAGGATTAAAACACAAAAATTATCAAGCCTATTCGGTACAGTATCATCCTGAAGCAAGCCCAGGACCTAACGATACTAATTACTTGTTTGATGTTTTTGTTGATAGAATGAATGAGGTTCATCATGCCTAAAAAGCAAAACTTAAATAAAGTACTTGTGATTGGTTCTGGCCCGATTGTTATTGGCCAGGCTGCTGAATTCGATTATTCAGGTACTCAGGCATTAGCGGCCTTACGGGAAGATGGGATTGAAACGATTTTAATAAATTCCAATCCAGCCACGATCATGACGGATAAAGAAATGGCCGACAAGGTCTACCTGGAACCCTTAAGTGCTGAGTTCGTAAAAAAGATTATTATAAAAGAAAAACCTGACGCCGTTTTACCTACCCTAGGTGGGCAAACAGGGCTAAATCTTGCGTTGGAATTGGCAAGGGAAGGATTTTTCAAAAGAGAAAAAGTTGAACTTTTAGGCGTGAATCTCGAAACTATCGAGAAAGCCGAAGATAGAGAACAATTTAAGCAACTCATGCTCAAAATGGGACAACCAGTTCCAGAAAGTACCACCATTAATACTCTTAAAGAGGCAATGGAATTTAAAGAAAAGATTGGTCTTCCTCTGATCATTCGTCCTGCCTTTACGCTAGGAGGTACAGGCGGAGGTATTGCAACTACCGAACAAGAATTTGAAACGATTGTTAACAGTGGGCTTTCCAACTCTCCTATCACACAATGTCTTATTGAAAAAAGTATCGCTGGCTACAAAGAAATAGAATATGAAATTATTAGAGATGCCAAAGATAACTGTATTGTCGTTTGTAATATGGAAAATCTGGATCCAGTCGGTGTGCATACCGGTGACAGTATTGTCGTTGCACCAGCACAGACAATGAGTGATCGTGACCACCAAATGCTCAGAGATGCATCACTTGCCATTATCCGAGCACTTAAAATTGATGGTGGTTGTAACGTACAACTAGCTCTGGACCCGCATAGCTACCAATACTATGTGATAGAAGTTAACCCAAGAGTAAGCCGATCTTCAGCGCTGGCCTCTAAAGCAACAGGATACCCTATTGCCCGAGTGGCCACCAAGATTGCCATTGGCTACGCCATGGATGAAATCATCAACCCGATCACTCAGAATACTTATGCTTGTTTTGAACCCACACTAGATTATTGCGTTCTTAAAATTCCGCGCTGGCCTTTTGATAAATTCCACGCCGCAGATAGAACTTTAGGAACCCAAATGAAGGCCACTGGCGAAGTGATGGGCATCGGTAGAACCTTTGAGGATGCTCTCTTAAAAAGTGTCAGAGGTCTAGAAATAAAACGCTATCACCTTATTTGTGAAAATAGTGATAATCTATCGAATGAAGAACTTCTAGCAAGAATTAGCAAACCAACAGATGAAAGAATCTTTGAGTTAAGTGAGTTGATACGCCGGGGGGTTAATATCCACGATATCCACCAAATTACAAAAATCGATCTTTGGTTCCTCACTAAGATTCAAAATATAATTGAACTGGAAACACAAATTAGTCCAAGCAATTGGGATAAAGACTTTATCTTAACACTAAAACAAAATGGTTTTGCTGACCGCTATCTTGCTGAAAAATACCAAATGACAGAAATGGAGTTCCGTAAAAAAAGAATGGAGCTTGGGGTTATTCCTGCTTTTAAGATTGTAGATACCTGCGCTGCTGAATTTGAGTCGCACACTCCTTATTATTATTCAAGTTACGAAGATGAAAATGAAGTGCGTTCAGACGGTAAAGAATCAGTGCTGGTCTTAGGCTCAGGACCTATTCGTATTGGCCAAGGAGTTGAGTTTGACTATGCTACTGTTCACGCCATCAAGGCCATAAAAGAACTTGGTAAAAAGGCCATCGTTATAAATAATAATCCAGAAACAGTTTCGACTGATTTCAATATTTCCGATGCTCTCTATTTTGATGCTGTGACATTTGAAGATGTCATGAACGTTATTGATAATGAAAAACCTATTGGGGTTATTTGCCAATTTGGTGGGCAAACCGCCATCAACCTTATAGATCAACTGTCTAATGCTGGTATAAACATTTTAGGCACCAGTGCTGACAGTACTGATTTAGCGGAAAATAGAAATCGCTTTGAAAAAGCCTTAAAAGAGTTAGAGATCGCTCAACCTCTTGGTACAAATGTTAGTAGTGTTGAAGAGGCTATTAGCAAATCTGCAGAACTTGGATTCCCACTGATGCTACGTCCTTCCTATGTCATAGGAGGACAGGCAATGGAAATCGTTTACGATAACGAAGAACTCAAAGAGTACATGAAATTTGCGATGAATGTCTGGCCAGGACAACCGGTACTAATGGATCGTTATATGATTGGTGTCGAAGTTGAAGTTGATGCTATCTGTGATGGGGAAACCGTCTTTATTCCGGGTATTATGGAACATATTGAGCGAAGTGGTGTTCACTCTGGAGACTCATTTGCTGTTTATCCTCCTCAAACCCTGAGTGATGAAATAAAAAAGGATCTGATTGAAAGTACGGTTAAGATTGCTCAAAGCTTTCAAATAAAAGGCTTAATTAACATTCAATTTATTATCAAGAATAAAAAAGCATATGTCCTTGAAGTCAATCCTAGGTCTTCACGAACAGTTCCCTTTCTTTCCAAGGTAACAGGGGTTCCGATGGCGAAAGTAGCGACTAAGGCTACGTTAGGACATTCACTACTAGAGCAAGGCTACAAAACTGGAATTCAAGAAGAACAAAAAATTATTTCCATCAAAGCACCAGTATTTAGCTTTTCTAAATTAAAAGATGTGGATACTGCCTTAGGCCCAGAAATGAAATCCACAGGAGAAGCAATGGGAAGAGACCTAAGCTTCCAAAAAGCCCTGAGTAAGGCGTTTAAATCCGCAGGTATTAACTTCCCGCACTTTGGAACTATTTTAGTAACCATTGCAGACAAGCACAAAGAAGAAACACTACCAATGCTTAAACGCTTTCATGAATGCGGGTTTAAATTTCTCGCGACCCATGGGACTGCAAAACTTCTTAGCGAAAATAATCTTCCGGTGGATGAAGTGGCGAAAATTGGCATGGCACAGCGTGACCTGCTTGATGATATTAAAGAAGGAAACGTACAACTAATTATTAATACAATTACCAAAGGAAAAAACGTGACCAGTGATGGTTATAAGATTCGTAGGGCGGCCGTTGAAAATGGAGTCATCTGTATGACAAGCCTGGATACCAGTTGGGCCTTACTTGAGGCAATTGAAATAAA
This sequence comes from Bacteriovoracaceae bacterium, assembly GCA_041547255.1. Taxonomy (GTDB): domain Bacteria; phylum Bdellovibrionota; class Bacteriovoracia; order Bacteriovoracales; family Bacteriovoracaceae. The sequence goes on from JBFEUX010000053.1 coordinate 12,389, forward strand.
TGCTTCTGGAACAATTGCGCTATAAAGGATGTCCATGCGAGATAAAATAATCCCGGCCCTAGATGTACAAACTATTGAAGAATTGAACTTTCTCATTCAAGAGCTTAAAGGCGAAGCGAGCATCGTCAAAATCGGCATGGAGCTGTATTACTCTTTTGATAATGATGTTATAAAAAGGCTTAAAGATAATAACTTTAAAATCTTTCTGGATCTAAAACTCCACGACATCCCAAACACTGTTCATAAAGCGGCCAAAACACTGGCAAAAAATGGTGTCGATATCCTTAACGTCCATGCTGCGGGTGGAATTGAAATGATGAATGCAGCTCTCGCAGGTTTTAAAACAGAGAATGAACAAGGAATTCTTATTGGAGTGACACAATTAACAAGTACTTCCACAGAGATGATGAATAATGAATTACTTATTGCCGGAGAAGTACAAGACATCGTTCTCAAATACGCCGAAAATGTCAAAACAGCAGGACTTGCAGGTATCGTTTGCTCTGCCCAGGAAGTAAGCAGTGTAAAAGAAAAACTTGGTGCTGACTTCCAATGTATTACTCCCGGTATTCGTCCGAAAGGGATTTCAGCGGATGATCAAAAGCGGATTATGACTCCTCTTCAGGCCATAAGGAATGGCTCCGATTATCTTGTCATAGGCAGGGCCATCACCAAGGCGCCATCACCAAGGCAAGCTTATCTAGATATTTTAAAGGAAATTGAAAATGAATAAAATAGCTAAAGCACTACTCGACTCCCAGGCCGTGCATATTCGCCCCACGCCTGCTGAATTTTTCACCTGGACTTCCGGTAGAAGATCTCCCATTTATTGTGATAACAGACAGCTTATTAGCTACCCAGAATACAGACAAACCATTACCGAGCACTTTGTTCGTTATATTAAAGATCGCTATAAAGATGTTGAGCTCATTGCCGGAACGGCCACTGCGGGAATCCCATGGGCCGCCTGGATTGCAGATGCGCTTAATCTTCCCATGGTTTATATTCGCTCCAAGCCGAAAGGACATGGTTTAAAATCAGCTATTGAAGGAAAGATTTCAGCAGGACAAAAAACTCTTATTATTGAAGATCTTATCTCCACCGGAAAAAGCTCTTTAGAAGCAGTTGAACATGCCAAACAGGACGAACTAAATGTTCTCGCTGTTTTAAGTATCTTCACTTATGAGTTTGCTGATGCTGATCAACGTTTTAAAGAAGCAAATCTAACGAAATACTCATTATGCACTTTAACAGATCTTCTACATCACGCCCAAGAGCATAAACTCTTAAATGAGTCTGATGTAAAAACAGTTCTAGAATGGAAAAATACTTTCTGATTAAATTAGATTTTTAAGTTCACTTAAATAATTTTCGTCCAGCCTATGCCCTGAATCCTTGAGCGTAATGAACTGTCCTACATTACCGCGATCTCTTAAAACTTGAAATTCTTCTTTGGCAGGCTCATAGTCGACCACCAGGTCATTTTCTGCATGTATATGATGCATAATTACATTTTGTCTAAATGCAAACCTTTCATTACGAAAAGAGCAGGCCATGCCAATGACTGTATCGACAGCAGGAATGACTTCCGCAATTTTAGGGGCCAGATAGCCCCCTTGTGAATAGCCAATCACAGTCATGGGTTTGCGAATCAAATTCATTTCAATAAGTAAGGATTTGATAAACTGGGCCGCTGGTATCTGATCGATATAATAAACCTGCTTATTAGGCTCATAAAAATACCAGGCAAACTTTG
>JBFEUX010000035.1:0-17339 GCA_041547255.1 Bacteriovoracaceae bacterium
CAATTTTTGAGAAAATTTCATTAGAGAATGAAGGTAGTATGGATGGCCAAGTATTTGATCTAAAACAAGTTTACATCAATTATTTTTTGTATAATAAAGGACTTGTAAGGAGTTAAGAATGAGTAATATACAAAAGCACGCATTAATCGATAAGCAAATTCAAGCATATGTTGATACTGACTTAGATGAATTTTTAACATTCTTTAGTCCTGAGGTGAAATTTACTAAGAATGGTGGAGAATTTTTTAAAAACCATGATGAATTTCTTAACTACTATAGAGAGTCCTTTAGGGCGAATGTGGGCCATAAAGTAGAAATCCTAGATCGCATGATATTTAATAATTACGTTGTAGATCATGAGCGTGTTAGTGGAAGAGCTGCTGGACAGATTCTTGAGGCCATTGTCATTTATACGATTCAAGAGGATAAGATTGTTGCTGTGGATTTTAAATTTTAACTAAAAATTTCCTAAGAGATCCTAATTAATACAATTTTCTTAACTAAGTACTTGTTATTTATACGATAAAGATATTGAAAGCTTAGTGATCCTTTATTCCCAGAGTGGAGTCCAACCACCTTAAATCACATGAAAAAAATCAAATTATCATTAAAGGAATAAGGAAGAATACCCGATAAAATGGAATATGTTTAGAATCTAAAAGGAAGACGTATGAAAGTGCTTGTATTGGGTATTATTTTGTCGTTCGGAATACAAATTTCTTTTGCTGTTGCGGATGATCCAACAGATGGTTGTGCTGGTGGGTGTGGTGTGAAGATGCGTGGAACTCCTGGTGAAGAGTTGAAGGATATTAAGAAGCTGGCGATGAGTTCGGAAGATAAGGAACTTCGGAAGTTAGGTACAAGAATATGTGCAATGTATTCAGGTCCAGGTAATAAGATTACTCAAAATGTGAAAGAGCAGATTTTAACTTACATAAAAAAACATGAAGGCATTGCGAATCCAAGTGTTCCACAAATTATAAAATTCCTAAATCGAAATAAAAATAAAATTCTCTGTGAGAATGGGACAAAGTCGTACATGATGGTGGCATTTGATAATAGTGCTCATGAGCAATTGTTTCGGAAGCTTTTTGTAAATGATTTTTTTAAAAAAGATAAAACAGTTCATGTTGATATTAATGCTGTTGCACCGGCGGGAGCCAATGGTGAAGCCATGACTGTTTTAGACTATATTGAACAACAGTTGGCAGATCCTACAAATTCGGATGGATATAAAAAAGAAGTAAGGTCTTTAAGAAATATGTTTGTAAAGTATTTTGGAGCAAAAAAGTTTTCTGAATTACCAGATGTTGAGAGAAGTCAGTATCGATTGAGGTTAGCAACGAAGTAAATGAAAAAGATTATTCTGCTAATATTTATCTTTGGAAACAGTATCGCATGGTCTCAATGCCATTTTCAAGATTTATTGAATTTTAATTTGGATGAGTTCCGTGGAATGACTCCTGAGAATTGTCTTGATGCAGACAATCCTTTTTTAACAGACAAATCAGAAGTGTGTAATTGCGCTAAAGATAATCTCAAGAAAATTCAATACAAAGCAGATCCCATTGATAAGAAAAAATATGCATTAAAGGCTTGGGAAAGGGCCCAAATCGGATTTTTTAATTTATCCGAAGAGATATTTTTACTGGATAATGATCTCAATACAAATGATAGCTTAGAACCTATTAGTGCTCCTAAATGTAGCACAAAAGATCATTTAGAATTTAATGGTAAGGATAGTATTTTAACTTGTGCAGGGAAAAAGCCCATTTTACCTCTTTCAAGGCGAAAGGAAATGGGAAAGCAACTTCGTAACTCACTAAAGAGAGAATTCGAAGAGAAAATTAAATATCCTAATGCTCATAGAGGAGAGGGCAAAGCTTTTACAGATCGTAATAAAATGAAGAATAAATGTGGAAGCGAGTCAATTCCAGACAAGTTGATTGCAGATGTTGATAGAGTGAGTATGGGAACGCAAATTAATTATGTTTCAGTATTAATTACAAAATATCCCAATTTAGTCGCAGGAAAGAAGAGCTTAAATGAAGCAATTGATTCTCTACTAAAATCAGATAGCATGAGTGAGGCTGTTCAGACGAGGGTTGACGAAATAAGAAAAAATTTAAAAGCAAATCCCTTGATGAACCATGTGGTAAACTCCGAAGAGCTTTTTGACAGTTTAAAAGCAAATAACTTTAAGCCTGCATTTGTAAGCCAAGCGGTGTTAGATTATCCAAAAAATAAAGTGTCTAGACAGCAGATGGGCAAAGATATTGAGGAGAAATGCACAGCGATTTATCAAGCGATGGAAGATGCCATTTGTATGCAAGCATCCGATAAAATCTATCCTGAAGATCATACTTCTGCACAATATGTTATTACAAATGATGATAAGTTTTATAATGGTAAGAGCTTTGATCCTAATAATACAGCTCATTTGATGCAAGCGAGTGCGATTCTTAATCAAGGTTTTTGTAAGCAGCCAGAAGGTGAGGGAGCTTATGCAGGTATTGCTAAATTAATTGATAAAAATGTAAATGATCGTTTAAAGGGAAGAGATAGTTTTGCATCAGCAGTTGAGCAACAATACAAAGAATCAGTTCTAGATAAAGCAAACCTTCTTTGCAAGCACATGCCTCCAGGCATGGAAAAATTAGAGAAAGCGCTGAAAGATAATAATTGCCCAAAGCAATCCAATCTAAACGCAATGTATGATCAGAAATGTACAATGCTTAGAGCTGCCTATGAAGTTCTAGAACCGACCTATACATCTAAAAAAGAAGCTATTATCGCAGAGGCTAAAGCTGAGGCGAAAAAACGTGGCATTAGTGATAAGAGTAAGATTGTTGAGATTGCTAAGGAAATGCTGGGTAGGTTAGATACAACTGAATTAATGAAAGCTTATTCAGAATACAATAATACAGAGGCACAAAATTTAATTGCAGGGGGAAAAGCTGCGAGTTCAAGTGGAAAAGCTAGTGTGGCGTTAACTGGGACGAGTAAGCTTATGGCCGACTTCTTAGGCTATGAAGCTCCTACGCAAAGCAACCCAACTCTGGCGCAAAATGCTGGGACGAGTTCTCAGTCGGCAAGCACTGGGACGAGTTTGCGTGGGGCGAGTATGGATAGTGGGGCGAGCCCATCTGAGAGGCAGGCGTTGAGTCCGGCGCAGCGCTTGGCACAGGCGAAGACACCGCGGGAGCGGGCGCAGATTCGTACGGAGCAGAATTTGAATGACTTTTATAAAGAGGTGGCGGATCGGATTACGCGCTTTCAAAATACACCGGCGGCACAGGCTGGGACGAGTTCAATTGCCGATTATATGCGACCTTCACCTTATCCAGCTTCGGATAATAATGGATACGATGAAGGTTACAGTGATTATGCTGGCAGTGGGCAAGAGTCTGCGGTCGGGACGACTATCGTGAATAATTATGGCGCTGCTGAAGATAAGTCAGCTAAGCCTAGCTTTTCTGCGCCAGCGCAGAGTGAAGCGGAGAGTGCTGAGGTGATTGCAGCGAGAGAGCGCAATAGGGCCTTAGGCTCAATGGAAGTTGCTCAAAAAATGCGGGCGGGACGAGTTAGCGGACCGACGGATAAGCCATCGCCAGTTAAGATCTCGGGTGTCGGTGGAAGTGATGGCCGCTCGGGCAGAGCAACTGGTTCTTTCCTGGCCGGTGGAGCTCCAGTGATGCAACTGGAGAGTGGTTCACTGGATGAGGATTTGGAAAAGCTGGTGTCCAATCTGGAAAATGCCGTGCAAAATGGTTTTAAGTATAGTGATAATATTGAAGAAGCGCAAAATTTAAAAAAGCTACTAGAGCGTAAGTCTTTTATTTTGACCTCCAAGAAAAACCCTGCGCACAAGGCGCAAATCATCCGTGAAGGAAATCGCTTTCGCGTCATCGCTACAGAAAACGAACTCACCCCAGGCTATAAGAATTTCTTAAAGCGCGTTCGTCGTTCTGTTAATCTAGAAAATAAATTCAAAAAACTGCTGACGCGTATCAATGTTATTATTGAGACGGGTAAGCCTCATAAGGAAGCGAGTGCACGCTCAGGTCTTTATGATCGGTTTAGAGGCAGTATTGACACTGGTTCGATGCAGTAGCCTTCGCGTACCTGTTCCTTCTCTTCCTTCCTAGTTTAATTTTCCCGTGAAATATAATAGTAGTAGCGTTATAAGTGAAAGTACTATTACAAAGAAAGAAACAAAAACAAAATAAAATCTAAAGCCACCAGCATGATAACGAGCTTTTAGCGCTTTGTTCATAACCACTAAACTATAAAAAGCAAAAATGAAGCTTATGGCCGAAGAGAAAATTTCGCTTCCTGTTTTAATGAGAGGGAAAAATAAATAAATTGTATCTTCCAATACCGAAATAAGGTTTATAGGAAAAAGAGAAAATATTAGCAATGAAGCGGAGTCGAGGAATGTATTTTTTTTAATACCAGCGATCTTCAATAAAACCCAAAATAAAAAACCTGATGTTGCATAGATTGTAAAACCAAACTGAAACATTTTTATTAATAAAAACTGAAGTTTTCCAGTCATTGTGACTAATTCTAGGTTTCCAAAGAGAGAAATACTTTTTTGAGTTATATTATTTTCTAAAAGAGAGGTTAGAGAAAAGAAGGCATTTGAAAGCCCTGCAAGTAATATACTTATCATTAAAGGCTTGTGACTTTTTTCTAAATTGATATCAGGAGTGAATATTTCGCTCGGACGATAAAATAATTTTAATAATTCGTTAATTCTTAATGTTTTTTTCATACTAAGCTTCTTTTATAGGATTCTAATCCTATCCAGTATTTTTTATTAAAATCAGGATATGGTGTCGCGTTCGTTATTTCTGTTATTTCTTTATCTACACTTATCTATTAATCTGGCATTAAGTCATTCCATAATGATTCATCCATAGACATAGATTCACCGATTAGTTTTAACTTTGCATATTGTTCTGATGAAACTTTTATATCATATTCATAGAGTTGTGTGCATAGTATATCAAAGGCCTCTCCCCATTCTCCATGTAAAGCAAGGCTTCTTATTGTAGAAATATCAAAAGGCAAAGAGTTACCAAAACTCTCTAAAATATTTAAAATCTCTTTCTCTTTATTCATCGTTATATTCCTTAATCTAATATTGGGTGTGCAGTAATGATTCCTTCTCCCTCTGGTTGAATAATAACTCTTATTTTAGAACCATCACGTTCTCCAAAAACTTCATATTTTACAGGAACTCCTTTTTTAGTATGAGTCGCACCATTCTTACCCGTTTTTTGAATCCAGTTTGATTTAGGATCTGTAATAATATCAGAAACTTCATGCATTATTTTGTCAGCACTCCAATCCTTCGGAAATGGCGTTTTACCAGGAAGACCTGGGGAAATGTGGCCACCACCTGTAGTATCACCATAAAGGATATGGTTTCTTCGCTTAGGGTTTGCAATGTCAGCAAAGAAGTGGTTAATTTTAGATGGATCTTTCCATTTCATCTTTTTACTTACAACTTCAAGACCTTTTTTCGCTTTAACTCCTAAATACTTCCGCGCAGAACTAATAACTTTAACTGCAACTTCAGAAGAAATCTTTAAGCTTTTAGAGACTAGTTTTACTTGAGGCAAAATTATTGCCAATGCAGCATCAACAGTGAGAGATGCAAATTCAGTTGGATTCTCCTTGGCAAACTCATGAAAAGATTTTCCAGTTTCTTTGTGATATGCCTCATATAGATGATTAATTCTTTTTGCTTCATCAAATGTTTGGTATGCATTGTAAGCCGTCAAAGCGACAACAAGTGTTCTTACTATTAGATTATTAGGCACTCGTCCCAGTTGTGCTGATTCTTCGCGAGTTAGAGCTAGCTTGTTTAAGACCGAATCTTCCTGGTTGTATGCCTCTTGAATCTTACCATTAATATAGATGTCATATAGTTTTTCCGTTTGTTCACTAGAAAGATCAATGAAGGTAAGTTCTGAAACATCTTTATTAAGGGTTGTGGACAAATACTCATAAAAGCCTTCATTCATGGCATTTAATTCATTTATGACTGCATGCTTTTCATCAGCTGGTAGCGCTTCAAATTTTTGGTTTTGGAGTTCAAATACCGTTTGTTGTTTTGCCAAAAAGATATCGGCAAGCATATCGCCCATACCTTTGATAAGCTTTTTATCTAAGCGCTTGTGATCTTCCGGGATATATTTAGCTACATATTCATCTATAATGGCATGGATACTTTCACGTGTTAGACCTTGAGCTAGGCCTTGGTAAAGTTGAGCTTCAAAAGCATCGACATCGAATTTTTCTTTTTTTGCAAGTGTGCTTACAGTATAAGTTCCCGCAGAGTTCAGCGCTGAATCGAGCACTTCACTTACAAAATCATCACCGGTATTTACATTGACTGCACCCGAAGCAATGCTGGCCAAGAATTGTTCCGTCGAATAATTTTTCCCATTTAAGAGAACATTTCCAGCATCGGTCGTTATATTTCTTGCAATCGCACTGGCCGCTGAAGGCATGGATTGAATGCTATCAAAAGGAACCTCTGCGACACCTTCTGCTGCATAACCTGCAGCTGCTCCGATGACAAAACTATTAAATAGTTCTTGATCACTGATTCCTGGGTTTTGCAGTTTATCCATTAGGGAGTTGGCGAGCGCAGAACCTAAAGGTCCTCCATAGATACTGGCGGTATAGACAAGGGCCACTCTGGCAAGGTTTTCAGGTTGTCCCGCCGTTTCAAGTGCTTTTCCGACTTTATTAAGGCCTTTACCTGTTTCTCTGCCTAAGTCATGCAAACCTTTGTCAGTTTCTCTTTTTAGGTCGTGGTAGGCGCGAGTTAGCTCTCTATCCACATTGGCCTTCATTTGGGTATATTCACGATTCGAATTTTCAAGGATTTTCCCAGGGGCCTTTAAATCTTTTTTTACATCGGCTTCAACGCGAACAAGTTCAACTTCAGGTACATCTATTTTAATGCTTCTTAAGTTATCTACAAAAACTTTTGCATCACCAATAACGTCGATATCCAAGTGGACGATATCTATTTGTGGTATTTTGATATCAATATCCTGCAGGTTAGTAGCAATATTGCCGAGATTAATATCCTGTAGATTTAAATTGGGTAACTGCACATTTAAATTTGGTAAATCAATGCGCGGTAAATCTAACTTTAAGGCACCAAGTCCCAAATCAATATGTGGTAGGTCAATTCTTAAATCACTCAAGTTTAAATTGGGTAGGCGAAGTGACAAATCCACCTTGATGAATATAGTTGCAATGGAACGGTAATTATTTTTATTTAGCTTGGATACTTCAGAGTATTTATCTGAAGCTTCCTTTAATATGGCGACCATTTTTTCAAGAATGGGTCTTAATCTTTTTGTGGTTGGTTCAATAATTTTTAGCTCTTCAATAAGTGCTATAGATTCTTGCCCATCAATTTGCTTATTTCCAAGCCAGTCCGTGAGTTTTACAAATGTTTGGGCATAATCTTTTCCATAATTAATAATCAGCTGTTCTTGATTAAATTCATATTCTTGCGCCAGCAGATCAAGCTGTTTTTGAGCACCCTTGGTTAACTCATTTCTTTTTTCTTGATACTCGCCGTAGGCTTGTAAAAAATCTGCATTTTCTTCTTTTAGTGTCTCAATTTGATTTTTTAAGAAAATGGCCTTTTCTTTTAAAGTGGTGAAGCTTTCATTATCTTTAGTGATCTCAGCATGGAGCATAGTCACCGTATCACTAATATTTTGACACTGAAGAGCTCCGGTTTTTAAATTTTGAGCCTCAGTATTAAATTGCTTTTCATATCTTTTTTGCTTGCTCTGCGCTTCTTTTGCCTTATCTTTTGCTGTATTAGCTAACTTCTGAGCTTCCTGTGCGCGTTTTTTTGCTTTTTTAGCATACTTTTTCTTATCAGGTGGATAATTTGAACGATTTCTACGTCGTTTATTATCAGCAACAGCTTTTTGCTTTGCTGCTATCTGCGCTTTTAGCTTATTGATTTGATCACTGTAGTCAGTAAGTTCTTTATTGGCCTTATTTATTTTGCTTTCAACTTGCTTCTTTTCAGTTTCTAATTTTTCTTTACACGAATTAAAGCTAGCTACTTTTTGTTCGTAAATGGCTTGATTGTTTTCTATTTTGTTTTTGAGCCCATATAATTTTTCTTTATTACTATCAAAATTCTTTTTTAAATCACCTAATTGCTGTTGGAACTCTTGAGCTGTCTTTCCATATTGGGACATAAAATTGCTATCGAGTTCAATAAATGCTTTTGCGCCTTCTCCTGTTTTATTTTTGAGATCAGAGGACAAAGCTTGAAACTTATCATAGCTATCTAAGCTTTGATTGATTTGTGCCTGCATTAAGCCTAGATCGCTTGCAAAATCTTCTCTTAAAAGCTCAAGCTGGGATTTGGTCGCTGTCGATTCTCCAAAATGGATATCTGGAGTTTTGACATTGGTTCCACTAGTATCCCACTCGCCACAGCTTATTAGTAAGAGAGTAAGCACAGATAGATTGATGAGTTTTTTCATTTGAATAAGTCCTCAATTGCTGATTAGTAATAGAATAGATAATAGAGGAGAATTGAGTTATTCGAAATGAAATATGTAATATTTAGTCATCGTGTATAGACTTTGGACGTGAGCTAAATCATTAAAATCAGGATACGGTGTCGCGTACCTTATCTCACCATCAAAATCGGACGTACACACTCTTTAATCATCTTGGAAGTCAGGCTTCCTTTAACGAGGTCGTGTAGCCAGTTATGGCCAAAGGCACCGGTGATCATAAGGGAGATATTGTTTGCTTCAACGTACTCACGAATGGTGCTGATGACATCGCCATCTAGTTTGGCGATTTTAAAATTATAGCTAAGCTCAGTTAGCTTTTTTTCTGCGGTCTCAAGGGCATTGAGAATTTCCGTGTTTTGTTCACCCACGTAAACGATGTGCATTTCCATGATGGCAAAGCCTGGATGACTGGCGATAAACTCCAATGCTTTTTGGGAAGCTTTACTGCCATCATAGGCGAGAAGTGCGCAGTTAGTTTTTTTCACTGGTTCATTCACCACTAAGACAGGTTTGTCGAGAGACTTGATAAGGGCCTCAACATTGTGGCCGACTTCAGAGCTTTTAGAACCATCTTCACTTTGGTGGTGCTTGCCGTATTTTCCAATAACCGCCACGGCAATTTTATCTTGCAACTCAATGAGGTTTTCAATTAGACGACCTTTGCGCAAACAAAGATCAATCTTGTCGGCACCCAGCTCTTGCGCTTTTTCCTGGGCATCATCCAGAATGAGTTGTGCCTTTTGTTGCAGAAGTTTATTTTGTTCGTGTTCAATGGCCACTATTTTAGAGAGGTATTTTTCTCGACTTCCTAGTCCAATATTGCCGGATAAATTGCTTTCAGCATCGTGATATTGTTCATCGATGGTGTGAAATAGTTTGAGTTGTTTATCTAAAAGTCCTGAGAGCCAGGTGGCGTAGTCAATAACCAGATCACTAGGGGGAAGTCCGTTTACACAAGCTAGTACATAGTTATTTTCACTCAGTAGTGTCCTCCTAGGACGCGATCTATTTCTGCTGGATTGTCATAAATCCCAAAGCGGTCGATAATCGTTTGACTGGCGCTATTTAGCCCCTTGATTTCAACCTCGGTTCCTTCTCTTCTAAATTTTATAACAACTTTGTCTAGAGAGGCAACAGCTGAAAGGTCCCAAAAATGGGCCTTACTTAGATCAATAACAACTTTATCTATAGCTTCTTTAAAATTAAAGCTTTCAATAAATTTATCCGCTGAGTTAAAAAAGATTTGGCCATGCACAATATATGTTTTAGACTGCTTATCTGTCGGCCCTAAGCACTCAACGTACATAAAGTGGCCAATCTTATTGGCAAAGAAAAGTGCGGCGAGTAATACCCCAACGAACACTCCATAGGCCAGGTTATGGGTCCATACTACCACGCTAACAGTGGACAACATGACGATGGTAGAGGATAGGGGGTTGCTGGGGATCTTTTTTATAGAGCTCCAGTTAAAGGTCCCAATAGAGACCATAATCATTATAGCAACCAGTGCGGCCATGGGAATAATGGATATCATATCACTTAAAAAGACTACCATGATCAGTAGAAATATCCCCGCCAGAAAAGTAGAGAGTCTGCCGCGTCCACCGGATTTAACATTGATAACTGATTGCCCGATCATGGCACAACCGGCCATCCCACCAAAAAAACCGTTAATAATATTGGCAATACCCTGACCTTTACATTCGCGGTTGGCATCAGCAGTGGTATCGGTAAGATCACTTACAATGGTGGCCGTCATCAGGGACTCTAAAAGTCCTACGATGGTAAGCGCAGCTGCGTAAGGAAAAATAATCTGCAATGTTTCAAAGTTAAAAGGGATATCTGGGATCAGAAAAACTGGCAGTGAGTCGGGAAGTGTTCCCATATCGCCGACAGTTCTTATATCCAGTCCTAACACCATACTAAGTGAAGTAATAACAATAATGGTAATGAGTGGTGAAGGGATAATTTTTCCAATAATGGGTAGCATGGGAAAAGTATAAATAATAAAGAGTCCGAAGGCGGTCATGGCGTATACATGCCAGGTGACGCCCGTTAGCTCAGGCAGTTGGGCCATAAAGATCAGTATCGCCAGGGCGTTAACAAAACCAGTGACTACGGATTGAGATACAAAGCTCATCAGGCTTCCCAATTTTAAATATCCTGCTACTACTTGGAGCATCCCGGTTAAAATGGTGGTGGCAAATAAATATTGCAGTCCGTGCTCTTTTACTAGAGTGACCATTAAAAGGGCCATGGCGCCAGTGGCCGCAGAAATCATCCCCGGTCTTCCCCCAACAATGGCCGTTGTCACTGCAATGCAAAAGGAGGCATAAAGTCCTACTTTAGGATCAACTCCTGCGATAATGGAAAAGGCAATGGCCTCGGGAATCAGTGCGAGGGCAACGACCAGACCGGCCAATATATCTCCGCGTACATTTCCAAACCAGTCTTCTTTCTTAGATAAAATAAGCATGTGCAAGATCCCGCATATAAGAAAGCCCCAGAATTCTTGGGGCCTTAATTTGTGTATGTGTTGTATTTAAGTATTTAAATGAAAACTATAATTTAGCAATTTGAGCAGCTAGACGAGAAGTTTTTCTAGCAGCAGTAGCTTTTGTGATAGCACTAGTTTTAGCAAGTTTAGCGAAAAGTGCTTGAACGTATGGAAATTGTTTAACAGCTTCTTCTTTAGAACCATCAGCAATTAAAGTTCTTATTTTCTTTATTTCAGTTCTAAGTCTTGAAGTTTTCCACTTATTAGTCATTCTTCTAGTTTCATTTTGTCTGATTCTTTTTTTAGCTGACTTATGATTTGCCACGTTTATCTCCTAAAATATCAATAATGTATTATAATTTTGTAAATCAAAATATTGCGTAGGGGCATTTTTAGAATATTGAACAAGTTTTGGCAAGTGGTAATTAGAAAAAATTCTAAGAAATCCGAGTTTTAGCTATTTAATATTAATGCTTAGCGATTGACCAAGTCTCCTTATATTAGCATATTATTTGGACAATATTATTATAAGGAGAGAGACACCATGGAAATCAAGTCTATTGGAGTGGTTGGTGCAGGTCAAATGGGGCGAGGTATTGCCCAAGTGGCTGCTTTTACTGGATACAAAGTACATCTATTTGATATCAGTAAAGAATCCCTAGAGTTTGGAAGCAATTTTATTAAAAAACAGCTAGCACGCGGGGTTGAGAAAGGTAAGTGGGATCAAGCCAAAATGGATGAGGCCATGGCCAATTTACAGGGGGCGTTGGAGCTTGAAAAGCTTGCCACTTGTGACTTAATCGTTGAGGCAGCCTCTGAAAACAAAAATATTAAATTTGATATCTTTAAAAAGCTGGATGAAATCGCCAAGCCAGATGCGATTTTAGCATCGAATACATCTTCTATTTCTATTACTGAGATTGCAGCGGTAACTAAACGACCAGCACAAGTTTGTGGGATGCATTTTATGAATCCAGTGCCAGTTATGAAATTAGTAGAAGGTATTCGTGGTTTAGAAACCAGTGATGCGACTTTTTCAAGTGTGGCCGCCTGTGCGGAAAAGATGGGTAAAGTTTTTGTTAAGGCCAATGATATGCCAGGTTTTGCCGTAAATAGAATTCTCATGCCGATGATCAACGAAGCTGTTTATGCACTTCACGAAGGAATTGCCAGTGTAGAAGATATTGATACAGCAATGAAGCTGGGAACGAATCAACCGATGGGACCTTTAACCCTAGCAGACTTTATTGGGCTTGATACTTGTTTGGCCATTATGGAAGTCTTGCATGATGGTCTGGCCGATACTAAGTACAGACCTTGTCCACTACTTAAGCAGTATGTCGCCGCTGGCAGACTAGGTAAGAAGGTGAAAAAAGGATTCTATAGCTATGACTAAGGGTGAATATCAATTTTTAAAATTGGAAGTAGAACGCAATATTGGAACTCTTACCATTAACCGTGAAGATAAACTTAATGCCTTAAGCGCGGAAGTGATTGAAGAGTTAAGGCTTTTATTGGAAGAGATTGCCAACTTGCATCTTAGTGGTTTGATCTTTACTGGAGCAGGGGAAAAAGCTTTTATCGCTGGTGCTGATATCAAGGCGATGGCGCATATGAAGCCAGAAGAAGCGGGGACTTTTGCCTCTAATGGCCAGCAAATCACACTGATGTTGGAAGAACTACGCTGTCCCGTGATTGCTGCTGTCAATGGTTTTGCTCTGGGAGGCGGACTGGAGATGGCCCTTGCCTGTGATTTTATTTATGCAACAGAAAATGCAGTCTTTGCCTTGCCTGAAGTGAGCCTGGGGTTAATTCCTGGTTTTGGGGGAACTCAACGCTTGGCCAAAATAGTGGGACGAGCGCGTGCAAAGGAAATGATTTATACTGGAAATAAAGTCAAGGCCACTCAAGCTAAAGAGTTAGGCTTGGCCTTAGAAGTTTATAGTACTAAAACAGAACTGATGGCCGCTGCTAAGGCGACTATAGAAAAGATTGCTCGCAATTCTGCTCATGCGGTCGGTATTGCTAAGTATACCATCAATAATGGAGTGGATATGGCGACAGCAGATGGTCTTAAGGTAGAGCAAGAACAGTTTGCCCAGATTTTTGATTCCTATGATATGCAAGAAGGAACCAAAGCTTTTTTAGAAAAAAGAACACCAACATTTTTAGGTAAATAATAAGGATAAGAGTATGTTGATTGATGAAAGCTACCAAGAAATTCGCGATATGATGAGTAAGTTTGCCGATAGTGAAGTTGCCCCATTAGCTCACGATATTGATAAAAATGGATTCATTCCAGACGAGTTAAAGGCCAAATTAGCGGAAAATGGATTTATGGGAATTTACGTTCCAGAAGAATATGGTGGAGCGGGCATGGATTATATGTCTTATGCCATCATGATCGAAGAGATTTCCCGTACCTGTGGTTCAACTGGGGTTTTTCTTTCAGCTCATAACTCACTGGCAGTATGGCCAATTTTACAATTTGGTAATGATGAACAAAAGAAAAAATACTTACCAAAGATGGCGACAGGAGAGTGGGTCGGATGTTTTTGTCTGTCGGAGCCCAATGCGGGATCGGATCCGGGAACACTGGCGACCTTTGCGGAAGATAAGGGCGATTATTTCGAAATTTCTGGGACTAAAAACTTTATCACCAATGGTAAAGAAGCAGACGTGGCGATTGTATTGGCCAAAACAACTAAGTCTAACGATCACAAAGGAATCACCGCTTTTATCGTAGAAACTAGTACAGCAGGTTTCAACGTACAAAAATTGGAAGATAAACTGGGAATTAAAGGCTCTTCTACTGCACAAATTCATTTTGATAAAGTGAAGGTGCCTAAAGAAAATATTCTGGGAACTTTTGAGAAGGGATTTCGCGTAGCGCTTTCAACTCTAGATGGAGGAAGAATCGGAATTGCGGCCCAGGCGTTAGGCATTGGAGAAGGTGCATTTCGCTATGCAAGACAATATGCTACTGAGCGCGTGCAATTTGGTAAGCCAATAGCGAATTTGCAAGCGATTCAATTTAAAATTGCCGATATGAGTACCAAATTACAGGCAGCTAGGTTACTTATCTACCATGCTTCAGACTTAAAGGATAAAGGACAAGCCTATACTAAGGAAGCTGCCCAGGCGAAATTGTTTGCCTCGGAAGCTTGTATGTGGACCACGACTCAGGCCATTCAAGTGCTGGGTGGTAATGGTTATACTAAGGAATATCCAGTGGAGCGTTATTTTAGAGATGCTAAAATTTGCGAAATCTACGAGGGGACATCCGAAATTCAGCGTTTGGTAATTGCAGCTAACGAATTTAAGTCAATTAGCTAGTCATGCTGGTTGGCAAAGCCTTGGAAATAGTGATACTAAGTTAGAACCAAAATTAACAAAATACGTATTGAAATAATTGAGGAGCAGGTTAATGGCCAGAACGAAGAAAAAGGTTGTTAAAAAAACCGCGAAGAAAAAAGTTGCTAAAAAAGTGGCCAAGAAAAAAGCCACTAAAAAAGTAGCTAAGAAGGTTAATACTTCGGCTTCGAGGAAGTCGAAGGCAGCAAAAGCAACTAAGAAGAAAACCACTGCAGCAAGAAAAGTTGCAAAAAAAGTAGCTAAAAAGAAAGTTGCTAAAAAAGCAGCTAAGAAAGTAGCTAAAAAGGTAAGTAAAAAGAAGGTGGCCAAAAAAGCTGCCAAAAAAGTAGCTAAAAAGAAAGTCGCTAAAAAAGCAGCTAAGAAAAAAGTTGCTAAGAAAGTTGCTAAAAAAGTTACAAAGAAAGCAGCTAAGAAAGTAGCTAAAAAGAAAACGACTGCTGCAAAGAAAGTAACTGCGAAAAAAACTACAGCAGGAAAAGCGGCTGCAAAAAAGACGACTGCTAAAACTCAAGAAACTAAGGCCACTAAGAAAGCTGCGCCTAAGGCCAAAACAGAAAAATTGCCAAAGAAAGAAGAAGTTGCGGAAATTGAAGCTAAAATTAGCGACGAGATTACGGACTTAGCTGAAAACTTTGCTTGGGATGAAATCTCTGATGCCATTTCTAGTTTAGATTTTTTCGTAGATCATAGATCAGATGATTGTGCGGAAAAAGGTTGTGATAACCTAAGAACAACTCAACAATATTGTCGTTTGCACTATATTGCTAACTGGCAGGACGTCAAAAGAAAAAGAGAAATTCTTAAAGAAGGAAAACTTCAAGAATATATTGAAGAGCTTATCAGTAAGTACCCACCAAAATATATTGAATCTATTTTAGGTGACTTACAAGACGATAAAGAATTCTTCAAAGCTCTTGGCGAGTTAAATATTGCTACCGAGCTAGAATTTGATGAAGAGATTGAAGGTATTGAAAGTGATGATGATAACGACGATGATATTGAAGTAGAAACGAGAAGTTTTGCTCCATCAAAAGCTCGTTATGATGATGAATAAGATAGTCATTCATTAATATATAAAAAGGCTCTCTTTATGGGAGCCTTTTTTATTCTTAGCATTTTCTTTTATTTAATCTAGATCTCGCCGTTTTTTCTTAAAAACTCTTCCGCTTGTAAGGTAATAGATACATTTTCGCGAGTAATCTTGTAGTGGAAATCACACGTTTTGTATTTGTTGTGAGTCCAAGTGGAGATATAGTCACACCAGTTTTCAGTTGCAAAGATATCGTCAAAGATTTCACCGGTAAGATCAACTAAGTGTTTTAGTACTTTTTTAAATTGTTTGGAGTCTTCTACGATATCGTGGGAAATAAATACTGAAATAGGTGACATCATTTGGTCAGCATGATGGATATAAGACACAATTACCACAAATTCTTTATCGGAGATCTCTCCATAGACATCAAAGAAGCGATTGTCTTTTTCTGATTGTGCATAATAAGCTTCAGTAAGGGTACGCGTCAAATCTTCTGTCCACTCATTTGGAAGCTGACTTTTTTCTATATTCTCTTCAGCGATAAACCTGCCAAATTGCATAAATTCTCCTTAATGCCCTGTAGATGGCCTTTTTAATTAACGCAAGATAACAAAATTTTATGTCTCTAACAAGGGCCATTGCTGGTTTTTGGGTGGAAAAACTGCGTTAAATTACATAAAATTCTCTAAAATTTCAACAAAGGATATTATATGAGCGTTTACATTTTAGGTGGATCTAGAACACCTCAGGGAAGTTTTTTGGGGTCTTTATCAACAGTTGCTGCACCCAAGTTGGGAGCTGTGGCGATTGAGGGGGCCATTGAAAAAGCTGGTGTTGCTAATACTGAGGTTGATGAAGTCTTTATGGGAAATGTGTTGCAAGCTGGGGTAGGGCAAGCACCTGCTAGACAAGCGGCCATTTTTGCGGGACTTGATCAAAGCACTCCTTGTGTAACAGTGAATAAAGTGTGTGGCTCTGGATTACAATCAATAATTTTAGGTGCTCGCTCAATCCTTACGGGAGACGCCAAGGTCGTAGTTACTGGTGGGATGGAAAATATGTCGCTTGCTCCTCATCTGCTTCCTAATTCCAGAACTGGATTTAAATTTGGCCCTACCCAAATGAAAGATGCCATGCAATGGGACGGTTTATGGGATGTTTATACCGATCGACCAATGGGAAATTGTGCTGAGGTTTGTACTAAAGAATATAAATTAACTCGTGAAGAGCAAGATGAATTTGCTATTGAATCATTTAAACGGGCCCAAGCTGCTCAGGCGGATGGCGTTTTTAAATCAGAGATTTCTCCTGTAACCATTAAAGGTAGAAAAGGGGATACCGTGGTTAGCGAAGACGAAGGTCCTGGCAAAGTGAAATTTGATAAGATTGCGACCTTGCGTCCCGCCTTTGAAAAAGAGGGGACAATTACTGCAGCAAATGCTTCGACTATTAATGATGGTGCTGCTGCTCTCGTTTTGGGTGGAGAAGAGCACAAAAATAAGGCAAAGTTTAAAATTTTAGGTTGGGCCGGCCATGCCCAGGACCCTACTTGGTTCACGACTGCACCTGTTGAAGCCGTTAAGAAAAACCTTAGTAAATTAAATTTAAAAGTTGAGGATATCGATCTTTGGGAAATTAATGAAGCTTTTGCCGCAGTTACCATGGTGGCCATGAAAGAGTTACAATTAGATAAAGATAAGGTCAATGTGTTTGGTGGAGCTGTAAGTTTAGGCCATCCCATTGGCACAAGTGGTGCTCGAATTGTATTAACTTTAACTAATGCTATGGAACGCAAGAATGCCAAGCTAGGGTGTGCAGCGATTTGTATTGGTGGAGGAGAAGCACTTAG
>JBFEUX010000125.1:0-8362 GCA_041547255.1 Bacteriovoracaceae bacterium
TATGCTAATTTAAAAAAATTTCCTGTGCTAACTTCGATATCAGCACCATAATCTGCTAATTCAATGACTTCTGGATCAATCTCATAACCCTTAATCGCCTGGAAATTCCACAGATTGTCTAAGTCAGTTAACTGCAGGTCTAAATCTTGTGTCCAGTTTTGATAGGCAAATACCCTGTGATTAAGTTTAAAAAAATCCCGAGCTTCTTTTAATATCGTGCCTGAACCACACATAGGGTCTATAAGGGTATAGCTTGCATAGCTTTTGAAGCTAAGTAAGGCGAGTAAAAGAGCGGCTGCATAGTTTTCTCTAATGCCCGCCTTTCCCCTAAAGCCAGAGCTGCGTTTATGTAATAGCTCGCCAGAAGTATCTAAGCTGATTTCAAGTAAATCTTCCTGTAAGCGTAAGTAAATATTTTGCGGAGGGGCCGTGCTAAGTAGCTTTTTTTCAGGAATTTTGTTGGCCTTAAAGTAAAAATCAATGGCATCTTGCGCAGTGTTTGCTATTTTCCCGGTGTGCATAAGCCGCGACTTACTACAACTTACCATAAAGTTCACATTGTATTGCCGCAAATAAGACTTCCATTCGATTTTTTTTATAATATTGTAAAGCTTGGGTAGATCACGACATTTTTGGGACTTAATCCTTAAAAGAATTCTGGTAGGAATTTTTAAAAAACGATTGAGATTTAGTCCTTGAAGCATTTCACATTGGATCTCAACCCCTCCTTTATCTATGGAAAGGACTTCCATGGGATGTTTTTCACCATAATAATGTACCCATTTATACTGTAGTTCTGTGGCCAGTAGCTTCTCTAGCCCAATGGGACAATTTAAGTAAAATTTATTCATAAGTACTTAATAATTTATATAGTGACACTTGTCATCATGAATGGGATTTTTTATAAGGACATATGCAAAAATTATCCTCTCATAGAAGTAATCCCCAAAGTGACAATTTTGTTGAAGTTGGCTACAGCAAAGGCATTGATGCAATTGAGATTAATTTTAAGGTAAGTGCTAAAAAGCTGCACATCAATCCAAGTTTTTCTCAAGACACACTTAATAACTTTGGGCTTTGGGACTTTGATGTGGTGGAGGTGTTTTTACAAGGGGCCAGTGAAGATGGGGCCTATTTGGAATTGCAATGTTCGCCCTTAGGACAAAAGTTTGCCCTTAAAATTATCGAACCTCGCAAAAAGACAGCAGAAGTAGCACAACTCAATGGAAGTATTAAGCATCAGCAATTGGCCAATGGCTTTGAAGTACAGTTTATTGTTAAAAGTGCGGATATTCCTGGCGATTTTAGTCATTTGAAGGGAAATCTAACCGCCTGTTTAGGGGCCAAAGATGCCCGCGAATATTATGCATTAAATATTAATAACGAAGAGCAAGCGGACTTTCACCGTCCAGATTTATTTTTGGAGTTAAGATAATGGCCGGCAAATTGATACTAGTGCCAACACCTATTGACGATGTCTCTCCCTTGGAGCCTGTAGCTAAATCTCTTCTGGAGCAAGCTGTGGATAATGGGGATGTGATCCTGGTTGAAGAGATGAAAGCGGGACGCAGAAGATGGTTGCGCTTTGGCTTACCCAGAGAGGCGATTGAAGACTTTATTCTTTATAACGAGCATACGCGCAGTGAGGCCACTGTTGAAGAAATCATGTCCAAGCTAAAAGCTGGGAAAAATGTATTTTTAATGAGTGATTGTGGCCTGCCAGCCTTTTGTGATCCCGGACTCAAACTAGTAAATCGCTGTCATGAGACAAAGATACGTGTTAGTGCCACACCGTTTGCTAACTCTATCGCTTTGGCGGTGGCCTTAAGTGGCTACGATCACCATCGCTTTATCTTCGAGGGCTTTATACCGGCCAAAAAAGATGAAAGAACACAAGCACTTAAGCGCATCTTAAAACAAAAAGAAACATCTATTATAATGGATACGCCGTATCGCTTGAATAAACTTATAGATGAAATGATTGAGCTCGGTTCAAACCGGCAATTTTGCTTAGCGTTAGATTTGAACCAAGATAGTGAAGAAATTTTACGGGGAACGCCCAGCAGCATAAAAAAGCGGCTTAAAAATTTTAAACGCGAATTTATTATGGTATTGGAACCCCTATCATGACAGAAGAAAGGAAAAAAGATCATTTGGCCTTAACTTCTCAATCCAGACCAGCGAGCAAAATGGATTTAGGGCCTTGTCATTATGAGCCGTTATTGGCCGCACATCCACAGAAAGAGGATGAATTATCTATACATTTTCTAGACCATGAATTTAAGCTACCACTATGGGTCTCCAGTATGACGGGTGGAACTGAGAAGGCCAAAAATATAAACAGAAATTTGGCAAGGGCCTGTAACGATTTTGGCATGGGAATGGGGCTTGGCTCTTGTCGCGCGCTACTGGATAGCGACAGCAGGTTTGCAGATTTTGATGTGAAAGAGCTGATGGGAGATGCGCCTTTATTTACTAATTTTGGTATTGCTCAGCTAGAACAACTAGTGGAAGTAGATAAACTCTCGAAAATAGTGGACGTCACTAATAGACTGCAGGCCCAAGGAATTATCATTCATGTTAATCCTTTGCAGGAATATGCCCAACCAGAAGGCGATAGATTTAAATATCCGCCCATCGACACCATTAAGAGGGTGCTTGATATAGTCCAACTGCCGGTTATCGTTAAAGAAGTAGGACAAGGTATGGGCCCTAGAAGTTTACAGGCACTTTGTGCACTGCCTCTATCAGCTATTGAATTGGCCGCATTTGGAGGGACAAATTTCACACTCTTAGAACAAACTAGACTAAATGGCGGTAACTTTAGTAAATATAATGCACAAAATAGTTTTGGCCTAGTCGGGCATAGCAACCAAGAGATGATCGGCTGGCTTAATGAATTAAGCGCACAAGATATGCAGTGCCAGCAGTTTATTATTTCTGGTGGTATTAATGATGCTTTAGCAGGTCATATTCTTATGCAAAGTTTAAAGTACCCGTCAGTGATGGGAATGGCTTCGGCCTTATTGGAGCATGCACAAGGCGAGTACGAAAATTTATATGATTATCTTTTAGATATAAAACAGCAGCTTTTAATGGCCAGGGCCTATATAAGGAGAGGTTAAGTGGAGATCATTCAGGGTTTTTCTAAATTAGATAAACAAAAAAAGATTTCTTGGTTGGAGAGTCAGCTTTCGCCTGACAAAAGAAAGCAATTAAACTTATCCCATTTCTGGCATGCTGATGCCGAGGCCCAAAAAGTATTTGATGAATTTAGTGAAAATACGGTTTCCAACTTTTATTTTCCTTATGGGCTTGCCCCTAATTTTAAAATAAACAATCAAATTTATACTGTACCTTTGGTGATTGAAGAGAGCTCTGTGGTGGCAGCTGCAAGTAAAGCAGCAAAGTTTTGGCTTGATCGTGGTGGATTCAAGGCCAAGGTTCTTGCAACCACTAAGACAGGACAAGTACATTTCAATTACAGAGGTGATAAAGAAAAATTGCGCAGCTTTTTTAGTTTAGTCAAAAGTGAGCTTTTATTTTCAGTAAAAGATATTGTCGCCAATATGGAAAAAAGAGGTGGGGGTATTCTCGATCTTTCATTATTGGATAAAACCAATGAGTTAGATAATTATTATCAACTACATGTGAAGTTCGATACCCGTGATGCGATGGGGGCAAACTTTATCAATTCTGTATTGGAGCAATTGGGAAAAACATTAAGAGAATTAGCATGGGAGTATAAAGCATTTACGGAAGTGGAAAAGGAAATAGAAGTTATTATGTGTATCCTTTCCAATTATACTCCGGAATGTATCGTGCAAGCTTTTGTCGAATGTCCGATTAAAGAGTTGGGGATATTTGCTAGTGGAATGACGGCACAGGAGTTTGCACTTAAATTTGAGAGAGCTGTTAAGATTGCCAAAGTCGATGTTTCTCGCGCTGTTACTCACAATAAGGGAATCTTTAATGGAATCGATGCTGTTATTCTGGCAACCGGCAATGACTTTAGAGCAATCGAAGCCTGTGGCCATGCCTATGCGGCCAGAGACGGTCAATATCGTGGTCTTTCTAATTGTTTCATAAAAGATGGTATTTTTAGATTTGAGTTAAATATACCACTAGCTTTGGGAACAGTTGGTGGACTTACTAATTTGCATCCACTTGCCAAGGCCAGTTTACAAATTTTAGGTGAACCAAGCGCAAAAGAGCTGATGGAGATTGTTGCTTCAGTCGGGCTTGCACAAAACTTTGCTGCTCTTCAGTCGTTGGTTACAACTGGAATTCAAAAGGGACATATGAAGATGCACCTTTTGAATATATTGAATCAACTTAATGCAAGTGATGAGGAAATTGAAAAAGCAAAAATTGCCTTTAAGGATAAAGTCGTTTCTTTCAGTGCTGTTAGAGACGAAATAATGGCCATGCGAAACATGCAATAAGAGTTTAAAAATGAGTGAACAATATTTTTACGGACATGGAAAATTACTTTTAACTGGAGAGTATTTTGTACTCGAAGGGGCCAAAGCATTAGGACTTCCCACTAAGTTGGGTCAACGTATGCATGTCAAATACCGACCATCAAATAATCCAGTTCTGTATTGGAAAAGTTACGATGTGAAAGGGGAGTGTTGGTTAGATACTAAGTTTGAGGGATGGCATTTTAATTGTCTTGCTGATAATGCTGAGGATCCTAGTGTAAAGAATTTACAAACTATCTTAAGACAGGCCCGGGAACAAAACATCCATTTTTTTAGAGAGAATGTTGATGTACATATTGAAACAGTCTTAGAGTTTCCTTTAAATTGGGGGCTGGGAAGTAGTTCTACGTTGATCTATAATATTGCTCAATGGGCCTTTGTTTCTCCTTTTGAATTGCAAACAAAAACGATGGGTGGTTCTGGTTACGATATTGCCTGCGCGCAATCGATGGGACCGATAACGTATCAACGCAAAGAGCACGGCCCAAGCTGGGAAACAGTAAGTTTTAATCCCCCTTATAAAGAGCATGTCTTTTTTGTGTATCTTGGTAGAAAGCAAAACTCACAACATGAAGTAAAACGTTTCTTGAATATGGACATTCCAAATAAAGAAATGATCATTGCCAGAATAAATGAAATAACCCAGGATATATTAAATACCGTTAATCTAGAGGACTTTGAAGAATCTTTACTGGAACATGAGAATCTATTATCTAAAGCTTTAAAAGTCCCTAGATTGTTAGAAGATAAATTTCCTGATTATTGGGGAGTTGTAAAAAGTTTAGGTGCTTGGGGAGGCGATTTTGCCCTGGTTACAAGTAAAGAAGATTTAGAAACCACACAAACATATTTTCACTCGAAAGGGTATGAATACTTTTATACATTTGATGAAATGATTTTACAGAATTTTGAAAAATTCGAAAAACAATTAGTTAAAAAAGATATTGATTATAATGAGCTCCCAAATTAAGCAATTTTCAGTCCAGGCGCCGTCTAATATCGCATTTATAAAATATTGGGGAAAGCATGGTAGGCAATTACCTAATAACCCATCCTTGAGTATGACATTAAAAAAATGTGTAACAAAATTTGATGTTCAATATGAATTGACTGAGATTAATCAGCCTTGTGTCGATTTTCTTTTTGAAGGCGAAATAAAAATTCCCTTTAAAGAAAGGATTGAAAATTATCTTATGAGTATTGATGATATTTATCCATTGGCCAAAAAATTAAAATTACAAATTGAAAGCTCTAATAGTTTCCCCCATAGCGCAGGAATAGCTTCTTCTGCTTCGGCAATGGCCGCACTTGGCCATTCTTTAGCTTATATTGAGGCAATTACTGAAAACAAAAGTGTGGATGATTTGCCTCGCAGGGCAAGTTTTCTGGCACGCCTGGCCTCTGGAAGTGCTTGTAGATCTCTTGAAGGCCCATTTGTTGTTTGGGGTAAATCAATGGTTGCGAATAGCTCAGATGAATATGGTCTTGTGTTAGATAATGTACACCCAGTTTTTACGGGACTAAAAGATTCCGTACTCATCGTGTCTAAAACGCAAAAATCAGTCTCCAGCTCAACAGGTCACCAGTTGATGAACGGACATTTCTACAGTGAGGGGAGAAAAGTACAGGCTCAGGAAAACTTTAGAACACTTCTTGCTGCACTTACTAATGGCAATCTTAAAGATTTTGGTGAGATTATTGAAAATGAAGCTCTAAGTTTACATGCGCTCATGATGAGCTCATATCCGTCTTATATATTACTCGCTCCAGAGTCATTGCAACTAATTCAGGAGATAAGAAAAGGGCGAGAAGAAACAGGTCTTCCCATGTATTTTACAATTGATGCAGGCCCAAATATTCATTTAATTTACCCCGCAGAACAAGCAGATCAAGTACGTAACTTTATCGTTGAAAGGTTACAAGAATATTGTGTTGATATTATTCATGATGAAGCAGGTTGTGGTGTTGTGAGGGTAAATGGATAAAGTTAAGTTTCACTCAAAGGTATTACTCTTCGGCGAATACGGAATTATTAAAAACTCAAAAGGTATCGCCATACCTTGTAAGAACTTTTATGGGGTGCTGGAGAAGACAGATAATCCTGATAGTTTGCATAGTGATTTAAAATTGCACGACTTTTACTCTTATCTGAAAAATTCTGGAATCCTGTCTAAGGAAATGAATTTGGAACAATTAAATGCAGATATTCATCAAGGGTTATTTTTTAATTCTAATATACCTTTTGGCCATGGTGTTGGTAGTTCGGGTGCACTTTGTGCGAGTGTTTATTACCACTATGCCTACAACTTTGAGCGAAAACAGCATTATAGTTCTGATGAGCTAAAATATTTGCAAGATATTATGGCCTTAATGGAGAGTTTTTACCATGGAACTTCCTCCGGGCTGGATTGCCTGATTAGTCTTATTGATGCACCAATTGTTATCGATGGTAGAAATAATCTAAAAGTTGTCGATACCCCTAAGCTTGCTAAGTTAGGTGAGTTTTATCTATTCGACAGTGGAATTAATCGTAAGACAGGCCCTTTGGTCCATCAGTTTCTTAAAGAATTTGAAGAAAATATTGATTATCAAAAGGAATTTTCTAAGTTTGTCAGTTATACTAATACCGCCATCGAATCATTAATAGCATTAGATCAAGAAAATTTGATAGAAAGTTATTTCGAGATATCAAAATGGCAATATATAAATTTTAGTAATATGATTCCAAAAGTAGTGCGCGATATGTGGTTAGATGGTTTAGAGACCAAAAAGTTTTTAGTTAAGCTTTGCGGAGCAGGCGGAGGAGGATTTTTTCTTGTCTATGCCCCTCGGCCAATCAACTTAGAAAAAGGAATTTTAATTCATGAATAGTGAGTTTCGACCAGCAGGAGTGGTGACACAGTTCTATGATGAGCTTGAAAAATTGTCTCTCAATAGTTTTGATGTTCTGGCCTGGCAAACTGATGCAAAAGGCAATAGGAATACTCATCACTGTGTTGTTTCTAATTATCTAGCGAAGGAAAATATCACAACGATTCATTTGTCTTCTGCTACTGATTTTGATTTTTGGCCTCAAAGTGATGTTTTTCTTTACTCCGAAAGCATGGGGATCCTTTTTAAAGGAAAAATTGAGACTCAGCAAAATAAAAAGCTTAAGCTAATTGCTAGAGAAAATGTGTATTTAAAAGAGCATAGGGCGATTCATCGAGTTTCTTTTCAATACACAAAGGTTTTAGTTGATCTAACCTTTGAAGGTAAGCTTCAATTTAAAAATGCTAAACTACGTGATATATCTGAGCATGGATTTTCTGTTTTTGTAACTCCTGCCATGGCCAAAGGTTTTGTGAAGGGCATGGAGATTAATTTGGATAAAATTCATGGCATTGAGATGCCAGTAAAACTTGCTGGGCAAATCATTCATCAAACGAAAGGTGAATCAGTAAAAGGTGGACATAAAGATAGTTACCTTGTTGGCGTCAAGTTTCATGAACCTTCCAAGTTGATAAAAAAAGTTGTTTCAGTGATGGAAGCAACTAGTTTGTAAAATCGTCGGAATCGCTTTTAACCAGACTAAGTTTAACTGCCGTTTTAAAGCTTTTTGCTTTCATGGTCAGTTCGGAGCTTATTTCTTTCCAGTCTTCAGTGGCCATCGCGGCTTTGGATATCTGTTTTTCAAATGTGTTCATTGTTTCAATATGGGAGCGAATGTTTTCAACAACACCAAGTTTGGTCTGAATACGTTGGACAGGAGATTGATTACTGATATCCTGCAATAACATATCAACCGTTTGTGCACGGCTTTCCTGAAGGTAAGAAAAGGCCACAAAACCAGTATATTCTAATTTAGAAAGAGGGATGTCTTGATTTAATAAGAGCCA
>JBFEUX010000276.1:0-3439 GCA_041547255.1 Bacteriovoracaceae bacterium
ACTGATACATTCAGAGAATAAGTTTTTCGCTTCAGAATAATTTCCTACCATTGAATTAATTGTCGCCTGCATATTTTTTGCAAATGCATAGGTTGGGTGATTATGTGTAATATTATCTAGATAACTGATCGCTTTGGCATAATTTTTATCTCGCATATGTTTTTTGGCCAAAATATAACGCATAGTATTTGAGCGTGACCTTACCAAAAAGCGATAAGGCAATGTCTCAAACTGCTTAATCCCTACAGCACTAATCAACTTGGAAAGATTGCGATCTGTTTTATTATCAATATTTTTAGTATAACTGGTTAGATATTCTTTCATCAAAGGTAAGGCCGAAAAATAATAGCCGCCTTCAATCAATTCATTAATTACTTTTTTTAATCGACTGGAGCTTGATTTACTCTCAAAGATTCTTTGAGCATTATTCCACGAAGCAAGCCCGCTTTGGGCCCACAAAAGAGTCGATATGATAGCTAGTCTAAAGAACATCCTGTTCCATCCTTTCTCTTAAAATGTATAATTTAAGCCAAAATTGATATTATAATAATTATTCCAGCGTTTTTCCGATTCCGTTGCATTTAATTGCATTTCCGCGTTGATATGTGTTCCTCTAAAGTCAATTCGAGTACTCCATGAAGGAGTGATATAAAAACGCAAGGCAGTCATCCAGGCAATCCCTGAAACGGATTCTTTGATCAATGTATCTTTATTAGCAATATCAATTAGTTCATTTCTATTATCCAAAGTTGTCGCATTGGAAATACCTAATCCAAACATCCAATCATAATAAAAGATTTTATTAAAAGTATTTATTTTCGAATAAAAGGGAGACCACATCAGCATGATGTTGGTGGCCGTATCAATTTTACGATATACCGGAACTGTACCTTGGCTTTCTACAGCGTCAGCTGTTT
Source organism: Bacteriovoracaceae bacterium (assembly GCA_041547255.1). Lineage (GTDB taxonomy): Bacteria > Bdellovibrionota > Bacteriovoracia > Bacteriovoracales > Bacteriovoracaceae. The sequence goes on from JBFEUX010000276.1 coordinate 918, forward strand.
TATTTTTAACTCCATCAGCTTTGTTATAACTTAACTCCAATCCCCAATCTTCACTAAAGAAAAAGCCCATTAAAATATTCGCTTCATTACTATCAACAAAAGCCCCGGAAACTGATCGGCCTAAGGTACCACCAATATACACCTTGGTCTTCTTTCTGAATTTCCTATTTTGTAGAACGTATACTTCTTTGTCTTTATCCAGCCATGAAAAATCATAAACAGAATCTTCAGCAGCAAAAACAGTAGTTGAAATAACTAGAATCAAAAGTGACAAAACTCGTTTCATAACCATCCTTGGTCGTAAAATTACTAACTTATTAAATTTTAACATTTATAGGAATAGGTGCAATAACTTAGCGGCTATTTCTGACATATATTTTTATAAATACACTTCTCACATGCTTTAGTATTTTCTATCCATGGGGTCTTAATGTTTTCAAGAACTGTGGCGAGAAAGTTTTCAACTTTATTTTTTGAAACAATTTTCTCAAGTTTTTTCTGCTCATCCACAAATAACAAGACTAATTTGATCGGCTTTTCTGATTTTACATGGCCCAGAACATATTGAGCATAGGCGTAGCTAAATAATTGAAACCAGTAGTTGTTTTGTGCATCTTCTTTACTTTTTCCCGTCTTAAAATCCCATATTTCCAACTCATCTACTTCACGTAGTGGGCTGAGGATTAAATCAGGTATTCCAGAAACCATATAGCCTAATAACTCAAACTTTATCGGATTCTCTGAAATCATCCGATAGTTATCCAGATAATTCTCTAAGTTTTCCACGGCCCATTTCACTGGCCTTTGTATACTTTGATTCAAGCTTAAATAAGACTGATTAAATCCATTTTCAATTTCCGTGGCCAGTATTTCATGAATATGGGTTCCTCTTTCAGCAGAGCTTTTTACACGGTTATCTTCCTTAGCATCTGCATTAAAATTAAAACTAATCTGCTCTTGTTCATCTAGGATGTTTAAACTGTCCAAGTCCTCTTTAGACAATTTACATATATTTTGTAGATAAAACTTTTTCGGGCATTCAGCTACGGTCGCAAACTTGGTAATTGCCAATTCTGGTAAATAAACAAAGTCACCGGCTTGCTCCATTGGCAACGTACCTAAATTGTCGATATGAAACAAAGGCGGTTTTAACTCGGCAAGCTGCAAGTAACCTTCAGAAAATAAATCTTTAACATCAACCACTTCTTCGACTAAGTTATCTGGCTTACCGGCTTCTTCATACCACCTATATAAACCGTTAATCCAGGAACTGCTCTGAGATTTGGCGCGCTTATGCTCTCCCCAATTAATAGAAATATAATTTAGTGAACTCACTGCCCTGGTATTGGCCACATAGAATAAACGTTTTGATTCGCTAAACTCTTTTTCCTTGCGTAAAAAATCTTCCAACATATAGTGAGGTGTCTTATATCTATTTTTGCCATGAATATCCTTGGTCCATTTAAAGCTCAGCGGATATTTACCAATGGAGCTGGTAAAGTTCACCGTATTTTCATTAGTGTACATCCCGCCAAGAATCACGTTTTTAAATTGTAATCCTTTAGATGCATGCGCTGTCATTATTTTAATACGCTCCGGATTTTCTCCGAACTGGAAATCCAGTGAATAGCTTAAATCTCTTTGGGAAAGAAGTAAGTTATACAGGCGTTCTTCATCCTCCCAAGCCAGGTTTACCAAGGCCTTAATTTGTGCCAGATTATTTACATAGTTTGAAGTTTTAATCCCCCATGTTTCAAGAAGCGTACAAAAAGCATTATACAGACCATAGTATTTTTTATTGTTTTCAAAGGCTTCAATATTTTCCTTAGTGAGAGATGCTTTACGAGTACTTCCTAGAAGAGAAAGATAAGCCTTCAATTGAAATAATAAATATTCATCTTTTTCTTCACTGGAATTTAATCCATATTCAATTAAATTATCAAACATCCCCAGGATAGGGTCTTCTAGAAAAGGTATCTTAACTTGCGAAGTAAAGCCCAAGCCATTTGCAATTAATAAGTCTATCAATAGCAAACTAGGCTTTAATCTCTTATAGAGTATGCACACTTCTTCCTTATCGTATGATTGAATAAGTTTTAAAATGGCAAGAGTTTCGATATAGTCTACTTCTAAGTTTGCCAGTTTTTCTTCACTCGTTCTAAACTCTAAATTAACATTCACTTCCTTAACTATTCCAACGTCCTTTTTCTCGGGAGGAACAGTTTGATGATCTACAGCAACCCGTCCCGGATCTACTCCTTGAAAGTTCATTCCTTTGACAAAAAGAAAGTCAAAGAACTTATTATTAAAGTCGATGATAGAAGAGTCAGAACGGTAGTTATTGTTTAGGGTTAATGCTTTAGGTATCACCTTTTCACAGTGAAGAAAGACACCGAGCTCTCCTCCTCTAAATCCATATATGGCCTGTTTTAAATCGCCTACACAGAAGAGTCTGGAAAAATCCTGCTTTATGATTTTTTCAATAATATTAAATTGTATAAATGATGTATCCTGAAACTCAT
>JBFEUX010000136.1:0-7801 GCA_041547255.1 Bacteriovoracaceae bacterium
ACTCGCATTTAAACCTGATTTATAGGCAGGGCCATCCAGGTGAACTTTACTGATAACGACTCTATCACCACTATAATTCAGATCAACACCTAAATCTACTCGCCCACTCTCTTGCCACTCAAATTGCATTCCTGCTTTTTGGTAATAGCTTTCAAAATCAATATCTTCAGTGGTAGCAATACGCATTTCAAATTGATCTCGTATTTCTTTATTACCAATTTCAGCAATCATATCTAAAACTTCATTGGCATTCATCCCCTCGCTAGGATCCGCTAAGTAACGATCCCATAGAGCATTAAGTAAATCATTTATACTTTTTCCTATTTTTCTCAGTTCAAAATGCAAAGTACTAAAGACTAAGCCACCTTTTAGATAATAGCTAATGCTACTATTATTTGAGTTTTCATCTGGACGGTACAATTTAATCCAAGCATTAAAAGATGAATCCTCAAGAGAATGAAATTTCTTGCCCGGAATATCAAAATAACGCTGTAAATTTTTGGCCTGCATGTTTAGGTATTCTTCTAATGTACAAAGCCCTGAGCGCAAGACAAATAACTCATCCATAAAGCTAGTTAGTCCCTCTGTTAGCCAATGCATCCTCGTGTAATTTTCATTCAGATAATCAAAAGGACCTAGTTCTTTTGGTCTAATACGCTTTACGTTCCAGGTATGAAAGTATTCGTGAGCAACCAACGCCAGCCAATTGACATAAGTTTCCCTATCCAAAAACTTTCTACCGTCAAAGTGTAGTGCTGTGGAGTTCTTATGTTCCAACCCGCCGTAAATTCCTTTTTTCAAGTGAGTGATAAAGGTATAGTTATCATAGGGAATGCTACTGAAATGTGATCCAACTGTTTCCACAATTGTTTGCATGTCTGCCTTTAGATCCTGCTGATGAGGATATTGCTCTCCATACCAAACAAGATGGTGCTCTTTTTCAAAGGCCATAAAACCATCGGACTCATGACAACCGATCTCTACCGGGCAATCGATAAAATCATCATAATTTTCAGCGCTATAGATAAAGCTTGAACGCTCTTGTGAGATATCTTTCAATCCGGTGTGAATCTTGGACCACAGCGGAGTAAATTTAAACTCAATGATTGGTTTGATATCGTGATTCAAAACCCCCATTAAATAACTGGGGCCATGTAAAAAAGCATGAGACTCATCCACATGAGAAGTCCGGACAGTTAATTCATGGCAATAAATCGTATATTCGACAGAAAATTCTTTAACCTCTTGTTTAGTAGTAGAATTTTTAAAATCAATATTCCAAATACCTTTGCTTTGTTGTTCAAAATGAATGAACTCTCCATTAGCACTTAAAACCTTAAAAGTACGTACATGTCGGGCATACTCCCGCATTAGGTAACTACCAGGAGACCAACTGGGTAAAAATACTGAAAGTGAATCCTTACCTGCTCGGGCCATGGCCATTGTAACCTTTACCATGTGCGTCTTTGGATCCATGATTTCAACTAGATATTTCACTTCCATAATTATCTCCATTAAGTGTTTATCTTTATTAATTAGTTCAACTTCTATTTAAAATGTTATAAGAATAACCAAATAAAAATAATAGGGCCACCATGATTGATATTTCGATAGAGCAAATTCAAATAAAAATGACCGATGCGGCGATAGCGCAATTACGCCTTATCAAGGAAAACGATTACACCATGCAAGAGCTGGTCTTTCGTTTAAAAATTGATGGCAAAGGTTGTCATGGCTTTGATTATGCTTTGGGCTTTTCAGAGAAAGATCCTGAGGATTTAATTTATCCTATCCAAACCGAGCAGGAACAAATTCAATTATATCTAGACCCTTTTACGGCCTATTACTGTCGCCAAGGAACGATTGATTTTATTACGGATTATGCCAATGATACAGAAGGCTTCCATTTTGAAAATCCGGAGCAAAATAAGTATCGTGGTAAATTTTTTAAAAATGAAAAAAAAATACCCCAATTAAAATCTGAATAACCAGGGTAAGTCCGCAGCCTGACGACGATGATCATTGTTTTACGTATTTGGTTAAGGACATTCTCTGCGACCGATCAGATACTCACCCGACTCACAAAGAGTAATATTCATAAAGCCCGGAATTTCAGCTTTTATTTTATAAACTTTTTCCAGCCCTGCCCGGTGCTGATTCAGTGTTTTGGAGTAAGGCCAGCGAACTTTTACTGATAGCAGTTGTTCCCCCTCATTTAAACCAAAATGCAAACCTTCTTCATTTTGAGGGGGCAAAGATCCATAGGAGTAACTCACGGCTTGCCTGCGCTCTTCTATTCCTTTTGGCGTATTTACTTTAATAATAATCATAGCATTAAGTCCATGATAGTTCGCCTTCTTACCCCTTAGAAAAAATCGAATACTTTTGTTTTTATTCAAATCCATATTATTTTCAAAAAGCCAGATGCGCGGAACAACCGTTTCGTCTCTAATCTGTGTTTGGGCCGTTAGTAAGTCCATTTTTCCATCTCGATTAAAGTCTGCGATGACTGTTGCCTGTGGATTAACAATATCCAGGCCATACTCTTTACTTTTATTTTCGAACTCATGATTAGGTAATTGCTCAAATAAAATAAGTCGTGTGTGGGGAGGATAGCCCGAATTATCAACCAGTAAATCCAAGAGGCCATCGTTATTTATATCGACCCAAATGGCCCGACGGTCAGCTTGATGCCAATCAATATCATAATTATCTAAAAAATATTCGGTACGGTAAAACCTTGGTGGAAACTTTAAAGATCTTCCGGTTAACAGGCTGGACTTGTCTGTCGCTTCATTGTCATAATTATGAGATAGCTCTCCCAAAAAAACATCCATGATCGTATCATTGTTATAATCGGCACATGCCACAGCAAAACTCCTTCCACTGCCCTGACTGTTGACAAGTCCTTCAGGATCTCCTGCATAGCCACTCAATTGAGCATAATCCACGAAATAACGATACTGTTCTCTAAATTTATAACGGTTCATCCACATTTTATTTTTGAATTTATTAGTGGAAATAGTAAGAATATCCGGGAAGCCATTTTGATCTATATCGCAAATCTGTGAACCATAAGTAGGTGTTGCTTGAACTAGCATTGTTTTATCTGGATTTTGTTTCGCTTCATCAGTAAGTAAATTTGTCACCTCGACATAATTGCCATTTTTATACTCAAATAATTGATCGCGCTCAGGAAAAGGATTTTTATTAATTCGCTTAAACCAGTTCCCAACAAAAATATCTAATTGCCCATCCAAATTGTAATCAATAAGATTTACCGAAGCATTAGGACTAGGCTCTTTAAACTTTCTCACTTCGTGAAATTTTAAATTCCCCTTCTGATCTTTTTTTCCATGAAAGACCCTAAGCGGTTGACTGGATAATTCTGTCTCCTGATTGAGTACTCCTACAATAGCATCCAACACCTTATCTTTATTTAGATCATAGAAAAGAAAAAAACTTGCTTTTAAGTTTGTTGAAAAAGGTGAAGGACCTCGCTTGAATTTTTTTTCGTGTATATCATAAAGATAAAACTGGGGTTCACCATAAAAACTTGGAAGAAGTATTATGTCCGAGTAATCATCTCCGTTTAAATCTACAATATTAAAATTTGTCGCTTTTAAACCAGTCAGACCATACTCATCTGTTTTATCAATAAAAGATGTTTTTTGCTCAACTTTTTTAGTTTCAAAATTATCAGGTATCAGATCCAAATTTCGAGCGTCTCCTTTCTCGATATGAGATGTTTTCAAGCTGGAACAGGAAATACCAAGAAAAAAGATCAAGTGTAGAATAAATAAAATTGAAAAGTTCATAGGATTAAGTATAAAGAAATAAATTTAATCAGACTACGACTTTGCACCTAGTTTCAAAAACCGAGTGAATTACTCTCACTATAAAACCATCGTTTTACTTGCAGAATATCAAGATTCATATGAAAATAGATTAATGAATAAAATTCGCAAGTTATTTAATAAATTTCTTAAAAAGAACAAAAAACCTCAGGAATCCGAGGAGGAATTTTTTGACGACCTCGAATCAGAGCAGCTTGATGAATCAGATACAAGTCTAGGTGATGAAACGATTCACTTTGATGCCAAGGAAATTGGAGACGAATTACGCCCTCACCCAACACAAGCAGAAAGCCAACTTCCTCCTCAGTCGGATTTAAAGTTTCCTGATATCCCAGAGACCCCAAAGCTTGAAGAACATACAGAGACTGAAAATAAAATGATTGAAGAAACAGTCTTAATTGAAAATCATGAGTTAGAAGAGACACCTCCCGAGATAACGCAAGCAGACTTTGACTTGGAAGAGCTAAGAGTAACAGAAGAGGATCTACTTGTAGACGAAGGAATTGAAGGGACTGCCTTCATTGAAAATGAAGAACTAGAAGAGGCACCTCCAGAGTTAACGCAAGCCGGCTTTGACTTGGAAGAACTAAAAGTCGCAGAAAACGATCTAACTGAAGATCAAACAGCTCAAATAGACTTAAGCTCTGTGCCTGATTCGGAAGAAAATCAAGAAGCAGAAATTGAACAAGAAGCAGAAATTGAACAAGAAGTAGAAATCGAGCATGAAGCAAGCTCAGAATCAACCAGTTCAGTAAGTAAAACCCGTATTTATGATTTAAGCGAAGCGAGCATCAATCTTAAAGATAAAGTTGAACACCTTAAAACAAGAGTTATTGATCAATTTAGAAACATTACAAAGCGCGATTTCAACAAAACCCTCAAGCGTGAAAATAAAATCAACTTTGATAATTTAAAACAAAGATCTGCGAATATCAATTGGAGCAATATCCCCAATATTTTCTTTGCTCGTGACAACCGTCAAAAGATTCATCGCTATTTTCAAAGTACCTTTATTATCGTTGGGCTTTTGGCCACGGCCAAAATCGCAGGGATGCTCATCAACGGTACTCCTGACTACAAATCACTTAGTAAAAGAGCTACTATTAGCTTGGACCAGTCCCAAAAGTTCAGTAGCTCTGACTTTACTGCCATTAAAGTTGCAGACATTATTCACACCCAACAGATTGAGACTGATCCAACTACCGACGAAACAAGAAAAAGAGGACCTATCAATCTAGAAAAGATATGCGAAACAGCGACAAAAAAATCTCAAGCAAACGTCAAGTTGATTAGTACCATTGTTTTACAAGACTCGGTAAAATCAATAGCCAGCGTTCAGGTTCGCTCACAAACAGACTTAAAGTCTATTCATGAAGGTGATACACTGCTTGGCCAAATAAAAATTGATAAAATTGATGACCTTAAATTGGTTGTAAAAAATCTTCAAACTGGAGAATGCGAGAGTATTGAAAATGAAGAATATCAAGATAAATTCAAACGCCTCCAGCCAGTTAAAACTCTTACTCCTAAGAAAAGTGCTGAGTATAAAGCTAAGTTAAAAAAGATTGAAGGTATTAAAACAGATGGAAGTAACTTTCAAATTGAAAAGAAATTTTTACAAAGTAAACTAACTGATCTTGGAAGCCTACTCCAGCAAGCCAGAGGTGTTCCTGTACGCAACCCAGACGGTACCCTCTCCTTTAAGATTGTCGAAGTTGAGCCAGGAGGAATTTTTGCTTACCTAGGAATTGAAAATCAAGATTTTATAACTGCCATTAATGGTGAACCCATTAAAGATATGAGTGAAGTTATGCAACTATTTGGAAAAATAGGTAACCTGCCTAACCTCAACTTAACAATAAAAAGAAACGGTGAAGAAAAAACTCAAAATTATACAATAAAATAAACTTGGTTGAAGAACGAAAAGAGTATAAAGGATTTATAAAATATGAAAACGAATTTCAAAAAGAAAACCGTGGCCCGTCAACTTGTGACAAGTATGGCGATCTTTTCTATTGCCTCCTCACCACTTTATGCACAATTTGATAATTTTAAATCTAAATCTCGCTTCAATAATCAAAAAAAGAACACAGGAGTTCAGCCTTTTAAAGATGATGCGAACAATGCGAAAACATTTGGTAACCGCACCAAGACCCTACCTCCAATGCCTGATTCCAAATATGTTAATCTGAACTTGGAAACTGCATTTGGCCCTGAAATTGTAAAAAGCTTTAACTACCCTGACTCTGATTTAATGGAGTTAACCAAAGTTATGCAAGATATGACGGGTATCAACCTCATTCTGGATAAAGATGTAAAAGGGAAAGTGAGTATTACTGCTCCCACCCCTATTACGGTAGGAGATGCCTGGCGTGCTTATCTGGCAGCACTTAATATGGCCGGTTTTACGCTAGTAAAATCCGGTGCTTTTTATAAAATTATCAATGCCAGAGATGTAAGGTATGTGCCTACTAAAATCTATACAGGTGCCTATACTCCAACGACTGAAGCACATATTATGAAAGTCATGGCGTTAAAAAATATAGACGCTTCGGAAATCTCGCGTAACTTTCGTCCTTTTATGTCACGCTATGGCCGAATCATTGATATAAAACAGACTAATACCATTATTATTTCTGATACAGGTGCCAATATCGCCAGATTGGAAAAACTTATTAAATTTATAGATGTTCCGGGGCACGAAGAATCACTCCAGATTATTCCGGTTAAAAATTCATCCGCCCAAGAAATTGCAAAATTATTAGATGAAATACTCAATGCAAGTAGTGGTGGTGCTAGTAGCAGAGCAAGAAGCTCTCGCTCCAAACGCTTTGCTAAATCAAGTTCTAGCTCTGGCGGAAGTTCTAATATTTCTAAAATCATTGCAGAGCCAAGAACTAACTCTATTATTGCCATGGCCAATGCTGATGGGGCCAGAGAGTTACGAGCACTTATCGTCAAGCTCGATGTAAAATACTCCTCTAACCAGGCCGATAAAATTCACGTGCATTATCTTAATTATGGTAACGCAGAAGAATTGGCAAAAACACTTTCCAGCTTAGTTTCTGGAGCACAAGCTTCCAGTAAAAAAACATCTTCTTCTAGTCGCTTTATCCCTAGCTCAAATAGTGGAAGTACTTTATTTGGTGGCGAAGTTAAAATAACTGCTGATAAAAATAATAACGCTTTGGTTGTGACTGCCTCCCCTACAGATTGGTTAACGTTACAAAACGTTATAGGCAAGCTGGATATACCTCGTGATCAAGTTTATGTGGAAGGTATGATTATGGAAACAACCATAACGAAAGTAAGAGCTTTCGGGACCCAGTTTGTGGGAGCCTACGGAGCTGGGAATGCACGCCGTGGAGGTTTTAGTAGCGACGGAGGAATTTTTAATCTTCTGGGAGGTGACCCCACTGGCCTAGATGGTTTTTTCATAGGAATGGGAGGACCGGAATCAGGAGCAAGAGAAGTTGAGATTGGCGGAAACAAACTCCAAATTAATAGTGTTAACGGTCTTATTCGCGCCGTTGCTTCTAACTCTGACACCAATGTACTCGCCACCCCACAAATTCTGGTTATGGATAATGTAGAGGCTGAATTTGAGGTAGGTGCAACTGTTCCCGTAAGAGAGTTAAGTACGGCCACCAATGGAACTACTTCAAATAACTTTAAAAAACAAGAAGCAAAACTAAGCCTAAAGATTACTCCTCAAATCAATAAGGTGACTCGCTTTGTAAAATTAAAAATTAATCAAGGTATAGATGACTTCGTTGGGGAAAGAGATACCACAGGTAATGGACAAGCGACTACTACTCGTTCGGCCATAACTGAAATTATGGTTAGAGATAAAGACACCATTGCCATGGGAGGACTTCTTAGAGATAAGGAAACTGCAACCATCAACAAAGTTCCTCTTTTAGGAGATATCCCGGTACTAGGAT
>JBFEUX010000335.1:0-2450 GCA_041547255.1 Bacteriovoracaceae bacterium
AAATTGTCCCTAATACTTTTGATGATAGGGCGTAAAATATCTAGTTCACTTAAAAGAAATGATCCGCCTTGATTTTTACATACGGTTTTAGAAGGACATCCTAGATTAAGATCCAGCCAGGGCATTCCAATCTCAGCAATTCCTTGAACCGTTCTCTGGGTAAAGGCACCCGGACTGGTTAGGATTTGATAAATAGTTTTTTGTTTGAGTTTTTCGTCAACTAATACAGAATTCCCAATATGTTTTTTTATATGCGAAAGTGGGTAGGGGCTGGGAGTTGGTACTCGTAGAAAATCACAAGTATAGCTATCCCATTCAGGATAGAGATCGTGAATGACACTGCGATAGTATTCGTCAGTGATCCCCTCCATCGGTGCAAACATTAGTGAATATTTTTTCAAGTAAAAGCTGCTCATACGTTTATGAATAAATCGTGATAACTAATTTTCTACAACCACCGTTATTTCTGAACTCACAGAGATAGATTCCCTGCCAGGTTCCCAGGTTGAGTTTTCCGTTAGTAATGGGGAGAGTTATGGCATTTCCGACCAGGCTGGCCTTGATATGTGCCGGCATATCATCAGCACCTTCGGCGGTATGAGTATAATAGGACATATTTTCAGGAACTAGCTGGTTGAAAACCGTTTCAAAATCAGCTCGTACACTGCAATCACAATTTTCATTGATGGTAAGTCCTGCTGAAGTGTGCTTGATAAATAGGTGCAGAAGTCCAGATTCAGGTAAATCATTTAAATAAGGAGCAATTTCATCCGTGAGCAGATGAAATCCACGTGGCTTACAGTCTAGTTTGATCTCCTGTTGCTGAATCATAAGCGAAATGTATATAAATATTATGGCCTTGTCACTCTTTAGTTCACATATGAAAAATCTATAGTTACCGTCTGGTCGTATTTCAATAATATTAGGGAAAAATATGAAATTTATTTGGGCGTTAGTACTTTTAATTCCAACAGCTTATGGTGTTAGCTTAAAAGATTATGATCATTATAGATATGAAGTCTTTTTTACTAATCCGGAGTGTCCTGCTTATGAAATTAATAAGACCGTTTACTCATTTTCCGGCAATCTTGTAACAAATAAACCCAAAAACGTTTATTGTAAGTACCGGGATGCACGTGAAAATCAAACAAGAGAAAATGCCCCTCATTATAACTTAAGAAAGTTAATTACCAATAAGGATATTAAAGAGCTACGTATGGCCTATTTATCCTTTTCTAATTCGGACATTATAAATGCCGTATGTGAGGCCATTGAAAAAAATAATATAGCTTTTAGTTTAATGCTAGATAAAGAGAACAAGTCCAAATCTGATAAAATGGAAAAAATAAAAAAGCTCAAAGCGTGTAAACCTGCAAAAAAGTATATTGAAGCAGGGGTTGCCAATTATCCGGAGATTAAATTCAAAGGACATAATGGTGGAATAGGTTTTGCTCATAATAAGATTATCTATGCTAGCTATAAATCAGATCCAACGAAAGTAACCGTGGTCTTCTCTTCGGCAAATATGTCCTCAGGAACCACTTTGCATCATGAGAACTGGCACTTTGTAACCACATCTAAAGACAGCTACTTTGCAAAGGCCCATGTTTGTATTCTGGATGGGATGAAAGATCATTCAGACTCAGTGAGGGCCAATCGAAATCTAGGTCGCAAAAAAATGTCGGCCATCAAGAACTTTAAAACCTATGTCGCTAAATGTAGAAAAGCGATCAAAGCGCCAGAAGAGTCTGATATAAAAGTGAAGGTCGTCCCAGGCGATGGTGAAGAATACATACAATCTTTGGCGAAAAAAATTAGTAGTTCGAAGAAAATCTCTATGGCCGTACATAGATTCTCAAATAAAATACTAGCTGCTGCACTTCAAAAAGCGGGGAAGAATCCTAAACAAGATGTCCGCTTTATCGCAGATGATGATATCTTTTGGGCCGGTCAGGTTAATGAGATGAATGGACGCATTGTTTGCAATAGACGCAATCCTCGCTTTGTAAATAGAGTTGGCGCTAATATGTGTAACGAGTTCTACAAAGTACGTGATCTTAAGCGTAAAGGTGTGGATATTAAATACATGGAAACCAATCAAAAATTGTTTTTACTTCACCACAATAAATATATCATTTTTGAAGATTTGGATGGAGTAAAAGGTAAGGATGCTCTGCATACTGGAGCTGGTAATTTCACGATAGCAGCGTTTACCAAAAACTTTGAAAATTACTATTATATAACGATCCCAGAAGTCCTAGAGAAGTTTAAAACTCAATATGATCATGTTTGGAATTCGCTGGCGACCGAGCAGAAAGATCTGCCAACGGTGCAGGTACTGCCGTAGTTATTAAACAACAAACCCCATCTAGTATATAGTGGGGCTTGTTATAATCTGTCTTAAAAATCATATTTTTTGTTAGTATCTATTTTTGTTATTCAGCTGTTGC
>JBFEUX010000317.1:0-2795 GCA_041547255.1 Bacteriovoracaceae bacterium
GCCCTTATCACCACAGCAATGGCCTACGAGTTAGAAAAGCCGCGAGTGCTTCACAGTATGATAGAACGATTTATGGCCGGACTTCCCTTTATTGGAGACCTCACAGCACAAACGGGCTCCATTTTAGGAGATAGAGATAATTGCAAGTGGTTGCTAGGCCAGGGAGAATCTATTCTAGTATTTCCAGAAGGAGTAAAAGGGATCAATAAAGGCACTAAGGATTTTTATAAACTACAAAAATTTAGCAGTGGTTTTTATAGGATAGCCTTACAAGCGCAAACTGATATTTTACCTATTACAGTCGTGGGAGCTGAGGAAATGTTTCCCATTGTATTTCAAGCTTCCGAATTAGGAAAAAAGTTTGGTCTTCCCAATCTACCTATCCCGCTTAACCTTATTCCACTTCCCTCACCCATTGATATTTACATTGGAAAACCCATTCCGATTGAAAAGAATTTGTCAGCGGATGCTCAAGAAAAAGACATAAGGCCACATATTTATCAAATCGAAAAAGTAATTAACCATAATATTAGAAAAGGTTTAGAACAACGTAGAGAATTTTTCGATTGGTTGAGAGAACCTATAAATAAAGTAATGAGAAACTTTTAGATGATTAAAGATGAGAAAGAAGATATTAAAAATGTATTAATCATTGGAATCTCCGGTGGTCTGGCACAAATATTAAGCCAGCTTATCCTGGAAAATCATCCCCAATGGCAAATCCTGGGTGTAGACTCACGTAATGTTAATGATGTGCCTAAACACAAAGGATTAACGGCTCAAAGGATACGCTTTTCTCGTGGTAATTTTGAAAACCTCTTTCGCGATCACAACTTTGACTATGTCTATCACTTGGCCAGAATATCCCATAGTCGTAACACCCATGAAAGCCTAGCACAACGACTAGAATTAAGTGTAATGGGGACCAATCGCATCTTGGATTTAAGTCTACGTTTCAATGTAAAAAAGATTGTTATCCTTTCCACTTTTCATGTTTACGGTGCTCTAAGTGATAATGGTATTTTTCTACCTGAAGATGCTCCCTTACGTGCCTCGATGAAATATCCTGAGTTAAGAGATGTGGTTGAGATGGATCAGATCTGTACAACCTGGATGTGGAAATATCAAAATCAAGTAAGTTCTGTATTGCTACGCCCATGTAATATTATTGGGAATCAAATTTCTAATACCATGAGCAAGTATCTGGTAAGTCAGCTGGCCCTCAAACCGATCGACTATAATCCCGTTTTTCAGTTCATCCACGAATTTGATATGGCCCAGGTTCTTTATCGATCTCTAGATGAACTTCCTACCGGCATCTATAACGTCGCCACAGATGAATTTATCACCTTGCGCGAAGCTCTCAAACTCATAGGCTCAAATGGAATTCCCTTTCCTATCTCCCTTGCGGGCACCATTAACCACATCTTACGAATGGTACATTTAGACGTTCCTGATTATTTGGTTGATTATCTTAAATACTCTTGCCTAATCGATAATAGCCTTTTAAAACAACACCTAGGGAACGATTTTTTTAGATTTAAAATTGAAGAAACGCTCAAATTAATTAAAGCTTAAACAAAGCTTTTCAGGAACTATTATGCTTAGCTCTAAAGAAGAACTTTTTAATGATTTAAAAAACGATGCCAATGTATTTTTGCATTCCGCTGCTTGTAATCCGACACCTCTGGTGGAGCTGATGTGTGAAGCTGCCATAAAGCAAGGGATCAAAAAACTGAATTTCTTTCATTTGCATCTGGATGGGGAAGCCGTTCACCTACGAGAAAAATATAAAGACTTTGTTGAAGTTAACTGCTTTTTTGTTGGGGCCAACTGTCGTGCGGCCATTGCCAGCGGCCAAGCCAGTTATGTTCCAGTATTTTTAAGTCAAATTCATGAGTTATTTGTTAATGGCACGATCAACTTAGATTACGCTCTTATCCAAGTCTCTCCTTTTGATAATCACGGCTATGCAACCCTGGGCCCTTCGGTAGACGTAACTGTATCTGCAATCCATCAAGCTGAAAAAGTTGTGGCCATGATAAACCCTAAAATGCCTAAAGTCTTCGGCGATGGCGTTGTCCACAAATCAATCCTTAACGCCTGGACTGAAATAGAGATGGATCTGCCAACTGTGAATTCAAAAGAGTTTTCCGATGTCACCCATAAGATTGGCATTAATGTGGCCAACCTAATTGATAATGGATCCACCCTGCAAATGGGGATCGGAGAAATTCCTAACGCCGTATTAGCGGAACTCACTCACCATAAAGACCTGGGTATTCACACTGAAATGTTCTCTGATGGACTCATTCCTTTAGTACAAAGTGAAGTTATCAATAACCGCTTAAAGAAAGTACACCCTTATCGAGTTGTTTCTAGTTTTGCCATGGGAACACAAAATCTATATGACTTTATTAATGACAATCCCATTGTTCAATTCATGGGGGCCAACTTTGTAAATGACCCAAGAGTCATTCTTAAAAACCCAAAAGTTTGTGCCATCAATTCTGCCATCGAGCTAGATTTATCCGGACAAATCTGCGCTGACTCCATCGGAAGTAAAATCTTTTCTGGAGTGGGAGGACAGGTGGACTTTATGCGAGGAGCTGCCCTATCACCTGGTGGCAAGGCCATCACCGCCATGCCATCGCGAACCAGTTTCGGAAAGTCCAAGATCGTTTCCAGCCTGGCCGACGGAGCTGGTGTTGTCACCACCCGTGCCCACGCCCAATGGATTGTCACTGAATATGGCGCGACAAATCTTCTGGGAAAAAGCTTGAAGCAAAGGGCCA
>JBFEUX010000357.1:0-1956 GCA_041547255.1 Bacteriovoracaceae bacterium
AATAAAAAAATATTGGTCGGATGGCAAATATCAGTTGCAATATATTTAATGATCATTGTTTTATTGGTCTCCACGTGAAATAGAAGATTTTGACAGCTACGTTAACAAAGGAAAACTAGTGGAAAAAGTGGAATTAACAAAAACGAATGTGGGTAAATTTACTGAGTTAAAAAAATTAATGGTTATTTCCAGGGATGAGGGAAAGATACTAGGTAAGGTTTTGAACATCTTTATTAATCCTGAGGAAAAAAGTCTTTCTGGAATCGTAGCGAAAGATGAATTTTGGAGCAGGGAGAGATTTTATTTTTCAATGAAAGATGTTGAAACAGTGGGGGAAGACATAATTTTACTAAATTCTGAAAAGTCATGTCAAAAGATCGCTGATGAATCAAAGCTTTCAGGTATTTCTCTCGATAAATTGCAGAACCATTCAGTTATTACCGATGATGGAAAAAATTTAGGTGAATTTAAAGATGCCAACTTTCGGGCTGGGACATGGGAAATTTCTGAAATTTTTATGGATGATAATAGTTTTTTAAAAGTAGAAGTAGCCCAAATAAAAATTGGTGAAGATGAAATATTGGTTCCAGCTACTTATGCTTTGAATATAGAAAAAAATGTGAAAGATAAAAAAGGTTTATTATCCAGATTAATGGGTGATGAAAAAAGTGAAGATTCTGTAAGTGATTCTAAGGGAAAAGTTCATTGACCGGCCGGAAGTTTAAGTATGTTAGTTTGAATCATTTGGCAGGGTGATAGTGAAGACTGTTCCATCTAACTTGTTACTAGTAACTTCAACTTTTCCATTGTGAGATTCAGCAATTCCTTTTACCAGGGTTAACCCAAGTCCCCACCCAAATTGCTCTTTTCTATGTTGAGGTGATCTGTAATAGCTATCGAAAATTTTAGTTTGATCTTTAAGAGGAATGACTTCTCCATAATTTTTAAATGAGATAGAGGTGAAGTCAGGTCCCTGGCGGATACTTATTTTGATCTCTCTATCTTTATCACCATATTTAATTGCATTGGAAATGAGATTGTTAAACGCCCTTTTTAGAGCAGATTTATCCCAAATACCATAAACCTCTTCTTCTCCTTCTGTATCTAAAATGACTCGTTTTTTTACGATGGGGATGAGATTATTAATACACTCTTTAGTTATCGTAACAATATCACATTTTGCTAGTGTGACAGGTAACTTTGAACCTGACTTTATCAGATGTGCATCCAGTAGACGTTTAATTAATGCCTCAGTCGTATCAATATTTCGTTCAATCAATTCAATCATCGTATTATAATCTTCTTCGTCATTAGTTTCGGTAACATATGTTTGCAAAACTTCCATGGCCACTTTGATTATACCTATAGGATTTCTAATATCGTGAGTTAGTGTGGCGACAAATTCTTCCCGCGTTAGCTCGTCCCTCTTTAAAGAATCGATCATTCTTTTGAAAAAATCTCGTTCGACAATGATGGAGTCTCTTTCAGAGATAGCCTCATCCCTTTCAATACGGGCAGAGTCCCTTTCAACACGGGCAGAGTCTCTTTCAACACGGGCAGAGTCTCTTTGATTAATATATTTATCTTTTGACTTTGTTTTCATGACTATCCGCGCAGCTAGTTAGTTAGAAATTCAATCCTACTATAGATAATGTGAGTTCATTATGATTTTAACCTTAAATACATTAAAAATAAGTAATGCTAGAGGTAACAATGCTTTTTCGTCATAAACTTAATAAGTTACTATTTTTTTGGAAAATGATGCAATGTATTTGTAATAGGTGGGTTTTTTCGCTAGCATTTATTTAAACTCGGAGAAATTATGAAAAATCTATTTAAACTAGTATTGGCCCTTATTGCAATTCCAGCTTTTGCTGCTACCACTGAGACACATTTTCAAGGGGTTAATAATTTTTTGAAAACGTCTATGGGTAATCATTCACTTCGTGGAGATAC
>JBFEUX010000259.1:0-3737 GCA_041547255.1 Bacteriovoracaceae bacterium
AAAAGGATATATGCTTACGTGGTGTTTGAAAGGTCGCGGGTATCGACAAATAATATCCCCAACGTAATAGGGCGGTTAGAAAGATTTAAAGGTCAAAAGTAACACCAACTGGTAAGTGGTCTGAATAACCTTCACCGGTTGTTGTATCAAATCTACGCGGAACATGATGTAGACGTCCTCTGTAGCCTCCACCACCTTTATTCCAATGGATTTGCCTTAGCATGAAAGAATGATAAGGAATTTCATAACTAAAATAATCAACTCTAGCTTGATTATTTTTAAGTGAATTTTTTAGAACAAAGATTTTGTCTAAAGACTGCCACTCTCCACGATACCAATGGGTACCTAGTGCTGGTACGTGAGAAAATTTTCTACCCTTAACTTCAACATCCTCAAAAGCAGTAAGTATATACTTTTTGAGGCCACTTTGTTGATCGCTATTGGATGTATTAAAATCTCCAGCAGCTATTACTAAATCAGATTTCGACTTTAAAGCAGCTTGTAGTAATGTTTTTCCGGCGATAAGACGGGTCTGATCAGGATTACTCTGGCTTGGCCAGTGATTTCCAAAGACAGTTACGACTTTGTCTCCAACATTAAATTCGACCTCTAAAATTGGCCGCGTCGGTCTTGTACTATATGGGGCCAGATTTAACTGATGCATACGTTGTCTTTTGACAGGATAGCGAGAAATCATACCAACATCGATTCCCCGGATATCGTCTCCTTCTAAAAGAACTGCGTATTTATAACCTTTACCTTTAAGCCCTTTTTGAATCAAAAGTTTTAAGACATTTACATTTTCTACTTCTTCAAAAACAACAATATCTGCACCTTTACCATTGTTATAAAGGGAAATGACTTCGGCCATATTCTTAATTTTTTTATCTAAGATATTATTAGACCAATCGAGATTTAAACAAGCCTGTCTATAATAATCATTTCTCACAGCGTGACAGTAAGCGAGAACTTCTTTTGAACTTTGCTTAACGCTTAGAGGCAGATATGTGTAATCTTCTTTACCAATATCGTGTTGCGTATCAAAAAGATTTTCTAAATTGTAAGTCATTACTGAAATAGACATAGGTTTTGTATCACTGGCCTGAGCAGTAATCCCAATGAGGAGGACTAACAAAACCGAGCATATTTTTTTCATAACTTACCCCTGTAACAAGAAACTAATAACATTCTGACAAGGTCGGTTTAATTTGGCAAAGACTTTTAAGTTATAATTAACTGACAAATAAGTTCCACTAATATTTGTTTTATATTTGCTACTACGCGCATAAGCAAATTGGAATATACACTAGATGATATTTATTTATTATGCGACAAGTAAATGGCTTTAGTACCTAAAAAGAGATATTTGCAACTGAGTTAATCTAAATATAGAATGATAAAAAGTTTTAAGGGACACATAATGCTTAAATGGATAAAAAATTTCCTAACAGGAGCAACTAACATGCAAATGGGCGCAAAACATATTTTAGTAGATCAAGAATACGAAGCACAGGATCTCATAAAAAAATTAGCTGACGGAAAAAGCTTTGAGGGTTTGGCGCAAGATTTCTCCAAATGTCCTTCAGGGAAAAATGGTGGCGATCTAGGTGCATTTTCGAAAGGCATGATGGTAAAAGCTTTTGAAGAAGCTGTACTCAATTTAGAAATTGGTCAAACTAGTGGGCCAGTAAAAACACAATTTGGTTATCATTTAATTCTAAGAACTGCTTAACAATTAATAAGGTATTTCCACTTAAGCCGGTTTTTTATCTTATATAAAAAAATAATAGGAATATCCGAAGCTTTGGCTTTTTTTTAATATTTCACATAATTTTAATCAAAATTATTTGAAATCTTTTTTATGAATCCTATTACGAAAGATCAGATAAAGACCAATAAACATCATTAGGATGCTGAGAAGCTGTCCCATATTCAAGGCCATGCCCTCTTCAAAGGCTACCTGGTTCTCTTTAAACAGCTCGGTGAAAAAGCGCCAACTCATACCTGCCACTAAGATAATTCCTACGAATCTCCCCTTCGGCCAAATTTCATTGTATTTCTTGTATAAATGAAAGACGATCATAGAAATAGTAAAATAGCCAAATGCCTCATAAAGCTGAGTGGGATGGCGAGGAATATTGTCTACTTTTTTAAAAATAAAGGCCCATGGCAAGTCTGTTGGTTTACCTATGATCTCGGAGTTCATTAGATTGCCAATTCTAATATAAGACCCTGTTATAAGTGAAGGTGCCGCTACCAGATCCAAAAGCCAGATATAATCCAGCTTCTTACGGCTTTTGCGGTTAAATAACCACATAGCAAGCATAACCCCAACGAAGCCACCGTGACTGGCAAGTCCCCCTTCCCAGATTTTTAAAATCAGTAGCGGGTTACTTAGGTAATAGCTTGGTTCATAAAAGAGGCAATGCCCTAAACGAGCACCAATAATAGTCCCCAATAACATATGAGTAAAAAGCGAAGAGACTTCTTTTTTAGTATAACCATGCTTAATCATGTAGCGGGACACATAGCGCTCCCCAAAGAAGAATCCAAAAACAAAGGCAAGTCCATAATAACGTGGGGCCAGATGAAATCCCATAATGTCCAAATTAAAAATTTCTGGATTGACGTCCCAAACAACCACATTAACTCCCTTTAAAAAGCTTAATTAATATATTAAGATGCTATCGAAATTCACAGCATAAGTATAGTTTAAGGAAGGTTGCGATGTTAAGCACAAATAATGTTAGTTTAAGTTTTGGTAGTCGAAAATTATTTGACGAAGTAAACGTAAAATTTACCCCAGGAAATTGTTATGGGCTTATTGGGGCCAATGGTGCTGGTAAATCTACCTTTGTTAAAATCTTATCCGGCGAGTTAGAGCCCAATACGGGCTCAGTAGAACTAACACCAGGAGAAAGACTCTCTGTATTAAAACAAGATCATTATGCTTATGATGAATTTACTGTTTTGCAAACAATCCTTATGGGAAATCCCCGTCTATATGAAATTATGCAAGAGAAAGACGCTATCTATGCCAAAGAAGACTTCACTGAAGAGGATGGCATCCGCTCTGCAGAATTAGAAGCTGAGTTTGCAGAAATGAACGGCTGGGAAGCAGAGTCTGAAGCTGCTGTTATGTTGGCAGGTCTTGGCATCGGAGATGAATCCCACCATAAGCTTATGAAGGATTTAAAACATTCAGAAAAAGTTAAAATCCTTTTGGGACAGGCACTATTTGGCAAGCCAGATGTACTATTATTGGATGAGCCTACTAACCACCTAGATATAAAAGCTGTACAATGGCTAAATAACTTCCTATTAAATTTTGAAAACACAGTGATTGTCGTTTCCCACGACCGTCACTTTTTAAATACTGTATGTACTCATATTGCTGACTTGGATTTTAAAAAGATCACTGTCTACACTGGTAACTATGATTTTTGGAGAAAATCCAGCGAGCTGGCCCAAAGATTGCGTTCAGATCAAAAGAAGAAGAACGAGGAAAAGGCCAAAGAGCTTAAGGCTTTTATCCAACGATTCTCTGCCAATGCTTCTAAGTCTAACCAGGCCACGGCAAGACAAAAGCAATTAGATAAATTGGAACTAAATGATCTACCTATTTCTTCTCGTAAGTACCCATTCATTCAGTTTGATCAAGAGCGTGAAGCAGGGAAAGATATTTTGCGAATTGATGGTCTAAGTAAAACAATTGATGGGGTTAAAATTTTAGATAA
>JBFEUX010000355.1:0-1983 GCA_041547255.1 Bacteriovoracaceae bacterium
TATCTAAGATTGTTTATGAAGCAAAAGCTTATAACTCACTAGATGATATTGAAAAATTGCTGGATACAGGTATGGATCTTTCGGTTGTTCCTATTCAACCTCTTTATGTGGCAATGTTATCTTCAAGTGCTGATCAAGTTGCTCAGCTAGTACCTAAACTTTCTCAAGATCAAAGACAGGTCTTTTTAGATCTCGACCTATGGAAAAAAGATGTAGTCGATGTTCAATCGTTTGAGTTTTGGATTGAGACTTACTCAAAAATCAAAAATCAAGATCTCCTTCAAGACTTTGTTAGTTCAGAAGATTTTTTGTTGTATTTAAAATCGCGTATTAATATTTATACTTTTGATGTAGAGGACCCTCACTATCCAGATCATGACTTTTATTTTTTAACGGATGATGCGCTCTTACTTATTGAGTACGGAGAAGATTTTAAATACCCAAATGAATTAAAATATATGATCCGTAATTTATATGACCGTATGGGGGTTGAGAAGGCTTATTCATATCTATTTAAACTGGTAAATGACTCTTTTTCCTGCTTACAGGAAGATCTATATCAACAGAAAAAAGAGCGTTTGCGTAGTTTTGGCTTTGTCGATTATATGGAAGCCTTGGAGAAGACACATATCTTTGTTTCGCATAAGCAGGTTGAAAGTTTTATTAAAACAAAGAAAGCTCTAACTGCCAAAGTTGATACTCTTGCAAGAAATCAGGGATTACATTCTTCGGCGCTGGTAAGTTTTGATTCTGAAATGGACAATATTATAAGAGAACTAGGTCTTGTTTCTGATGAAGCCCGTTTAAGCTATTTGCACTTTACATTTATTCGTTTGATCAATTCAACAATTACCATGAATGATGCGCTTAAAGGGGGCAGGCTCGAGTTAACACGTATCGGGAAAGTGACGAAAGCTTATTTGGAACTGGGCTTGCAAAAGATCAAAACAGTGAAGCAGTTGGGGGAAGAGGATAGTGTTTTTGAAGTTTTTGATTTTTTTGATTTATATAAAGTAGGTAAGAGTTTAATTGACCTGGAAAAGAATAAGTTTATAAAAGCTTTGAGAAAAACACCGTTTGAAGATGAGAAAAACGAATACTTTTTGGGCAGTTGGTGGACTAGTTTTCTAGAAGGATTTGATCTGGAAGTTCCAAAAGTTAAATCATTTGGAGTCGGGGTACATGCACAAGAAGTGAGGGATCTTGCGACATATAGCTTTTGGAAAAATCAAGTTCGCTTGTTGACTGAAAGCCTGCCTTTTATACAGAGCTTTTACCAAACTTTGGAAAGTTTAAAGGCAGAAGAAAAACTACAGGATGATTTTTATTTAAACTATGAGGTTGCCGATATCGATTTTGAGGCCATCTTGCTTTCCGCTTTTATTAACTTTTCCCTGGGAAAATTTAAAGCGGAAGATATAAATAAAATGGGTGTTAGCGTAAACGAGTTGAAGTCGTTTTTTGAAAAATATTTTATCAAAAAAGATGAGGAGTATATCTTGTTGCCTTTAAACGAGGACAAGATAAGTGGCAGTATTTATGAATTTGTTCAGAGTTTTGGTCTCGCTGCTGTTGTTGATTTTGATACTTATTTATATGGAATTCTTTATGAACATTTGAGTGGTTATGAATATGATACCTTGGAAGTCGAAGATTACAAACATATTGGCGGACCAATTCTGTTTAATATTTAACTCTCAAAGTGATCCTGGAGAAGCTCACTAATATTCCTAGTAATAATGGCATCACCAGAATTAAGCTGTGTGAGTAAGCTCTTTAAAAGTTTGTCCTGCCTAAGTTTTTCATTTTCAATAATAGAAGCTGTTTGTGAATAATTTTTAAGAATAAATATTTTTTCTTCCAAAAAATCAATGTTTTTAGTTAGTCTTTTTGACTCCTTTTCTAAAAAGGAAATGATTTCATAACTATTGTCAGGAGTCTTGTTACGTTTTGGGATAAACTTTTTATCTTGTTGGCCTTCAA
>JBFEUX010000301.1:0-2974 GCA_041547255.1 Bacteriovoracaceae bacterium
GTCGCTTTGATCGCTTTCCAAAATTTTGTATTTTGAAAGCGAGCAACCACGGTAACGCGATATTTAATAATAAGTTTTTTTCCCATAAAAAAGACCAAAGGAAATAGCAATAGCGAAGCCACTCCTGCTCCCATAACGACAGAGTTATAAAACTTAGTGAAGGGAATAATCGGCATATTATAAAGCGTAGTAAAACTTGCTCGCAGTGCTGGCATTTCTAAAATCACACCACCCAATTGATCAAACAGTGGATCAAAAATCCATGCAATCATGGCAAAGAAAAAAGCCGAAGCAAATGCGGCTCCTGCTTGAATACGAAAAAAGAAGATCACAATAAACATTAAAAGTGTTTGCAAGGATAGAGTTGGCGCAAAACCAAGTACCAATCCACAAGCTAGGCCAGCGGCTATTTGGTTCTCTCCCGTATCAGAGTTTAACACTTTTAATAGAGCAAAAATTTGCTTTAAGATTATTGTCATAACCCCATCCTTTCTTACTACTTAGTCTGTTTTATCTTTGCGGGATGGCTTTCCCTACTGCAAAATAATCAAATCCTAAATCCAATACCTTCTTGGTATCGTATAAATTTCTTCCATCAAAGATTTTTGCTTGTTTTAGGCGTTTTTTAATTTCTTCAAAGTCAGGTACACGGAACTCTTTCCACTCCGTAAGCACCACTAAGGCATCCGCATCATTTAGACAGTCATATTTACTATCAACTTTAGTCGCATTCCAACCGTGCTCTTTAACTACTTTTTCAAAATTATCAGCGGCTTCTGGATCGTAAAAAGTAGCACTGGCACCTGCCGCATGCAATTTTTCTATAATATATTGAGCAGCTGTTTCTCGCACATCATCCGTGTTTGCTTTAAAAGCAGTTCCCCAAATAGCAACTTTTTTGCCTTTTAAATCCCCCAGATGCTCTTCTAATTTATGAAACATATAAAGTTTTTGCTTATCATTTACTTCTTCCGTCGCTTTGATAATTTTAAAATCTAATCCGACTTCACCCGCTTTATAAATAAGGGCCTTTACATCCTTAGGAAAACAAGACCCACCATAACCAGGTCCTGGATATAAAAATTGCGAACCAATTCGGGAATCGGTAGAAATACCAAAACGCACTTCGTTGACATCGGCACCTGTTTTATCACAAAGTCTGGCGATCTCATTCATAAAAGAAATCTTGGTAGCAAGAAAACAGTTGGCCGCATACTTAACCACTTCAGCCGAAAGATTACTCATACGCAACGTTCTTTTCGTTTGCTGATTGAATGGCCTATACAATTCATCCATAATATCAAAAGCGTAATCATTATCGGTTCCGATCACCACTCTTTCTGGTCGCATAAAATCATTAACCGCACTTCCCTCTTTTAAAAATTCAGGGTTATTTACTACGTGAAATTTTTTGGAAGTTTTTGCGGCCAGATATTTTTTTACCGCTTCCCCTGTTCCAACAGGTACAGTTGATTTTAAAACCACAACCAGATTATCTTCCATAAATGGAACAATGGAATCTAAAGCGGCATACAGATAAGTTAGATTGGCATTACCATCATCACCCGAGGGCGTTCCTACCGCCATAAACACGGCCTTAGCCTCGCTAATAGAATCATAAGAAGTGGTAAATTCGACTCGCTTATCTTCGATATTTCTTTTCATCATGGCCTCTAGTCCTGGTTCATAAATAGGACAGATACCATCTTTCATTTTTTGTACTTTATTTTCATCGATATCAATACAGGTTACCTGATTACCCATTTCGGCAAAAGACACACCACTAACTAAACCAACATAACCAGTTCCAATTACGGATACTTTCATAACTAAACTCCTAGAATATTAACCCTGAGAGTCTAACAATAATTCAACAGTATTGGAATGATTTATCGAAGTTAAGCTTATATAAGCGCTCTACGACGCTAGGCAAAATTAGAAGGGAAAATTATAACCCACGCCATTAACAATGGAATGGCCGTCTTCACCAATAAAAAGCATCGGATATAGACCTGCCTTGGCGACTCGATTATTATGCTTATCTATATAAGACTTTAATTTTTCATCCACTCTAATCGCGAAATAATAACCAACTCCTGCTAACAGTGCGCCTAATAGCAAACTAGAAGAATCAGAGTTTCTAACAAGTCCTAAACCAACGATAGCTCCCCCCGCCGCGGCAGTACCTAAGGCCAAAGCATAGTCTTGTTTTAAGTCGGCCAGAGCTTCGATATCGGTTGAATTACTTCCGATTTGATCAAAAACTTGTAATTTATTAATCGTTTCTCCATCTTGTTTTAAGATGCTCTCTCCCAACATTTTTTCAGAATTGATTTTTTTCTTTTTATTAAAATTGGTAGCGCAACTAGTTAACAAAATAATAATCGCTAGAAATAATGATTTTCTCACAAAGATTCTCCCCTTATAATTTATTATAATAATAACAACTTCTCATGATGTTGCAAAATTAAAGAGACTCATGTTTTATGTCATTTTCGGGGCCCTCTGTATCAGCACCGCCCCTTTATTAGTTAAGTACATCAATCTAGGAGCTAGTTTCATAAGTTTCGTTCGCTGTTTTAGTGGCGGTATATTTCTTTCCTATTTTTTATTTCAAGATAAAAAGATTCTGCTTAAAGAAATAAAAAAATGGGATATCAGTAAATGGTTACTACTGGGAGGACTGGCATTTTATTTAGACCTATTCGTCTGGCACAATAGTGTGCATATTATTGGAGCGGGAAAAGCAACTGTCCTTGCCAATACTCAAGTCTTTTACGCTGGCATCCTTGGTTATCTTTTCTACCAGGAAAAAATAGCTTGGAAACTGGCCTTTGGCTCCCTTATGGCCATTATTGGTGTTTATTTAATTATCGCTTTTGATTCCACCAATATTGCCAATGAATCTTACACTCTGGGTGTCATCTACGGTGTGCTAGGGGGAATGCTCTATAGTATTTATATTTTTTCCCTA
>JBFEUX010000039.1:0-16548 GCA_041547255.1 Bacteriovoracaceae bacterium
CATGGGACGGGGAGAGTACTTCTTTCAGCGATAAAAAATATGGGAAGTGGAGAAAGTTTTTTAGATGGGGCCAAAAAAGACCATCCTGAGAAAGCTGTGGAAGATGTCAAAGCAGCCTTTTCCGTAGGGAAAATATTCCTTGGAGTAACAATATTTTGGGCCTTATTCGATCAGCATGGTTCTTCTTGGGTCTTACAGGCCAAGGAAATGAACTTGAATGTTGACCTCTTAGGTTGGCAGACCACTTTACTTCCGTCACAAATACCAGCACTAAATCCGATTATGGTTATGGTGCTCATCCCATTTTTTACATTTGGGGTTTATCCTTTTATTGAAAAAACTTTTAAAATCAAAATGACTCCCTTAAGAAGAATGGGGACGGGAATGTTTGTGGCAGCAGCTTCTTTTGCCTTTGTAGCTGCCTACCAATATATCATGGATGGGGGCACAAAGATTTCTGTCTTATGGCAGGTTATTCCCTTTTTAATTATTACCATGGCCGAGGTGATGGTTTCTATTACTGGTCTACAATTTGCTTATACTCAAGCTCCACGTTCAATGAAATCTACCATTATGTCGATGTGGCTTTTAACTGTGTTTTTTGCCAATATGTTGACGGCATTTATTGCTAAGATAAATGTTTTTTCCGGCGGACATTTTTTTATGTTCTTTGCCGTACTTATGGCCATAACTGCATTTGGTTTTGTTTGGATGGCCAGCAAGTATCAAATGAAAGACTATATGGAAAAATAGATATAAAGTATTAAGGGCCGCAGAAGTGGCCCTTTTAATTAGAGGTTAAAGCCAGGAAATAACATACTTTCACTTTGGATTACCCAAGTACCAGTTGCTGCTGTACAACTTGCTGCATCATCAAATCCAGCAAGAGTACAATAGGATCCTAAGCGCCAAGTGCCTCCATTAGTCTCACAAGTACCTTGGTTAGTATAAGTACGATTACTACAATATCCATAAGCTAAGTCAGTACATTGATCATTGTAAAAAGCACTGTCTATACTATTGCCATTGCCTGTGTAATCACTTGATCGGTCATTATCTACATCATAAAAGATATCATCTAAATCTTTTCTGTCGTTCCAGAGTTCGCCCACTTGTTGGTCCCCATATGCATCCATTAATGGAGTTGTTTGATTGATATCGCTTATAAGGTTAAGAAATGCATTGTCGCTATCAAATTCTCGATCCCAATCTCTAATGAATAATCTGATCTGTGCCTTTACATCCCAGGCTTTATCCAGACAATTTATTGCATAATAAGGTTGCACATTTAAGGTAGGGTACGCATAAGCACCTCTTCCTTTAAATAGGTGTTCCCCGTAAATAGTATAATCGTTAACACCATCTCCATTTTCATCTACTGCATACCCTTGATATATTTCTCTACTTGGCATATCTTCTACCTCATGCCCGAGTAGTGTCGTAAGAGTTGTATCAAACATAGCATTTGTTTTTGCGTAGCTGGTACTGGAACAAATACGCGAAAAATTAGCAACTGAAATATTTGTAGCATAGCCATTTGATTGCGGAGAAGATAAGACAATTTCTTCTGTAAAAGCCTTTAACTCCAGGTTCTGGGTCAGCTTACTTGTTTCTTCCGGAGAAAGCTTAGTGTCTTTAATCGCAGGACCTGCCTCACATTGACCCCAATCTCCATTACATTTAAACTCGGTACTACTGATATAGGTAAGAGTAGGTCTATTGGCGGCAGTATTGTCTTTACATGTGGGGGTTGCCACCCAACTACCTCCGTCTAGTTCACAGTTTGTTTGGTTAGTATGTGGTAAATTGGCCGTTGCCTGTGCATCCTGACAAGAATATACGTCAGTGGATTGTAATTCATAATCCATATTGCTGATATAACCCTCATCACAATTAGGTCCACCATTTTCAGTATAGTTGAAGCGACATCGCAACTCTTCCTGCTGTCCATCTATTTCCGTTTCAAATAAGTTAGAAAGTGTTGTTAGGTCTATAGCACCAAGTGTGTAAGCTGATCCTCTATGGGCAAAACTTTTCTCACATAGAGTAGGGTAGGCTTCTGCACAAGTTGCATCACAGTTTATATTATGTCTTTGTAGGGTTGAGCTTCCCGGCTGAAATTGTAGAAAACGATAAGGCTTATATTGTATGTACTCACAGAGGTTTTCATCAACTTGTATTTCAAATTTTACACCACTGAAGTAAATATCAAGCTCTTGGGCATCCATGATACAATCAATGGTTTGTGCTGATAAAGTTTTATCGTAATCTTTAGCAGAAAAACCTAAGGTTGGTGACTGTAATTCACAGGCGCTATCGACAGCTCCTGCTTTATGTAAAATATAACTTAAGCTTTCATCATTGGTGTTTACCAGTCTTATGGCCTTATTGGTGTACTTTGCTACCTCTTTTTCCGTTTCAGTTAGTCGTTCCTGACCTTTGATTTCTTCTGAAATCTGTTCCTGACAAGCCATTAGTGCAAGCGTACTAAAAATGAGTAAGATGTTTAACCTTTTCATAATCGATTCCCTATAATTCATCCTAATCTCGTTATCGGCTTTAAAATTCCAATAATTTAGTTTTTTAATTTTAACATGCGTTAAAAATATTCAAGTATTTGATTTTTCGAGTAAATCCAGCTAAATCTTTGTTTTTAAATGTATTTTTTTTATTAAAATTGGATACAATATTGAATATGTATCAAAAAAGTTATTTGTTAAACCTACTTAATGCCTCAATTATCTGTCTGTTGGCCGCACTATATTCTAGTAAGGTGATTGCTGCCACATGGGCCGTTGTTACTTCTGAGCGTGCAATTATTTATAGCGACGTAGAAATGACCTCCAAGCTTGGTTATGTACGTAAGGGAAAGAAAGTAAGGGTAGGAACAGTCGCCAAGAATCAAGGGCAAGTGGTACCTATAGTGGTTAATAAAAGAATAGCCTATATCCAGCTAAAAGATCTGCGTACTGTCGAGCGCATTGATACATTAAAAAATGTAATTTCTCGTATAACCAAGAAAATGGATGAGAAACAAGAGTCAAAAAGAATTGGTATTGCCGCTGGTTTTCATTATCCATTATTTAGCACTGATACGGAGCTTGATAATCCATTTGATACTAGCGGACTATTCTTTACCTTGGGATTACGTGGTTACTATCAGAGTTTCAAGAAGGAAAGCGCCTATAAGTTTTCATTGGATTATAATCAAAGTAATTTTGATGGTGGAACTATGAGTTGGATATCTGTGCCCATTGGTTTTCACCTGCAAAAGATGCAGCTCGGAGCACGTTCATTCGATATTTACGTCGGGCCATTACTGCTTCCTTATGTCGAAATTGAAGAGTCTTCAGGATTATATACTCTTGTCGGTCAGGGCCTAGGGGCAGAGGCCAGTGCTGAATACCTTATCCCGTTGAATCTATCGACTAACTTGCACCTGGAAGCTGCAGTCCATGCAGTTAAGTTATTTAATTTGGATTTACTAGGCGCAGAAGTAAACCCCTTTTTTGTGGGGCTTAAGTTTATGGCCACTTTAAGTTATGAATACTAATAGGCGTAGATGATATCCAGGATTTCGATTCTTGGATAGATAAGATATCTCAAGGCTTTTAGGGCCAATGCATTTAATTGATATTCTTTGTGATAAACTTTTTTTAATTCCTTAGTTTGTATAAGATGAGCATTATTTTCTATTTGATGGCCAATAATTTTACTTAAGCGCATCATAAATAGTAAGCGGTGATCTTCTAAATAAGCAGGTAGTTTATCTTCTAGCGATTCAAAATCATGAAATAAATAGGTAAGATCTCGAGTATCATTTTCGTAGATATATTGAATTACAGCAAAGTAAAAGCTGGCTATAATTTCTTCCGGTAATCCTCTTAAATAAACAATCGCCATTTGAATTTCATGATAGGCTTTGGCAATGTCACCAATATCTAGAGCAGACTGGAATTGAGAAATCTTTTGCATCCCTTGTAAGTATGATTTGTGCTTAGTTTCTTTTTTCCCTGGTTTTTTATGTAGATCATATTCGAGCTTATTAAAAATGTTTTTAAATTCAAGATATTCACCACGGTAAAATTTTGGAGTATTTCCCGGGATAAAATAAGCTTTTTGTTGAGTGAGGTTAAAGCTGGCAACCTGGATACTACTTGGGGTTATGGTAGGAAGGATCCAATCTTTTGCGTGATTAAGTTTTTTTATACTAGGTGGGGATGCTAGTATTTTTAATGATTCCAAATTAATATTTTTCTTTTCTCCGCGCTCAAAAGTTTTCATTTTCGATTCAAAGAAACGGCGTCGCATTGTGCATTGATTACTGTTGCCAAAGGGTTGAAGTGAGTTCTGATCCTGTTTTTTTAGCAAGGGGCGGTTATTAAAATAAAGATAACTATGATCCTTCAAATCAAATTTCTCTTGGAAAAATTCTGGCCCGCGGATATCTATTGATGCCACTTCTCCTTGTTTATCTGCCAGGTATATTCCCCAGTAGGCCACACTTTGTTGTGATTTTAGATATTTTATGGCCTCGCGAATATTTGCACAGTGATACATGATTTCGGAAGTGATAAAGAAAATAGATTGCCCTTCCATATTAAAATATTGTCCATGCTTATAATGTAAGGCAAGGCTGAGTCCTTTCTCATTGGTGGCGGTAAGGGAAGGAAAAGGCATAGCGCTGGTAGAAAAAGAAAAGACTTTTTGTCTGTCAGCAAAGTCATAAAGGATACTTCTTTCGTGTCGCTCGAACGGTCCGGCCAAGGCATAATCAAGAATACGACTATGTATGATATCACCTGTTTTGGAATCTTTCATAAAAAGTGAAGAACAACCAGGAATAATTCCTAAAAGTTCGGGAGTCCACTTATTAAATGAGGCGACAATTTCTGGAAGTAATAAAGAGAAGAGTACATCGTCCACTGAGCGTTCTAGGCCTTCAGCATACGCCCTTATTTCATTTAAATTTTTATGATCTTGGATCTGTTTGATTTTGCGAGATAATTCTGTGCTTATTCTGACTATCTTGCTTAGGTACTGATTGCGTGTACAAAGCATGGAAATTTGCTGATACACCTCTTGGTAGGAATCTTTGTCCCTTTTACCCAAAATATAAAAGTTCTCTTCAGGGTCACCGAAAAGGTGTATGTGGTTATGAGTTTGTTCCATCAATAGCTTTATTATAATTGAGGTGTTCCTATGAAACAATCATTTTTAGATAACGAAACACTAGTCTTTGTTTGTTTATGCTTGTCTGTATTTCGGATTTATCTTGAAGTCATTAAATTTGATTTTGCTAAAATGCCGCTTGCGCGCTCGTTTGGTAATAGTATGCTTTCTATTCACCGCTATGGTTTTTATATGAGCATTGGCTACTTTCTGTTAGTTGCACCTGGCTATATCTTATCTTAGATATAATAGTTGATAGAAGAACGCAGTTGATCTATCGATTTGTTTTTATATTCTTGAGACTTTAAATTTTCAATATTAGCTTCAGTGCCTCGGATGTATATCTGGACATCTATCCCTGGAATGCTTTTGGCCATTTCATGTACCTGATAGAATTTAGTGATAAAATAGGAGTCTTGTTTAGAAGTCAGGTTAAAAAATTTGTGATTTTTGATAGATTTCCAAAGTTTCCAAGGATCTGTGTCTCTATCAAGCAGCTTTTTAAGGGTTAGATAGATAAAAGGGTCGGATTCAAAACCATCACCTAGTAAGACTAAATGTCTTGGAACTCTCGTCATGAGCAGGATATTTATCAATTGGTTGAGTTTATAAAAGCCATGTTTTTTTAAATCTTTGGTGGTAAGCGCACCATCAAAGATGGAAAAGAAGTCCCGATAGTCCTTTAAAAAGATATCACTGGCATAAATTTCATTTTGGTAAAGCCAATCTCTAATAGCATTTTCGTAAAAGTGCGGTGAGGCCGATAATATAAAAGCCTGGTAGCCTTCATTGATAAATTCTTTTAGCTTATAAACACTGGAGTCAACTGTTGGAAAGTAGTTAAGAGGCTTATTTAGTGAGTAGTACATTTCTTTGGGGGTGGAATATTTAGTGTCCACTAAGGTTTTATCAAAATCGCTAATAATTATTTTTTTAGGTTCCTTAATGAAAAGCGGAAGGAAACTACCTAAATGTAGCTCAATGCCTGGCATTGTTGAAGTTTCATACACAGAGATTTTACGAATATCTTCATTTAATCCCAGCATGGGAATTTTTATTTCAAAATTGCCATAATTATCCGAGTCGTAAACACGGTTAAATATTTTTTTATATGCATCGTTTAAACCAACTATTTTTAAGCGGTAATAATGTTTTGAGAATAAGCTTATGCTTTTAATGGGACTGGCCTGCCCTTTGATGTTGGTTAATGGATTGTAAGGGGTGATACTTGCCTTAATAGTCAGCAGATTTTCACTGGCGATAGCAGAAAAGTTTACAAGATGCGGTCTATCCATGCTATGATTCTAGCTAATTTTGATTTTATTGAAAACAGATTTTAAGGAGATAAACCTTTATGCTTGAGATGAAGCTATTAGTTCATGGCCGAGTGCAAGGTGTGGGGTACCGTTATAGTATCCTGGAACAAATAGAGACAAATCAGACCATGGTAAGAGGTTATGTTTTTAATAAACCTAACGGCACCGTTGAAATTGTGGCCCAAGGGGATATTGAGGCCTTAAAAGATGTACGTCGATTTGCTACCCAGGGTAGTCCACATAGTATGGTAAGGGAAGTTGAAGAAGTCATTCATGAAATTTCAGACTATGATTATGACAGTTTTGAAATAAAAATCTAGGCCAAGCCGATAGTATATCTTAATATTCCATTTTCATAGGAATGCTTAATAGACTTTGAATCCAAGATATGTTCTACCGGAATTTTTGAGGTCACCGTTTCTATTCTTTTCATTTCATTTTTAATACCAGTGTCACCAGTTTTCTTGAAATCAAAATTTCTATCCATGCTTATTTTTATTTCACGTTTGTACCCTGTTAGTTTTACCCCCTGAACTTCATGTTCTGAAACGGGGAGTTCTACTATATATTTATCCGCTGCTTCGTTTAAATAAACCTTTGGTTCTATTTTATGCATCTGATAGAATGGATCTTTGTCCAGCGCCATTTCCTTGGTAATTTCTTTTTTCAGATGAGATTTAAGTTTATCTAGGAGTGTTTCTTTTTTTCCCACCAGGTTTTGTAGTGCGTATTCATTTTTTTTGTAGTTTTCCGCATATTTCTTTTCATGCATCTTATTTATCTGTGTTTGTTGTTTACGATGAGTTTGTTGTAAATTGCTAAGTTCTTTACTGTACTGCTTTGTCCTATTGAAGCTTGCCTTTTGGTGTGATTTTTCATTATTCGCTAAAATCTTTGTATGGTTTTTCTTTTGGTTTAAAAGTGCTCTTTGGTATTTTAGCGTTTCTGCATCATGTTTTTTCATGAATTCATTGCGAGTAAAATTTACTTTTCTGGTACTCTCTTCTCTAACTTCTTTGTTCTGTTCAATACCTAGCTCTTTTAATTCTTGTTTTTTTCTATTAATACGACGATTGAGGCTATTGAGCTGAATTTGCGCCTCATGATCAATTTCTTGCATCTGGTAATCGAATTTTTCTCTTTTGCTTTTTAAGCGATTCTTCTGATCAATATCCAATGTTGCTAAATGGGCTTCATTTTGCTTTTTTATATTTTCTTTTTTCTTTTGAGTATACTCTTTAACATCATTTAGAGATTGTTGTAATCGTTCAATAGTAGCTTCATTTTCCTTAATTTGTTTGGCCATGGCGAGTTCATGGTCATTACGTAGCCCTTGTTTTTCGTCCTTTTGGCCTATTTTTATATGATTTGTTGTCTTCTCGTGCTGGTTTCTTATACTCTCCAATTCATTTTTATGTTTGTTTTGTAGCCTTTTCAACTCAATACGATGATTCATTAATTCTCGGTTTTTAGTATCATCAATCCTGCTCATGCTATCTCTCCTCATTTGGATTTTGAGAGACTATTTGGGCGTAAGGAGAAGGGCAAATATTTTTGGCATTCCCAGTGTGTCCAGGGCAAATCCAGGTGCGTAACAGATCAACCTGCACTAGACGGCTTCCCCCGTTATAGGCCACATAAGCTACAGGGTCTAGAGTAGAGACTACGATATTAGCTTTGGGGGCATCTGCTGCATTTGAAACTAAATTTTGAACTGTGTATTGATAAACTCTGTATTCAGCAAAGCTTGTCGCAGGAATAAGAATGAAGTACAGCAGTAAGTTTTTCATTTATTGTAAACTTTTAACCTCTTTTAAAATATTGTGCTCTACCAATTTGAAAAAGCTTCTTATAAACTCTTCTCTAGAGATTTTATCCATACATATAAGTGCCGTTTTCTTCTTTTCAATTGTATTGTGTCTGGCCAATAGCCCAAAGACATGTTGTACATTATGACTTGCTTTTTTGAAGGTAAGGGCCTGCTTTGCTCTAAAAGATTCTTCCAACCACTCTTTATAAAAAAGGGGGTAATGGCCAGTTTGTGCCAGGAGAAGAAAATTTTGATAATCTTTTTTACTGTAAGTTCTGGATGTCTGCATAAACCTTCCTAGTATAAATTGCTATAATAATTTTACCTTTAGCAGCGTTTATTATCGAGATGGTTAGATTTTTCCTTTTTATGCAAGATTCTGGGATTTTTAATGTTATAATGGTGCCAGGAGGCCATGATGATAAATCAACTCTATTTTTGTGAATGTTGTCGAAAACAGATTGAAAACGTCGGGGATTTACATTTTGTAGAAGATCACTCCGATCGTGGTTTTTGTAGTGAGAAATGCATTAAGGATTTTTATCGCCCATATATGCAACAGCTGGAAATAGAAGAAAAAGAACAGCGTAAGTCCATGCAAATATTAGCAGAAGAAGATGATTTGGATTATTTGGCCAACGAACATTATTTGAACCAGGCCCTATATCATCCCCATGAAAAATGGCTGTTGGAAAATGAGATGGGACAGAAATTCTATACCCATATTTTAAATATAGAAACAGAGCTAGGCCCTTTATACTTTATTCTTATTTGTAGTTGCATTGATAATGATCCTAGTTTTGTTTTTTACCGGATGGTTACCAGACATATACCTTTAAAAGAGTATTATCAGCGGGATATCCCTGTTGAAGAAAATGATTCTTCGGAAAAATATGTCAAAGATATTGAAGATCAGTATGAAATTCCGGCCGACATTATTGAGCTACTGGAAAACAAAAAATCGCAAATTTTGGCCCAGATGATGCAAGAACGCTCACCTGGGGATATCGCCATTGAAGATTTCACCAGCTATGACAAGTTTCTAGAGCAAACGATAGAAAATCCTGACGAAATATATGAGTATGAGGACGCAGAAGGAGATGTGCTGAATAATTTTATTAAGTCATTTAAGGTTAAAGAACTTTCTTTTTTTTATGTGGCCATTCTTTACCCTTACCAAATCGAAAAAACAGGTGATAAGGCAGTATTGCCCATCATGGGCTTTCCCTCAGTAGATAACAACCTATATCCTAATTATGCTTTAGGTAAAAATCTAAATGAAAAACTTAAGAATTAAAAGATCACTATAGCTTTACTTGAATATAGTAATTGCGGAATGTATTTACAAACTGGCTACAAACATTGGCCGCATATATATTAGCATCAGCTTCTGGATAGTTAGGAAAAGCTGTAAGAAAGTTAACTTTGGCATTCATGCAGTCCATATAAGGCCCTAATGCATTATATTTGATAACCATAACTCCATTAATAGTCTCAGACCTTTCTTTACTTAGAGTCATATCATATTCTTTGTCAGCTTCATTTCTTACACATTCGGCCCTTCCAAGTTTATAAGAAGTACCGTCTGGCATAATGTAAGTAGGTACAAAGCAATTTCCTTCCACCGCATCAGCTTGGGCAATTTTAATTTTAAATTGGGTATCAACTTGCGAACTCTGACATATACCAAAATGTCCGATAAACGAATTGTAGTATTGATAAGCTAAGTTACAGTTGTCAAAACCGGCCGTGATGTTTGTGGGAGTTGTGGTTCCTACATTTGGGTCAGCGTCTACGATATTTGAGTCTGGATTTGTATCAAGTATACCATTTCCACTAGTGGAAATCTCAGCAGGTAGTGGGACTCCGTATGGATTACGAGTCCTTTGTGGCGAATCACAGGCCATTAAACTTATAACTATGGACATTGTAAAAATAGCTTTTTTCATAAAATTACCTTAATCTCCATTAATATTATCGGCCATAAATGTAAAAACTTGAGGGAAAAAAGATTATTAAGTTAAATATCTAAAATCACGATGAGTAGGTATGCGCATAATAATTCTAAGTATCTTATTTATTATTGGGTTGTCATTGGGTATAGCTACAGTGGCCTATGTCACACCATTCTATTTATATAAGCAAGTCATTAATAATAAGTTAAAAACGGATTGGTATTTATTAGATAATTATACAAGCGGTCTGCTGATATCTTCAAAAATGCAAACACTTGAAAAAAATAATGAGTCAGAAAAGTTTTGGAAACTCTTTCATTTTGGGGATCTCAATATTCCAATGCCTGTAAAGAATCCATTTTATTTTGTCGTTCCAAATTTAACATATTTTAAAGAAGCAAGAAGCACAAAATTTAGTCTCTCCATTCTGGATGCCAATGGGGAGGTACTATCAGATATTTACTTTTTACCAAACATTAAGTTTCCAGATTATCTGTCAGAACAAAGAATTTTTGAGCTGCCTGTTATTCGCAATTATATTGAACTTTATAATAAAGATAAAATTTGGAAAGATATCTTTGAAAAAGATATTACGAAATGGAAAACATCTTTTACAGACATGGCCTATAATCTCTATTTACTGGAGTTTCGATCAAAATTTTTTAAAAAAGGATTTATAAAGTTTGGCCAGTTGGAATATGACAACTATAAAGCACTAGAGTTGAAGTATCCAGACAAAGACTATAAAAGTGAGTTGATTATGAAAAAAAGAGGCAACAGAATTCACTCTTATATCATAATTACCAGAAAGAAAAATGATGCTGCTCTAAAAATAAGATCTAAGATTATTCGTTCAATGAGCTATGCCGATACAAGTCCTGCGCTGGCCGATATTATTTTTAAAGAATTCAAAAGTCTAAAATACACAGATCAAATAGATCATCTCGGTATGTTGTACTTGCTTTCTGCATGGTCACATGATCAAAATAGAAAAGAGATTTTACAAAAAATTATCTTTTACTTAGAGCGTGGGTTTAATAACCAGAAACAGCTTGAGCCGTTGTATACTTATTATTACAAACGTTATGGGGAGATCTATTCGAAAAGAAAAGTCGATGATTTAAATTTAGACGTTGATGTTATGTTACAAAAGAAAATTAAAAATGAAGAAGCACAAGAGATGATGAATAGGCAAACCCGCCATCGCCTCTTGCCTGAGAAACAAAAGTCTGTTGAAGAACAATTCGAAGATGTTATAAATAAATCCAGGGTAAAGAAGTCTAAAGATTCAAAAGTAATGCGAATAGATTAACATTTGTATTTTTGATAAAAGTATTCAAAATGTTGAATCAGAGAGTTGGTCAGAACTGGCCTTAACTTGCTGACTCGGTCTGCTACAAGTGATTGATCTGTCTCTTCCATATATATTTCTCTTGAGATTTCAATTTGAATATTATTTATCGGATCATACGCATCATTTATAAAGCGAGTAATATGGCCACCAAAATAAGGATCGTTGTAATTGACATTAGAGTACTCTTGCTTGAGTAGTTCTCCTATCTTGTGTAAAAAATCAGGTTCACATGTTTTTCCCTCTACATCACTTAGACAAAAGTGTGGCCTGATGATATCTTGCTTGGGGTTAATTTTTAGATGATAAGCTTCTGCGCGGGACGGCATACTGTGTAAGTCAATGAAGCTTGGCATATGAGTATGGCCTCTGAGTTGGAATATTAAATTTTTAAGCATTTCAAAGTAGGGCGAATAGTATTTTTCTAGTAGTGCCTTTGCGCAAAGCTGATCAGGTTCTGTTGTGACAACTTGCTTTCCCTTGGAGTTCATTTTCCAGTTTAATAGGGCCGTTTCTTTATTCCTATTTAGATCAATGGCCGTTCTAATAATATTGGCCTTAATCACCGCAATCCCTGCGGCCGTAAGTTTTTCAATATCTACCAGTTTGTGCACTTGGTAGTCGACATCTTGCATGATAGTCTTTCTATCTGGAACCAAGTAAGTTTTGAACTCATCAGGTAGCTGCTCTCCCGAGTGAGGAATACTTAATATCCCAATCATCTCATTAGCAGGTGGATAGAATTCAAATATAGGTGTTGAATTATTTAGATCTTCCATATAAGCTCCCTGTAAAAAATACCATAAACTGGTGTAATTTGTCCAAAATCAATAGCTAAAATGCTAGGATGCAATAATAATTTAGATTGGGGGTCTATGAAGTTTCCAGGTAGACGACATACAAAACATTATTTTCCTATTACGGAAAAAGGCAGGACTTCGCTACAGGAGCCCACTCAAACACACTCAGGTATATATATCGTCGGAATAGATCAATTGCTGGTCGATATCGAAATTGAAGTTAGTGATGAATTTCTGCAATCTCATAACTTTCAAAAAGGGCAATCCTTTATTATTGATGACCGATTAAGCGAGGAAGTTTATCACTACTGTAAAGAGAATAATCTTATTCGAGGTGAATTTCCTGGAGGGGCCATTGGAAATACGCTACATAATTATGCCGTACTATCAGAGGGGCCATGTTATGCCTTGGGGGCCATCAAAAAACAGATTGAGGTCAATGATTACGCTTTTAAGTATTTAAGTAAAACGAGTGCAATGGTAGATATGTCTCATTTACAACCTTCTGAAAAACCAATGGGAAGGGCCTTTTGTTTTATAACTCCTGATATGGAAAGAACTTTTGCTATTAGTAAGGGCTGTATGAATGATTATTCACCTGAATTTATACCAGCTAATATAATTGAAAACTCATCAACCTTACTGATTTCTGCTTATTCCTTGCGTAATGAAAATGATAATATTTATCAGGCCACTATCCAAGCATGCCAATTAGCAAAAGAAGCGAGGATACCTGTTGTCATGTCTTTAGGAACTAGCTCATTAATTTCTGAAAAAGTAGAATTTTTTCGCCAATTTATAAAAGATTACGTCACTGTCTTGGCCATGAACCAAGAGGAGAGTTATTCATTAACTATGGAAGAGGATCCTTTGCTTGCCTGTGAAAAAATATTGGAATGGGTAGATCTTTCTCTGCTAACAGTTGGGAAAAAAGGTTTGTATCTGGCGGGTTATACAGAAAATAGTCTTAAACGAGCGACCAATGAACCTTTGGTTTCCAAGTCTATAATTAATTACAATGAATTTGAGTATTCCCGGGCCATGCGTAAAACGGATTGTGAAGATCCTCTCAAAATTTATACGCATATTAGCCCATTCAAGGGGGGACCGATGGTTATTAAAAATACGAATGGTGCAGGCGATGCTGCACTGGCCGCATTATTACATGATATTACTGCCAACGATCATCACAGAGTTATGGTTCCAAATTCTCCTAAGCATAATGCTGTTTACTTGACATACTCCTCCATTTCTCAAATAAGTAAATATGCAAACCGTGTCAGTTTTGAAGTTCTTAGACAAAACTCACCTCGTTTGTTTAAGGCATTACCAGAAAGAGAGGACTCCCTGGAAGAAGCCTATTGGAGCAAGTAAGTGGTTGCTGCTGATCGTCTTGAGTCTCTTTTAAATGAATACAAAGGCAATTTTTTTGAATATTTAGTAGGGCTACAGCTGGTACGCGCACATGGTAGTGAGCTGGAGTTTCTCCATACTCTGTCAGCTGAGATGATAAGTATGCTGGAACAGCAAGAAGAGTTTATGCGGCGATTTGCCCCGCAACTTTTACAAGCGCTACCTAAGTTAGCACAAGATGCAGTCGAAATATTAGATACTACCTATAATTTTCCTCAAGGGACCACTATTTCTGTGGTCGGCAAGATTGGCCAAAGTAAGGCCATTGCTGATTTAGCTGAAACAGATTTACTAGTCGAATATCAGCAAAAGAAATTATTGCTTTCTATTAAGCTTGCTAAGCATGGTAGTTTTGTAAATACTAAAAGTGCTGGCATGAGATCGTTTTTTACAAAGTACTTTAATGAGCAGGATTTACAAGATAATTTTAATGAGTTTTGTGATGAAGCCTATGAGCGCTTTGCGATAGCAATGCACCTGGAAGCAGGGTTGGAATATACTGGTGGCTTTAAAACATGGGAAGAGCATAACCTAGAAAGTTTGCCAGGGAAATTAGCAGAACCCTTCAAGCCTTATTTACTTGATTATTATCGCGAGGTTAATGAGGTTCTACACCAAAACTTACTGAGGCTTTTAGAAGCTGATAAAACAGACTTTATGGCCAAGCTATATCCTTTACTTGGTTTTTCTAGATCTGATGTGGTTAAGCTTGTTTGTCATTATGCAATTAAAGAAGACTCTTTTATACCTAAAGATATTAAATTATACCGAGCAGAGATAGATACCAAGGAGCCTCGTTTGATCAAAAAATCTAATAATATTGAGGTGGTACTTGGGGATAAAACTCTTCAACTACGACTTAAGCCAATGAATAAATTTACCAGCAAAGCCTTCAAAATAAATTGTTCAGTTAAAGACGTTAACCCGCTTTCTTAAAGATTTCTTCTGTTTCTTTAGCCGCCGACTCTTCAGATGTGGTTGTTAGAGGATTTTTATAATCGATAAAATTTGAACTTGTTTCACATTTAGAAATAATATTAGTTGCTATATCCATCCATGCTTCATTGGTTTGAGGTGTGATGAATATTTTTTTTGCATTATGTGTAACTTCCCAAACAATACATCTTTTCAATAAATTTATTTGCTCTATAGAAAGAGCATGCTCAGGTTTAACTAGAAATACATATTCGCTAGTTGAAAGCAAAGCTTTGGTTATAGAGGCCATTTTTAATTCCATAGGAGATAATTGTCTAATCTCTTTTCCTAGATCCCCCTGAGCTTTTATCATCTCAACTAAGTGTGGATTTTGAATAGAGGCCAAAAATGTTTTTAAGTTATTTTCTTTATCCCTAATAAGACTTGTTGGAATTGAATCGAGAATAAAGTTTTCTTTTATGGTTAATTCCTGATGTAGTGAATCGATATCACCGGAATAAGTAAAATCAATAACACCGTTTATTCCTTTTGATTTTAGATAGTAGATAAAATGCTTGAGCGAGTTACAAGCATTTGGCCCTGTTAGCTTATCATCAAATAAATAAATCTTTTTCCAATTAATGGACATTACATTACTCA
Source organism: Bacteriovoracaceae bacterium (assembly GCA_041547255.1). Classification (GTDB taxonomy): domain Bacteria; phylum Bdellovibrionota; class Bacteriovoracia; order Bacteriovoracales; family Bacteriovoracaceae. The sequence goes on from JBFEUX010000039.1 coordinate 15,393, forward strand.
TAAATAGCCTATCGTCTAATTTGCCAACTTTCTTAATTTGTTAAGTTAAGCTATAATTTTAAGAGGAGGAAATGTCCTATGCTCTATAGTGGAGAAGAATACACTGGTAAGAAGGTTCTAGTGGCAATGAGTGGCCGTATAGACTCTGCCGTGGCCGCACTTTTACTTAAGAAGCAGGGAATGGATGTTATCGGTCTGGCCATAGTAACCAACCCTAATGATCAATTTTCTGAGGATAAATTTGCCCCTCGCTGTCACGTAACCAATTTAGATCAGATTAAAGATTTGTGTGATAGCTTAAAAATACCTTTTTACGCTACTGATGCAAAGGCCATCTTTGCAGATAAGGTCATTGATCCACTTATTAGTGCTCGTTTGTCTGCCACAGCAAATACTTCATGTTTTAATTGTACTCGTTTGAAGATGCGCGTGCTTTACGAAAAAATGCTTGCTTTAAAAGCAGATTATATGGCCACTGGACATTATTGTAAGATTCAAAAAAACTTAAAATCTAATGAGTTTTTTATTCATTCAAATAATGACCCCAATTCAGATCAGAGTTACTTGCTTTCTTCTGTTGAACCACTCCATTTAAAGAAATTATTATTACCTTTGGGAGAGTTAACAAAAATTGATGTGCAAAAATTAGCGCATAAATTTAACTTGCAAGTGACACCATCCAAAGATGGGGCGGGATTTTGTTTTAGAGAAAAAGAGAGTTATTTAAATTTTGCCAAGAATAGAGTTCCAAAATCACTTATGAAAGAGGGCCAAGTAAAAAATGTTGATACTGAGCTATTTCATGGTGATCATCAAGGTATTATTGAGCACTATATAGGTGAGAAGAACTTAAAATTGAAGGGAGTAAACCCTGCTGATCCTGATTTAGAAATTGTTGGTTATGAGTTTCACAGTGGAACACTACTTATTGGATCTAAAAAGAATCTCACTCATAGCGGTTTTCAGATGGTACATCTAAGGTTGGGACAAGGACTTGATAAGAAGAAGCCTATTCATTGCTATTTAAAAACAAAGTATGGTGGTGATTTTGTTAAATGTAATCTGTACTTTAAAAATAATGACTCAGCTTTCATTGAGACTGAAAAACCCCTTTACCCACTGATTGAGGGCGAATCTTTTGTTATTTTTGATAAAA
>JBFEUX010000042.1:0-16244 GCA_041547255.1 Bacteriovoracaceae bacterium
CTCTATTGAAAAGCTTATCCACGACAAAGGTTACCCTGAAGAAATCAAAAGTTTTAAATTTGACTTTAATAAGGCCATCAGAGGGCTGATCGTCGATAAAATAAACGGTAATATCCTTAAAGTTTCCCTCTATTACAAGATAAAAAATGCCTACCATGGCACTAAAGAGCTCAGCTATAAGGAACAACAGAAAATCTATCAGGGCTCATCTGTCGACCTTTCTGACTCTCAATACATGAGTATAGACACCGCATTTTCTATTGCCCATACCATATTATTTGCCCAACTCGTAGATCTAAAGGATCAAAAACCTAATTTAGAGCTGCCTGAGTATGGCATTATGGCCGAAGACGTGACGTATGCCGTGGATATTGCCCATCGTGATGGATCCCTTAAAAATGCAGTAAAAGAAAACCTGGACTATTATGTCATCAAAGATGAACAAACGGTTGAAGTTCTCGAACGCTATGTTAAATACGATAAAAAATTATGGGTTATTACCAATTCTGACTATTCTTATACCAAGGCACTATTAGACTATACCATCAACCCATTTCTAAAAGAGCATAAAAACTGGCAGGAACTATTTGAAATTACGATCACACTTGCGGCAAAACCAGGTTTTTTCACCTACAATATGCCACTACTCAAAGTAGATCCTGACAACGGTTTAATGCAAAATTTTGATGGCCAGATAACCCCAGGGATTTACCAAGGTGGTTATGCCACCAAACTACAAGATGATTTTGTACTTAAAGGGGATGAAATCCTCTATCTGGGTGATCATATCTATGGAGATATCGTAAAATTGAAAAAAGCTTGTGGTTGGAGAACGGCCTTAGTTATTGAAGAACTCGACCAAGAAGTGGAAGCCTACAAGAGCACCAAAGATATTAGCGTTGAAATAGACGAGCTTATGTCGAAAAAAATGGAATTAGAACGCACCATCGATGGCCTCTATGCCAAGGAATATGAATACGGTGAAAAAGTAGAAAGAGACTTGGTATTAAAAAAGTTTGATGAGGTTGAAAAAATAGACAAAAAACTTGGCGAACTTATTAAAAACTATGAAGCAAACTTTAATGAATTCTGGGGCGAAGTTATGCGCGCCGGAGTTGAGCCAAGTGTTTATGCCGCCCAAATTGAGCGCTATGCTTGTATTTATATGACTAAAATTTCAGACTTCGCTGAATTCAACCCACGTACATATTATCGCCCTAAGAAGCGTAAAATTGCTCATGAGATGTAAAATGCTACATCTCTAAGAGCTTATCAATCAGGCCATAAACCTTGGCCGCATTTTCCCTAGCACTGCTAGTTTCAACTTCTTCACCTCTAGGCTTTCTTAAGTTAATAAGTATGCTACGTATTGAAGCATCTAAATTTACACTCATGTTATTGGCTACTAATACCTTTTTGGCCTTCAAAGCGCCATCAAGTTTAGAGTGAATGTCTTTTTGTGTAACTTTATTTTGCTGCTCAAACTCTGAAGCGAGGCTCAAACTTCCTAAACGGCCACTGCTTATTGTATATAATAAGGCCGTCAGTTTTTCTTTCCATCCCATATTCTTTTTGTTAACTAGGCTTTTTAAGGCCAGTCCGACTAAAAAGTTCATACGAGCATTAATAAGCGCCTCTGTCATTTCTAAGTTTTGCCCACGCACAACAACTATTTGTGCATGATCTAACTCTTTATCCTCAGTATAGTTTTTGAGCGCTTTTTTAATAACATCATAAATGCTGATCTTTTCAAACTGCGGGTTGCTCTTAATCATTTTAAGTTGATGAGGATTGTTGAAATGCATAGTTGCGGCCAAAGAATAGAACACTTTAGTTGAATTTGAAGCATCTTCTTCCAAATGAATAGGAGAAATTGGAGCATATTGAGCGTGGTAATCGACTAAGCTGCGATAGAATTCTTCCAGGGCATCTTCTAGCATAAGTTCACGATAGCCTTGATCATCTATTCCAGTATTGGTCCAAAATTGATACTCAAACGCTAAAAAATATTTTTTAGCAGCTGTAAGTTTCGCCCCCATATTTACTTGAACATCATTAAGTTTTGTAATTTGTTTAGATCTGGTATCCTCAGATTCCTTTTGTCTTATCTGCAGATACATAGGAGTCATTGTATGATCCATATGATTCATCGTACGATCCATGCGCTCCATAGTAGCTTCCATATTATCTGTTTTCTTTTCTAGATCTTCAACCTTGCTACAACCAATAAATACAGATGCTAAAAGCATAATTCCACAAAGGTTTTTCATGTGAACTCCTTAATAAATTACATGGGCACATCTTATAGGCATTAGTGTTTTTTTGAACATTAGTTGTAATATTTTCAGGATAAAGAATGGCCAAAGAAAACTATCAGTCTCTTATTTCCAATGGTTATGGATGGCTTCGATTTCAGAATAATGGGTGAAATTATTATGCTTTTTGTAGCCAGCAAGTAGAATATCAGTTTTCTTAAGCAAAACCTCTTTTGTTGAGTCTCGGTATTCAGCTTTAAGATCAATTGATAACAATTGTTCATTTAATGACTTTACTCTCCAATAATCCATGGCAAAAAATTTACGAGACAATTGATCAGCATGGCCTCCATACTTATCTAATAAAGGCTTATCTATAAAGCCAATACTATATTTGGCAGTTAGCTTAAGCCAAAGATCATAATCTTCGCAGACAATATAATCTTCCCTAAAGCCACCTAGCTCACAAAAGACATCTTTTCGTAAGACAACTGCCGATGGTGAAATACAACATAAATGCAGTGAAGCAAGATATTGATCTCCTCCACTTTTTTTATGCTTTTTCATTTGGTTGACACGCACCCCATTACGGATCCAAATTTCATCGCAATGGACACACACTTGCTTAGGATCATCAGTAAAGAGTTGCATTTGTTGTTCTAGCTTGTCCTTATGCCAACTATCATCTGAATCTAAAAAGGCCAGGTACTCTCCTTTGGATTGAGATACCGCAAAGTTTCTGGCAGCAGAGACTCCTCGGTTTTGCTGATAGTAGGTGTTAATTTTATTTTTATATTGAGCAAGAATATCTTGAGTATTATCAGTTGAGCCATCATCGACAACGATAACTTCCAGTGAAGTATAGCTCTGCGCAAGCACACTATCTATTGCTCTGGCCAAGGTATGGGCCCTATTATAGCTCGGGATAATGACCGAGACTTTAACGTCTGAGTTCATTTAACACCTCAGATAGTTTTTTCGCCTCAGGCTTGTTTGAAATAAAATCACTAATACTATCTAGTTGCTCTTTAGACTTGGCCCCAATAATTGGTAAATCAACTTGCTGTAGACTATAAGTAAGAGCGTAGTCTCGCATATTAATTTGATACTTTTCTTGAATTGACTCAACCTTTTCAACTTTATCTTGCCAGTTGGATTTCTTCCACCATGGGGCCCATGAGCGAGCATCACTTGCGGCAAATTTTCTAGTTTTGGTTACTCTACCGCTTAGAATCCCCTTATCAAAGGTTCCCCATCCCATCGTATTAATATTATATTTTTTTATTAGATCTGCTAACCCCATAAGCTGGTTGCTAAAGAGGTTGCATTCGCTCTGTAAATACTCAATGGCGTCAACTTCTAATGCCTTAGTGAGTTCTTCGGCCGTAGTATTTGCCAAACCGATATGTTTGATTTTCCCTTGCGTTTTGGCCTTACTTAAAACCTCCATGGGAAAGCGAATATCCACTCTGGGATCTGGCCAGTGAATCATGTAAACATCAATATATTCTGTTTGTAGATTTCTAAGGCTTTGCTCTAACATTTTTTGAGTGACTTTGGGCTCGTTGGTTAAATTAACCCGTTTATTATCATGCCAGGTAATTCCAGATTTAGAGATAATACTAACCTTCTCTCTTTGCCTAATCAGAGTCTTGCCTAAAAGCTTTTCTGACTCGTGAAAGCCATAAATAGGGGCCGTATCAAAATACTTAATACCTAAGTCAAGAGCATGCTGTACTAGCTCTTGTGGCCGCTCAACAGGGCCAAAACCATAGCCGCCCCCTTCGCCACTTAAGGCAGCACCACCAAAGACAATATTTTGCATAGAATGAGTTACATGATTCACACCTTCCCTATATCTTAAACTGGGCAAAAAATCTAATCAGAACCAGCTTCACTTTACATTCTGTATAAAGACCTCTAGAAAAAGCTATGCGTTTACTATGTATGGCCCACCGTGGCGAAGCACAGCAATTTATTTCAAGTTTGCAGTTAAAGGCAATAGACAATCGTTTTTACATGAGTGAAGAGCTGGCATTACTGATCACTGGTGAAGGCCCATTTGAGGTGTTAACCCACCTTTCCTATTATTTCGCAAAGTTTGGAATATCAGAAGTTATAAATTTAGGTATTGCTGGCGCATTAGACGATAAACTTTCATTAAATCAGGTGTACTCTGTACGTACCCTGTACGCATATGGAAACAATGAACCACGTTTTCATAGTTACACTAGCCATGACCAGCATGCTGTGCTGGATGCTATTACCAGCGAAAACCGAGTACTTAGTGATGAGTTTGCACTAGAACTATCTCATTATGCCCATATAGTTGATCGAGAAGCTTGGGCCATGGGCAAAGTATGTAACGAATTCAAAATACCCTTTTACTGTTATAAATTAATTTCTGATTTTGCCGGGGCTAAAACTCACTGTTTTGACCTAAAGAATCAGGCGAAAATCTTTTCTCAAACGATGCTGGATTTTTATTTAGCTAAAGTACAAATAATCTAAGATAAAAAGAAAGAGAAAACGACCGAAGAGATCATACTGCCTTTTCATTGTAGCTTTACCCATAAAAAACGTATAGAAAAATTATTACAACTTATGCAAACACCAGATTTAGTAAAAATACTTACTGAATCAAATGTTGAGCAATTAAAATTAACTGATAAAGAAAAAGCGGCTTATCTTATTCAATACCTGGAAGATACAATCAATCCACTACAGGGCCATCTCAAAAAAGAACTGAATAAAAAAGTAGCACCGCTAATAGAGTCTGGGGCCCAGGTTTATTTTGATCCGAAATTAGAAAAGAAGTCTTTTGCTTTGAAAATGGAAATAAACTCTCAGGCCAATATTGAGAATTTGAAACAGGCCCTAACAAACATAAGCTTTAGTGATATTGAAGCCCATTTTGATGGTGTGAACAATGTTCAATAAAGTCTTTGTGGAAAAATCACAAATAAACAATCCTTATACGCAAAATATATTGCAAAAAATAAAGTATGAGAAAAAAGTTGAAATCGATAATATTGAAGATATATGGGGCAAAGTAAAAAAACCATACCTGCAAAAAAGAACCAACCTTAATTTATTTATTGGACGCAAGAAAGGAACTTTATTAAAAGAGGCCCCACCCGCTTATGGCCATGGTAATGAAAAACATTTCTATTTTATTCATGCCTATAACTGCATCTACGAATGTCAGTACTGCTATCTACAGGGCTATTTCAATACTCCGGATCTGGTGCTTTTCGTAAACCATGATGAAATTATTGCGGAAATGGAAAAAATCGTACAAGACAACCCGGATACCTGGTTTCATGCGGGTGAGTTTTCTGACTCTCTCGCTTTAAGTCACCTCACTGATGAGTATAGTGCCTATTATGAATTCTTTAAAAAGTACCCAGAGGCCAAACTCGAGTTACGAACCAAATCCGTTAATATAAAAAAGGTGTTGGGTCTAGCTCCACTGCCTAATATTTATACGAGTTTTACCCTAAGTTCTGAACAAAGCGGCAAAGTGTTTGACGTGCGCTGCCCTAGTGTATCCTCACGACTGAAGGCCATCGAGCAATTAGTTACAAATGGCCATAGAATTGGTATACATTTTGATCCTATTATCTATGAGGAAAACTTTAAAGAAAACTATAAACAAATTATTGCAAAACTATCAGACATACTACCGAATAACCAGATGGGCTATATCTCTATCGGTGTTGTTCGCTTTACCAAAGATGTCTATAAAGAAGTTGAACGCAATTATCCAGACTCATTAATAACTAAATTTGATTATAGCAAAAGCTTTGATGGTAAAATACGTTACAATCGTCCTATGCGTCGCTGGATCATGAATCATATCAAAGAACTATTAATACAAAGAGAATATAATCCAGAAAAGATATACTTTTGCATGGAAGAAGACTAGATGACATCTTCCCATAACAGCTGAGCCGCAATCCAGTCATAATAATATGCCAAATTCACCGCATAGGTTTTATTGTCACCTTCCAAGGTACTGTGAATTCCAATAAGCTGATATTGCCCATCCACTATACTATAGACAGGACCTCCGGAATCACCAACTACACTTTGCTCATCCTCCAGGACAAGTGTCTTTTTATTAAAGTTTAGGCTTTTAAATATTGGATTCGCTCTAGTTCTAGTATTCTGTTTATCTCTTCCCCCAAAGCCTATACGTTCTAATAATTCCCCATTGACCAAAGCTAAATGAGAAGAGAAATTTTCCCAATTAGTAAAAGCAGGTAAATCCTCATCTAAAAAAATTAAGGCCAGGTCGTTTTCATAAAATGATTTACCAGGATTATATGCTGGATGAATAAGCCATTGAATAGCTTTAGCGCGTTGCTCGGCCAGGCGATAACTTTCACCTATAACAACACTTACGGTACACGCTTGATCTATACAATGAGCAGCAGTAAGCAACACCCGTTTATTAATGGCCACCGCGGTGGATGTGAAGGTCTTACCCCCTCTTTTAACCTCTATGACAAAACTAGAGTTAAAACGTTGTCTGTCTATTCTTGCTAGATTTTGATTAATTGAGATTTGCATGAAAACTCCTTTTTATGCAAGGCCATAGGCCCGTAAGACGATTCAATCATAAATAATCGCCCCAATTATTTCCAGAGACAATATGGCCCTTTAATATATTCCGAGGTAAATTCATCACTTATGCATGACAATTCGAAGATAAATATTTCCCAGTGCCAAAATGACCTAAAAGCTAAAGGCCATACAATATGTCAGCTAGAACTACCAGAAGAGCTTAAAGTGGCAGTCCAGCAACGAGATTTCAATTTAATAGATCAATTGATGTATAAATTATTAGAACCAGCGGGAATGATATTTGAATTATTAAAAATATTTTGTCCCGTAAATGAGATTGAACATATAATCAGTCTACGTTGCTCAGATAACGAATGGGAAGAAGATGGAATTTGGCATGATGATGGCTCTCGCATGCTTGCATTCTCGCTTTCCTTGACAACTAAGCCTCCTAAAGGAGGAGTCCTAGAAATAAGAAAGAAAGGTTACAAAGAAAGTACAAAAATCAGCACTCCTGATTATGGTAATATTATCATCTTTAAAACTGGGATAGATAATTATGAACACAAGATTAATAAAGTCACTGAAGGTCAAAGGTTGATTATTGCAGGATGGTGCTACCCTTCCAAATCCATTTCTTCCTTATAATCAATCAACGCTTCTATATTAGGAATGATAATATCTCTTCCCTGCTTAGTGACCAAGTCCATTTTTTCCAAAGTTGAAAATGTACGAGTAACAGTTTCCGTTTTTGCCCCGCTGAACTCTCCGATTTCTCGTCTTGTCCAACTGTACTCCGGTTGTCTTTGTTTTAAAAAGATAAGCGATTCAATAATTCTACTGGCAACTCTCTTGCCTGTTATATCATTGAAGCGTTCCTCAGCAATTCTAAGATCCCTAGCAAGCATTTTGGTAATATGAATAAGAACTGAGGGATAAGTATTTAAAAGCTCTTCAATACTTTCAAAGGGCAATCTAAAAACTTTTGCATCATTTAAGGCCATCGCATTGGCATGATATTCTTCCCCCTCAATAAAGGTTCTATAACCAATAAAAAAATCTTTGCTAAAGATTCTAAATAAACTTTCACTGCCATTAGGACTAATGTCCGTTAGTGCTATTAAGCCTTCTTTAATAAAATAAATACCTTTAGGCTTTTCACCTTTATGATAAAGAAATTCACCCTTTTTACGATTAAGTAATACAGATTTTTGCAGCAGCTCCTGCGGAAGATTTTCAAAAATATTTAAGCATTGAAGTTTTGGACGTACTTTCATAATTAACCCTTTGAGCTAATTATAAAGTAAAGAATACCTAATTTAAATTAGTTTTTTATGGATAACTACACGCGTGGGGAGTATTGAATATCTTTTAGCTGATCTACAAAATGCATAACCTGCAAACCGTTTTGTTTGGCAATGGTCGTTGCATCTTCTAAATTAAAATTTTGATAAAAATATAAATAAAACATAAGCCAAACTGCGACACGATTTGCTGTGCCGCAATGTATAAAATAGATGTCTTCGCCGTTAATAAGCCGAGATAAGCGGTGATGATTTTCAATATTTAATTTGCCGTCTTGCACTGTAGGTATATTTTGGTAAGAGATATCCAATTGCCTCAATTGTTCTTGCTGCTTTTTAAAGTCCAACTCATAAGGATTTCTAATATTGATTACTTTGGTAATTTGCAGTTTGTCTTTGATATCTTCCCAGGCATTAATGGATGGCTGTCCTGCGATATATATATTACTGTATTTATATAAGGTATCGACCCCGTGTACTCCAGTAACTTTCATATATCCTCCTTAATATAATGAAAATGTTAATGGACTAGTTTGCTCGCCCGATGAGTATTTTAACATGCTGAAATTTAGCGGCATTATGATCCAAATCATATATATTTAGCAAAAAAGATGAGGAAGATCATATCTCTAAACAATTCCATTAGTTAAAATTTAAAAAGATTAAGATGAAAAAAAGTTTAAACTGATGAAATGATAAGGAGAACAATATGAAAATAGAAGCACAGTACGACGCTTACACATTTACCCTAACATATATCGTTAGTGATGAAGAGACTAAAGATTGTGTCATAATTGATCCTGTTTTAAACTATGATCCAAACAGCTCATCAATTAGCTATGAGGCCGCTGATAAAGCAGAAAAGTATATTAAAGACAACGGGTTGAATCTGAAATACATTTTAGAAACTCATGCGCACGCTGATCATCTTTCATCTTCGCAAGAACTAAAAAAGCGTTTTCCAAATGCCAAAATAGCAATAAATGAAAATATAAGAAAAGTACAAAACACATTTAAACCTATTTTTGCTTTGGAAGGCTTTGCAACTGATGGATCTCAATTTGATATGCTTCTTAATGAAAATGAGCCATTAAAATTTGGGAATTTAGAAGTTAAAACGATTTTCACTCCTGGGCATACCCCAGCATGTTCAAGTTTTTTAATTGAAGATGCAGTGTTTACCGGTGATGCTTTATTTATGCCTGATTTTGGAACTGGAAGATGTGACTTCCCTGCTGGATCGGCCGAGGACTTGTACAACTCAATTACACAAAAGTTATACACCTTACCTGATAGCACAAGAGTGTTTGTCGGACACGATTATCAACCAGGTGGCCGTCAGGTAAAATACGAAACAACCATTGGTGAAAGCAAAAAATCTAATATCGTGCTGAAGGGTGATACCACTAAAGAAGAGTTTATAGCTTATAGAAATGAGAGAGATTCCGAATTAAGAGCACCTAAACTTTTATTACAAAGTGTTCAGGTTAATATTGCGGCAGGAAAAACTCCTGATTATTTAAAAATGCCTGTCACAATCAGTGCTAAGTAAAAAGCAATAAATAAAAAAGGGATGGCATACACCATCCCTTTTTTTTAGTAACATTGTATATTTCTAGTTTTATAATTTATGTTTTACATGCACAAATAAAAACTGCCCCACCAAAAGAGCACCGACAAAAGCTAGCGCCTCTACTTTCAAAGTGAATAGATTCGCAATTCCTGGTCCAGGACAAACTCCACCAAGTCCCCAACCAATACCGAATAGAGCAGAACCAACAACTAATCTCCAGTCAACTTCTCCTGGCTTTGGCACTGAAAACTCAGTCGTTAAGATAGGATTTTTACGCTTTAAAATAAACTTAAAAAGAACCATATTTAGACCAGCGGCCCCACCCATTACAGCAATAAGTGATGGGTCCCATTCTCTAAAAATATCTAAAAAACCTAAGACCTTATTTGGGTTAACCATTCCAGAAATAGTCAAACCGATAGAAAACAAGGCACCTAAAAGATAACTTACAAATAATTTCATATTAATTCGCCCCCATAATCCAAACGGTAACCATACCGGTAAACATAAACATCAAAGTTGCCACAATAGAACGAATAGAAAGTCTGGCAAGACCACAAACCCCATGGCCAGAGGTACAACCACTACCTAGTCTCGTACCGAATCCAACCAGCAGACCGGCCACCACCATACGCCCTGTGCTAGCAGGAAATGTATAATCAAAATAACTGGAATCAATTAAAGAAACAAAAAAGCTTCCAGTAATAAGTCCCAATACAATCATCCAGCGCCAACCAGCTTCTTTAAAACTAGTACTTAAACAACCAGCGATAATACCAGTAATCCCAAAAATTCTTCCTTGGAATAATAGCAGCAAACTTGCGGCCAATCCGATTAAAATACCTCCAATCAGAGGCCCGACAAATATTTCAAATGACATTGTAATAACTCCCTAAAATATAAAAATTAATGCGTTAAGTTTAAAGTTAAAAATACATAACGACAATAGTATAGATTAAAATTAAGACCTGACAATGAGCTAGATCAACCTATCCTTCGTTGCAGTGTATCTTTTATAAAGTATTAAAGGCATTTACGATAGCAGTTACATCCAAGCCATTTTTAGCGTAGAGTTCATCGGCCTTATAAGCAGATTGCCCAAAATGACCTTTTACTCCCAATGTATTTACTTTAAACTCCTGTCCTGTTTGTTTAAGAGCATGCACTAAATGGGCCCCTAGTCCACCAATTAACTGATGATCTTCAACAGTCACTAGCTTTCCAGAACCTTTTAGTTCACTAGCAATGGTTTTCAGATCAGGGTCGTTAGCGCAAGCACTGTTTATGACAGAGACTTCCTTACCATTTGCTTTTAGCTCATCTGCTGCTTGTAGTGCTTTAAAAAGAGTAGGACCTGCAGAAACAATGACACCATCCTTTCCACTGCGTAGAACTTGGGCCTTATGAAGTCCATATGCTGTAGTTCCTTCCAGGCTTTTTGGAAAGTTTTCTCTTCCAACAAAGAAGATATATGAATTAGCTTGCTTGCCTGCCTCGCGATCTGCTGCGATAGTTTTAATTGCTTCATACATTAAACTTTCTGCCTCGCTAGAGGTAGAAACAATTATCGTTTTAGTATTTGGAATGGCACCTACTGCACTTAGATAAGTGGTTGATTGGTGAGAAGCCCCGTCAGCTGCATCCTGAAAACCAGTGTGGCTAAAGACTGCAATCATAGGACAGCTAGATAAAGAGGCCATTACAAGTGGCAAATTCCCTTTAGTCACGCCAAAAGCTGCAAAGGTATCAACGATTGGAATAAGACCTGCTCGACTTAGTCCAGCGGCATGACTTACCATATTGGATTCCGCGATTCCCACATCCACATATCTATCTGTAAACTCTTTTTGAAAGGCGGCCATACCAGTTGAGCCCTGTAAGTCACTAGATACTGAGTACACAGGATAACCATCATTTACTGCCTTGATCGCTCCACGGGCCAATCCAGCTTGTGCTTTTTCGGCAGGGACAGCACTTGCTGATTTACTAGCGACTGGTTTTTGGATCAATTCCTTTGCCCAGCTTTTGAATTCTTCAGGAGTGTTACCGGCCATTATTTCATCAACAAAGGCCATTATATCCTCTGAGTGTGCTTTAATTGGGAAACCATGACCTCCGGAAGCTGATTCTGCAGTAGCTTTCACCCCATATCCTTTCACAGTTTTTAACCATAACATAACAGGTTTGGCCTTTGTTTTGGCCTTAGTTAGTCCTTCTTCAATAGCGTGATAGCAAGCAGTTAGGTCATTTCCATTTTCAACCTTAATCACTTCCCAACCAAGACTACTCATGGCCGCAAAACTAGGGGTCATATCAAAACAATCCACATCGATTCTTCCAGAGAGCTTAGTATTGTTATCTGAGACTAATAACATAAAAGGATTCATTTTCCCCTTTGCCATAAGTCCAGCAATGGCCGCAAAAGCTTCCTTGGCCTCACCTTCCATACTGGCGCCATCACTCACGGCCGCGACTGTAATTCGATCGTTACCTAGCAAATGATCGGCATGAGCGAGACCTTGCGCTTGTGGCAGGGCAGAACTCAAAGGGCCATTGCTTAATAATACCCCTTCCGGATATAAATGAGACTCTCCATGGCCAGTTAGTTTTGACTTGATTGAACGAAAACCTTTAAGTGCATTAAAATCGAGATCTCCATATCCTAAATTAGCACGAAGGGCGTAAATTCCATTTTCGGCGTGTCCAATATCATTAACAAAATTATAATGATCAAACCATTTTGATTCTCTAAACATAATAGAGTGTAAAGCACTCATGGCCTCGGCCATGGCCGCTGGTCCACCCCAATGACTGGCAGCGCCCCCATTAACAGCACCCAGATCCATTAAGGCAACTAAGGCACGGGTTATATTAGGATCACCACATACAGCATCTTCATTGGCCTTAGTTTTTATTGTCACCGGGTAGTGCGGTGCAGATTTTGGTGCTTCATGGAGCATATTCTTTAAATTTAAGGGTTTAATAGTCATAACTTAGGTCCTTGAAATATGATTAATTTATCGTCCATATTTAATAATAAAGGCGTTAAACAAGCAAGATTTAAGTTTTTCCAAAGTTGGCTATTTATGACTTGCATTATTACAAAAGAACAAGTACTTTATCTGCTCAAAAATTAGATAATGACTTTAAAAAGGATATAAATTATGGCACGTACATGTGATTTAACTGGCAAAAAAAGACTAATTGGACACAAAGTTTCTCACTCAAATATCAAAACAAAAATGAAGCAAGAAGTTAATCTTCACACCAAAAGAGTATTTGATCCTGAGACTGGTAGAACAGTAAAGTTGAGACTTTCAGCGAAAGCAATTAGAACTTTAGATAAACTTGGTTCCCTTTCAAAATTTTTAAGAAAATACGGGCCTAGCGCTTAATCAAAAAAATCTTTTTTCACATAATAAAAGCCTGGTTTTAATGCCAGGCTTTTTTATTTACTCCTTTCCCTTTCGACGTAGGTTACAAATCTTAAATAGCTAATTTGCCCGAGAACTAGACAGAAACCGTTTTCTCTACTTATAATTGAGTGCGAGACGGAAAACACAGATAACAAGGAAGTTCTATGAAATCTATTGTCCTATTGGGAGGATTACTCCTCTCGAGTTATGCTTTTGCCGATGAGCTTAAAAATCTACAACATAACATTAATGTGGTTTGGACCTGTATTGCTGCATTCATGGTATTTTTTATGCAAGCTGGCTTTGCTCTAGTGGAGTTGGGTCTTACCCGCTCAAAAAATTCCATTAACATTATTATGAAGAACCTAATGGATTTCTCCATCGGGAGTTTACTCTTCTTCTTCATTGGCTATGGCCTGATGTTTGGAAAAACAAATGGATTGTTTGGAACTACAGATTTTATGCTATCAGGGATTACTGGCAATGACTGGGATTATACTTTTATTATTTTCCAAACTGTCTTTGCTGCAACGGCCGCGACCATCGTATCGGGTGCCATGGCAGAAAGAACTATTTTTACCAGTTACCTTTTATATTCAGTTGTTATAACTGGTCTTATCTATCCTGTTTCAGGTTCTTGGGCCTGGGGAAGTCTGGCAAATGGATCTGGATGGTTAGAAAACCTGAGTACAGGAGCCTTTATTGATTTTGCTGGTTCAACTGTAGTGCACAGCCTGGGTGGCTGGCTAGCTTTAACAGGAGCTATAACCATTGGAGCAAGGAAAGGAAAATATGGACCTCATGGTATCGTCAAAGCTATTCCTGGCCATAATATACCGATGGCGGCCCTTGGAGTCTTTATCCTTTGGTTTGCATGGTTTGGTTTTAATGCAGGCTCTACCACTGTTGGCGATGGCTCAATTGGTAGAATCGCATTTATTACCAATATATCGGCCGTTGCTGGAGCAATTGCTGCCATGTTCACTTCATGGATAAAATTTAAAAAACCAGATGCCACGATGAGCTTAAACGGTGCGCTTGCTGGTCTGGTAAGTATCACTGCTGGCTGTGCCAATGTAACATGGTTTGGTGCACTTATCATCGGTCTAATCTCCGGTATAATAGTCACCATCTCCGTTCTTATCATTGATACTAAATTAAAAATAGATGACCCAGTTGGTGCCATCTCCGTCCACGGTATATGTGGTGCCTGGGGAACCTTGGCAGTAGGCTTATTTGGAGCGGAGCAAGTCTTAGGTGTTGGAAATGCCAATACAGGACTCTTTTATGGTGGAGGAATGAATCAGTTGATCAGTCAGATTATTGGTGTTGTTTCGATTGCTGCTTGGGCCCTAGTATGTGGTTTTATACTGTTTAATATTATTAAGAAAGTAGTCGGACTTAGAGTAACATCAGATGAAGAATACATTGGTCTAGATATTGAAGAACATGGTCTTGAAGCTTATTACGAAAGTAAATAACGAGGTAAATATATGAAAATGATCGTTGCAATAATAAAACCGAGCAAACTGAATAAAGTAAAAAAACTTTTATTCGAAAATAATATCAATCGTTTTGTAGTTGATGATTGCTATGGCCACTCTGACCAACCCTCGACATTTGAAACCTATCGTGGAGTTGAGATGGAGTTCGATCTGCAAAAGAAAATCCGCATTCAAATTGCGGTAAATGATGACTTTGTGGACAAGACAGTTAATGCCATTCTCACCGCAGGAAAAAGTGGCAAAGATGCTGAAGGCAAAATCTTTGTTTACCCTATAGAGCAGTGCTACAGCATTGCAACAGGTGAATCGGGCGAACAAGCTATTGGTTAAAATATAAAGGGGCCGACTTGGGCCCCTCATTTATTTCTACTTTACTCGTTTATTGGATGTATTCTAATTCAGAAATCTCAAAGCCCCATTTGTTAACCGAAGCATCAGAGAGAAATTCAACAGTAATCGTGTCGCCTTCCACATAATCTGACTCTGTGCCGCTACCCGTACCATCAATTCGTTGTATCTCAACACCTTTGCTATCTTTGACAGAAATGTAGTCATAATTACTCTCAGTATCGTGTTTTGCAATGATCACTCTTAAAAACTTAGCACCTGGTACGTGATAAGTTTTAGTAAGATGAGATTGCTCAACATATGGATGGGCCGATTCAAATAATTCAACTTGCATAGCAATCCAGGCATTTGGATCTGGTTTTGCCGGTCTGGGACTGACGATCCCACTTAAAAAATTATAGGCATCAACTCTTCCTCCAGAAATTGTTTTTCTTCCATAGGCCACTCCGTATATTGAAGAGTCCATCAGGGCCTGTCTTAAGGTCACAGGATCTGTTGGCCCGTGATGAGATAAGTATAGACCTACAACTCCAGTAACATGAGGTGTGGCCATAGATGTCCCAGAAAAAACTTCGTAATTATTATTAGGTGTCGTCGAAAGGATATTTCTTCCAGGGGCAGCAACATGTACAGTTTGAGAACCATAACAAGAGAATGATGCCAATCCGTCATTATAGTTATGAGCTGCTACCGAAATAACATTAGGTAAATCATAATTTGATGGATAGTGTGGCGTAGTATTATTGTCTGTCGCTGAATTTCCTGCCGCTGCAGTAAAAATAATTCCTTTCTTATTTGCTTCAGCGATCACATCGTGTAGGGCCTGAGAGTAACCACCTCCCCCCCAGGAATTACTCATTATATCTACGCCAATTTTAGTAGCGTAATCGATGGCAGATATAGCGTCTGCACTTGAGCCTGACCCTTGATCAGTTAAAAATTTTACCCCAACAATTTGCGCGTGGGCCATAACTCCGGCAATGCCAATACCATTGTCATGTTCGGCCGCAATAGTTCCAGAGCAATGCGTACCATGCCCATTTCCATCCATTGGATCACCATCTTTATTGGCAAAATCATATCCATGTATATCATCGACAAAACCATTGCCATCATCATCAACACCAGGAGTTCCATTTGCTTCCGCCGTATTGGTCCAAATATTATTTTTTAAATCTGGATGGTTATAATCTACCCCAGTATCTATCACTGCAATTTTAATGCGAGAACTACCTTTAGTAATTTTCCACGCCGCTAATGCATTCAAATCAGCA
>JBFEUX010000266.1:0-3620 GCA_041547255.1 Bacteriovoracaceae bacterium
CTAACGAAACAAGATCTGCATTGTGTTGGAGTCTTTGATGCTAATGACGAAGTTGAATTTTATATCAACCAATTTGTCAGTGGGGATCAATCAAATAAGTTAATACGTTTTAAAAATCAGGTTGTTAATAATTATGTTATGGCCAGAGGAGCTGCGGCTCCCATATCAGAGACTCATTACGGTCTATTACAACAACAGTTAATTGATGTATATGTTAATGAACGCAGAGGTTATGAAGTAAGAAAAAGAGCTAAGGTTTTAGTAAGGAGCTCATTATTAACAGTCTGTCCTGATAGTCATCGTTATGAATCACAAACATTTGAGGGGGCTGGTTTAAATATTTCTTATGCGATTTCTAAAACATATCAGCAGGTAAGGCCTTTTTTAGATAAGGTGACCCTAGCTCCAATTAAGGTGCATGTTGCACCTTTAATCCGTTTGCGAAGGAGAGCGATGGATGGGCCAAACCAATGGGAACAATCTGATAGCTATTTAACTGACAATGCTTCATATAGCCCTAAAACTAAGATGATTACTTTCCTGCCTCAGAGTAAGGAGTATGCAGAGAAACATTCAAGTGCAGCTCCATTTTGGGAGATTCCCATGGTGGCCTCCCATGAATATGGGCATCATGTTTTTCAAAGCTTGGTGAAAGATAATATTTCAAAGGATGAGATGTTCTATTCGCCAGGGTGTTTTGAAAGTGGTGTAGCTAATCAAAAGCATAAATTTACTCTTAGCACTTCTAGGGCATTTAAGAAACGTGATAATGGAGCTAAATTTGCGCTTGGAGCTTTGAATGAAGGCTTTGCTGATCTTATCGCTTATTATGCTCTTGATAAAGATGAACGTGCTCTAACTAATATTGATTGCTTTGAAGATAATAGAGAAGTTGGAAGTAACGAATTTAGGGATGGGACTGAAAAGCTTTTTAGTCTTACGGGGTTATGGGAGTTAAACTCGTCCTCTACAAGTTCAAAGACTCACACTTGTAACTCTCTTGATTTTCAAGAAATCCATCACGTTGGTGCAGTCTTTGCGCATAATGCAGACAAGCTTATTTCAAAAGTTATTAAAAATAAAAAAATAAAACTTAAAGTTATTTTAAATTGGGCCCAAGGCTTAGCAAAAATACATGAGCGTTACAAAAAAGAAAAAGCTGGAGATTACCTATTTCGTGCTATCGAATTAGTTTATCTAAAGGCTTTAAAAGAAGCGCAATTGTCAGAGGATGAGCTACACAATAGATGCAAAGATCTTCGAGATGTCTTCACAGGAAAATTTCGCGATTCGACATCTTGTGATTTCTTGCAAGGTGAGTTTGAGTAAAAAATCTATTCTATATCCTACGGAGCTCCTGCACCTACATATTGTCTAGGTCCTGCTCCATAAGTAGTGGAGCTTTCATCCGGAGAGAGGAAAACGTTACCAGAAACAGTATTCCCATCTACGCCATTTTTATTGTTGAATTGATCAACACTGAGTCTTGAAGTTCCATAGCCTACCATGCCAAGTTCTGTCGGATGGTAAAAAGCATTGTTCATAAAGGTTTGTCCTTTAACGTCCCCAAATTGATTTTCAATATGGATAGCAATATCTTTTAAAGCACCAGAGTTATAATGAGGCAGGTGACCAGTATTGTAAAAAATATTATTGTTTATCTGTTGATCGTATACGAACTTTGATGTTGAACCTGTTGCTATTAAAGCAACCCCAGAACCATCGCAGTTGTGAAAGGTATTGTATTCCAATCTATTATTATAAACACTTAGGCTTCCATAGGCATAAAAAGTGGAACAATGACCTTGATTTCCATTCTTAAGAGGAGTGTCCTTTGTATTTTCAAAGTAGTTGTGATGGTAATAATTGTCGTGCCCATTCAGCTGAGTTTGAACTGATGTATCAACAATGTCGTTGTGGTGAAACTCATTAAAGTTTGCATAATCAACAGCAATACGCCCACCATAAGCAAGATCTGGCGAAGTGAAAGTATTATTATATATTTCGTTTCTTTCAACTCCACTTCCCTTAGAGTAGTCAATTAATTGGATACTTGAATGGGCCCAATTTTTTACGAAATTATGATGAATTTTAGAATCTTTTAATCCTTCAATTTGAATAGCGTCAGCATGCCCTTTTACACTAGAACCACGGTATGTTTCTCCATTCCAGTAATTCAATGTATATTTGGTATCAAAGTTGTTATGGTGAATATTAAAATAAGAACTACTGTTTGTGACTCTAATGGCATAAACAGCGTATTCCCCAGCGATACAGTTTGCTACCTCTATATGAGATGAGTTTGTAGCATAGATTGCGGCATTTCCACCTTTAATTGTTAAATCTCTAATGGTGATATAGCTTGAGTTTTCAAGACTAATACCTCTAGCATTGTTAGAGTAAGTAAAGGTGCTATTGTTTGGGTTACTTGCACTATAGAGATAAAGACTTGAACTCCCATCATGGTGCCATCGAAATTGGGAGTTGAGAGGATCTGCTACCCCAGCTTTTCTTGTAAAAGTACTGGTATCGATTTGATGCGCGTAAAGAAGTTCTTGACCATCTTGGGCCAACCTTATTGGATGGGACATACTTCTTTTGTAAATGTTAGTTGCAACTTGAACCCAGTCGTTCCATTTAGCATGATTCAAATTTTCTATAACAGGATTATCGCCAGCTCCATATGCAGTAAAAATAATATTGTTTTGAGAGCTTCCCTGTAGCCCATTCAGAATAAGTCTTCCGCTAAAAGTTTGTCCTCTTTTGAATGCAACAACATCTCCCGCTTGAAGCTGCATGCTATTAACTTTTGCTATTGTTTTCCAGGCTTGATCTGATGAGGTTCCCGCATTTGCATCTGAACCATTAAGGCTATCAATATAGTAGGTTGGTGTGATGTCAGTAGTTGGCCCTGTTGTTGGAGCTGGCTCTGTTGTTGGAGCTGGAGCTAGTTCTTCAGCAATGGAAAAACTATTAAAGTAGCCAGGAGCTCCCGCAATCCCTGAAGCAATTAAATAAATTCTGGTACTATTTGATAGGGCGGTGAAACTGACATCGTCAAAGGAACTGCTGGCAGGATCAGAGTTTAAGATCTCATTTGAGCTCGCAATTTTTTCCGTAAAACTTCGCCCATTATAAACCTCATACCATAGCTTATCGGCAATTTCTGTAGAGCCAACGGCCTTGATGATATATGTTTTACCAGCCTCAGTAATAAAATCTCGATAGCTGCCACCTGGAGCTGAACTAAGAAGTTCAACTCTCATACTATTATAGCGACTCTCAATTTTACTATCTTTTGACAGCCAACCATCAACGTTGCTGGTGAAATCCGCGGTAAAAGGTATTGCCGTTTCGCTGACAATCTCGGTTGTTGGTGTTGGTATTGCTGTAATTTCCACACAACTGCCTGCTTGTAATTCAAAACCAGGCATACAACTAACAGCATAGCAACTGCCACTGTCTACCCAAGCGCCATTTTGGCAAATTTGGTCTTGGTTGGCACTACTTGCATTGGCCAGGCTACAGTCGATGCTTTGACTAGTACCTTCTTGGCATATCGCCTTATTGTTTTTTCCTTTTCCAGGGATTCCACCTTTTATTTCGCTTACAGTATTTGA
>JBFEUX010000397.1:0-1343 GCA_041547255.1 Bacteriovoracaceae bacterium
CACCAACAAAATAAAGGCTTAAATCGTAGAGTCTAATGCCAAGGGATTTTCATTATGATGTCGCGGCGTGAGAGATTCGAACTCCCGAAGCTGCCTAATATGCATTAGAATATTCAGCTGTATCCAAACGTAGAACACCACAATCGTAATTTATTGAAAACATTGGGAATTCACTCGAATTGGTTGAGGTTGAGTTGGAATTACCTAATGACTACAAAAATTTCTCTATTAACTACTCATGACTCAATGGGTTGACATTACAAAAAAGAAATATTACTATTAAGTAATGTGGGCTGTAAAAGAATCCAAAAGTACAGTAAAACAATTAAAGAAATGTCCTAAAAGTATTCAAGCTGAATATGAAGTTTGGAAAAAAATTGTTGAACTGTCTGGTCCATCAGCTTTAAAAAAGTTAGTTGGATATAAAGATCATGCCCTAAAAGGTGAATGGCTTGGAACTCGTAGTTCTTATTTAAATAAACAGTGGCGAGTTATTTATTATATTGATAAGAAAGAGGTTCAAGTTTTAGTAATGGAGGTAAATGCACATGACTACCGCAAAAAAAGTTAAAGACATTTTAAGGAATGAAAAGTTTAGCTCTCATAAACCGTTTACTAGTCTTACTCAAGGTGAGGCCATTCGCATTGTGCGAGAGAAAAACAACTTATCTCAAAACGAACTTGCCAACCTAACAGGTTTAACTCAATCTAGCATTTCTAGCTTAGAAAATGGACGTATTAGTCTTGGTATTGAACGAGCAAAAGTTTTGGCCAAGGCCCTTAATGTTCACCCCGCAGTGTTAGCATTTCCTGACTGGGCCATTGCGGCATAAAATAATCATCGTTTTAATGGCGCGGCGTGAGAGATTCGAACTCCCGACCAAGTGGTTCGAAGCCACTTACTCTATCCAGCTAAAAAATAAAATTTTTTGAATCAATTGTCAAAGACAATACGATTTCAGGAAGCTGTATAGGCTCCATATGCTGTTAGAATTTGTTGAAAAGCGAAACTAGAGTGAATATCTATGCCATTCCTATGAATATACCACGGAATTTACCCCCGAGCATTGCTGATCAGCTCGGGAATATTGGATAATAAGTTTTTATTTTTTCTTTAAAGGTCAGTTATCTAGAGTTGATACCTAATTAACCACTCATGGCCAAAAAATCCCTGTTTATAAAAAACAGTGACTTGTGTTCCATTCGTAATACCGGCATGGTCTTTTTCGCAAATATCCCCTGCTCCAAAAAGGTCAGATTCCTTTGCTACAATTTGAAATTTATAACATCTTCCATATTTTTTCATATGATCTTTTGTTTGATACTCATCTAACACCAGTACC
>JBFEUX010000384.1:0-1549 GCA_041547255.1 Bacteriovoracaceae bacterium
AAGATAAAAAGGTTGTCTACCTCACAGACTATATTAATAAACAAGAATCAATTACTACTTTCCCGCAGCAGTACGAGCCAGTGGATCTATCTAATCCACCAAGCTTACTGATTAAACGAGGGATTGCCTTAGTTTTAGATGTTTTAGTGATAAGTGTTCTAAATATTGCTGTACATGGAGCTTATGCTGTCTACGTAAATAAATTTTTGGCACCATTATCTTATGCTTCAAAAATGTCACTGATGGATGCAAACTTAAAAGTAAGCGCTTCTATTTATCTGGCACTTCTCTTTGGATACTTTTTCTACACTAATTATATTATGGAAGGAAAAACCGTTGGAAAAATGGCCATGGGTCTTAGAGTTATTAGTAACGAGTTTTTTCTAAATTCAGAAACAATGGACTACCGTCTTACTCTTAGCGAGAATCTCCTTAGAGCATTAGGTTATGTATCATGCTATCTAACTTTTGGGACTCTATTTGTTGTGCAATTTTCTAGCGAAGACAGACGTGGTGCCCCTGATCAGCTATCAAATTCTCGCACAGTCAGTGATAACTGGCTGGCCCAAACTCTAGATAACCGTCAGCACGCACAAGAAGTAGTGCAAATCGATATTAATTCTCTCGCTTCTTAAGCTGTACACCCAGTTCAGTCAACTGTTCCATATCCGGTAAACTTGGAGCATTACACATTAAATCTGTCGCTGCATTGGTTTTTGGAAATGAAATGACATCACGAATATTGTCCGACTGGGCCATCAGCATAACAGTTCTATCAAAACCAAAAGCGATTCCCGCATGTGGAGGAGTTCCGTAAGAGAGGGCCTCAATGAAAAAGCCAAATTTACGACTCACTTCTTCTTCGCCCATTCCTAGCACTTTAAACATTTGCGCTTGAACATCTGCTTGATAAATCCTAAGCGAACCGCCGCCCATTTCATAACCATTACAAACAAGGTCATAAGCTTCGGCAGTAAGATTTTTAAGTTTTTCCGTATCCCCAGACATAAAGTCAGCTAACTTTTCAGTTTTAGGCATAGTGAATGGATGGTGACAAGCATAGAAACGCCCATCTTCTTTATCATACTCAAGTAGTGGAAAATCATTTACCCACAAGAATTTATAATCACCTTTTTTAATTAATCCCAGAGTGTGTCCAAAATGTCTTCTAAGGGCATCGGCACTAGCATGAGCAACACTGGCAGTAGCATCTGCGCAGAAAAAGAACGTTCCGTCTTCTGTTACCTTAGCTTGCTCCTTTAGCACCTTTAAAATTTCAGGAGTCACAAATTTAGAAATTCCTCCAGAAACTTCGCCACCTTTCACTTTAAACCAGGCCACACCTTTTCCACCGTGAGGCTTAACGACATCAACTAGCGCATCAACTTCCTTACGAGAGAATTCTTTCATGGATGCGGGAACAAAGATCGCTTTATTTAATCCCTTATCAATAACAGATTCAAATACCCCAAAACCCGATCCTTTAAATAGATGGGTCACAATATGATGCTCTAAACCAAAGCGAACATCTGGTTTGTCTGAACCATAT
>JBFEUX010000239.1:0-4188 GCA_041547255.1 Bacteriovoracaceae bacterium
TTAAAATATACACATTGAGTTTGATACGTAATTTCAACGTTTTGTGGTGGTGGGAGTGGTAACAGTCATGTAAGTTAACGTTTCTGTTGCTACAAAACTAGAGTTTCTGATCTGGCCCAAATGTCCCGACTAGGAACCTAAAACCTTATTTTCAACAGAACTTCCGACCCCAAACAAATTATAATCCTTCCCAAGGGCATCATATAAATTGATCATTTCAAATTCTTTGGCCACACTTTCAGGTGAAACCAAGAAATTAAAAAACTAAAGGAATTAATGACGATACCCCTGAGTTGCGACAGGTATTTTACTTCCTAACTCACTTCCGTGCTCATATCTACGCCACGAAATATTAGCCAGGCTGCAAGAACCATCTCATTAATCCAAATAGGGAGAGAAAGGTAAATATCTAAGTTTGAACCCATTTGGTTTTTATCAAAAAATATAAGAACGCAGGAGACAAGCAGCATTGCGCCGCCGACTAAGCCCCAAATTGATATGAATGAGGGCACAATTTGATATCGGTAAAGTGTTGGGTAAAAGACCAGAGTACCAATGGAAAAAATAAACAGGACCAGCAGAAATCCCCATTTATGAAATGCAATACCAATCTGGGCATCTATTGGAGAGAGTAAAACCAATAAGGCGCAAGCGGCCAAAAGCCCCATCCCTGCCTCTAAAATACGAAGTCCAATGTATGCGACCGCCATTCCTTGGGTGCATGTCCAAATAATTGGGAAGAGCGCGATAGCTATTCCAGCGGAAGCTAATGCATTCGTTACTTCTAGGATTGTGGCCATCATGAAACTAATTCGACTATGCGAGATAGCGCTTGCCACATCAGTCGACTGCAAAAATGGATCAAGTAAAACCTGTGCTGCCATGGTTGTAGATGTCGCTAAGACAAACAAAACTCCAGCAACAAGGCTTTGTGTTCGGTATGTTTTTGTCATGACTAACTCCCCCTCTAATGGGTCTTAATACTAGGTTCTATCCCATATGGACGAGAGTTCATCTAGCATTTCAATTGGTGGAGGTTAGCGCTCTCCAAGTATTTTAAATAGCTTGGTGCGCCAGCTACCTTTTAAAAGGCAACACTTCGCAAAACTTACCACTGGCGGTTAATTGTGGCGGCAGAGGTGAGCTTTTAACTTTTACCTGGGGTAATCCGTTTTCTTTAAACACTTGGGTAATCGATTGAATAAGCTCTTCAAAAACTTTTTCGGAATGCTGCTCATTTAAAAGCACCACTCTGATTTCAAACTCATCTTCTTTAACCTGTACCATCTGTACCCGTTGGGCCAACTCGTGTTCTAAGTCGAAAATCAGCGGAGATAAATGAACCTCCCCCACACTAACAACAGTGGCCTGGCGCCCCTCTACCTGAAAACTACGAAAGGGGGATCCACAGGGGCAAGTGTCTTGGTAAAACCTAATCCTATCACCCAATTCATAGCGAATAAAAGGCTGCACATCATTAGTAAGCACTGTGAGTAATGCCTTATCAGAAAGCGTACCATCTGCTACCGGCTCCATATTATTGTCCACCGGCTCTAAAATTACCCAATCTTCACACAAGTGCTGACGTCCATGCGAACATTGTTGCGATATATATAAACATTCCGTACTAGCATAGGCATTAATGATAGGGGCCGCGAGCGAAGAAAATGCCCTTTGCGCCCGCTCCCTAAGCCCACTGGTTAAAGTTTCTCCCGCGACCTTTATCAAGATAGGCTCAATCCTTAACCTACCGGCCTCTTTTTCCTTCGTGAGAATACTTAAAACACTAGGATAGGTAGTAATCGAAGAAATACTTTGCATCCCATTTAACTCTGCTATCAATTTATCCAAAGGCTGCTCGGCAGAGAGAAAGGGATAGCGTTTAAACAATTTAGGATACAATTTCTTAAGAGTTTCATTAACTCCGACTCCTCCAAAATGGCCATTACCGCCTGCAATACCAACATTAAAGCCCGACTTGCGGGTCTTAATAAATACTTTCCTTTGCTTTGCTTCCATCCGCGCAAAAGTAATACCAAATACATATTCCCAATGCGAGGGCGGCACCAGAATAACCGCTGGCTCACCTGAAGTCCCCGAAGTCCTAAACACATTAACCCCTTCCAGCGGAACTCCAACATTTTTTATGTCTGCCATATGCTCCCGGGCCTTTGCTAAACTCAAGGTGCGTATTGTAATCCAATCATCAAACTGACTCATCAGCTTGCGCTTATAAGTAATAGGAAGATCTTTTAGCTCAACTAAACTTGCATCTGGTAACCCTGCATAAAGTTTTTGAAACAGGGGTGAATCTTTACGCACCTTTTTAACCAAGCGCCGCAGATTACGTAATTGCTTGGCCTCAATACGCTTTCGCCCTCCCCAGGAAGTCCAACGTCCTCCAATTAAATAGCCTAATATTTTAAAAAGATTAAAAGACACAAATCTCTCCTAAAACAAAGTGTATCATATACCACACATGTGAGGAGTGGTTTATATCAGGTTTTTGTCCTATAAAAACTTATTCATAATCAGCTATTTGATTGATAGATATCTTCGACCTTAAGCGTATCATCGTACTAGAATCCAAAGTATATTAACAAGAGAATGAATAAGGACATTTATGAGACAAATGAAAATCGCAGTCCTAGTTGGAAGTCTCCGTAAGGAATCCTTAAATCTAAAAATGGCCAAGAATCTCATTAAAATTGCCCCTGATGCAATAAAATTAGAAATTGTCGAAATTGGGCAACTACCCTTGTATAATGCGGATCTAGATAGTAATCCGCCTTTTGAGTGGGTAGACTTCCGTCAATGCATTAGCAGTTACGATGGAGTCCTTTTTGTAACCCCCGAGTATAATCGCTCTGTACCTGGATGTTTAAAGAATGCCGTTGATATCGGATCCAGGCCCTATAAAGAAAATGTGTGGAATGGTAAGCCGGCAGCAGTTTTGAGTGCTTCTCCCGGCGCCATGGGTGGTTTTGGTGCCAGCCATCACTTAAGACAATCCCTGGTCTTCATTAACATGCCAACGATGCAAACACCCGAAGCCTATATCGGCAAGGTCCATGAGCTCTTCGATGAAAACGGGGACCTAAACAATGAAAAGACCATACAATTTGTACGCAATTTTACCCAAGCGTTTGCGGACTGGACCATTAAAATGCAGCCTGACAACAGAGATAGTAATCGACTCGAAGGCTGATGTTTTTATGAACAAGTTTTTTTATCAATTCGCACTATTGGTTTCATTAATTATATCGGCCTTAGGTATGGCCCATGCAGCAAATGATTGTGAAGCAGAAAGGAAAACTATCGCTGCCAATATTGCAAGCTTTGACGATCTGGATTTTAACAGTTTTTCCAAAGCAAAAGATACAGAGGGATTGCTCTTTTGGGACAATCAAGCCTTTATGTCACAAATCGGTTTAGCTAAATGAATAAAATAACACAACAGGCCCTATTTTATCCTCAGCTCTTGCAGTAATTCATCAAAACTTTCTTGAATTTTTCTACCTGCTGTATCGATTTGGACTCTTGGCATTTTCCATTCATGGTAGTCTCGATTTTTTACTTGTTCCCATGTCGGTAGTTTTAGATTTTCGATTCCAACATCTCTAGTTTCTACTCGATGTTTATGTTCTATCTCATCCGAGCAAACTATCTCAATGTTTATAAAGTTAGCACCTACTGATGTTGCAACTTCATTCCACTCTTTCCTGGTTAGCTCCCAAGGATTAACTGAGTCGGCAATAACATTGTTTCCTATCTTAAGATTATCTTTCACTAGCAGATATGTAAGACGATAACCATCTCCATTAATATCCTTTATTTTACAAATGTCTCGCAAGCCTTGTTCTAAAGTATCGATACGAAAGTATGAAGCTTTAATTTTTTTGGCAAACTCCTTAGCAAGTGTAGATTTACCCGATGCAGGTAATCCCGAAAAGATATAGAGAGTAGATTTTGTCATCACCAATAATTAACAAATAAATCGAGACACGACAAGTCGCGAAGGCATAGATGAAGTCTTATACTTACCCCATTTGACCTTATCCCGGCACTCCTATATAAATAGCTCAGGAGTAGCATATGCAAAAAATAGAGAAAAAGAACTTAGTGTTGGACCTGGTTCTTATCCTGGTCACTGGGGGCATTTGGAATGTATGGATGCAATACCGCCAA
>JBFEUX010000099.1:0-10023 GCA_041547255.1 Bacteriovoracaceae bacterium
AAAAATTGAGAAATGGCTTACTAAGCTAGGTTTAGATCCTAAAAATTTTGGTCCTATAGAACCAGCTTTAAAAGATGCCCCTATAGAACCAAGAAAAGAAGGTGGTCCTATAGAACCAGTTTTAAAAAATGCCCCTATAGAACCAGGCTCCAAAAGTGGTCCTATAGAACCAAAATATTGTTCTCTTAGCATAGAAAAACAAGAGGTTAGGGATTTTATAACTACCCATGCCTTATCCAAGTATCAGAAATTACTTACTTTTAATCCAATTTTGATTCAAAGACATTCTGACTCAATAAAAAACATTTACAATACCTTCACTTCATATGAAAATCTTGCTAGTTCAGAGCAAGATATGGCCATTATAGCCTCTGAATTAAATATACTGGGGCATTGTATTTCTGAGTTAATTGGTATAATTTCCCCTGACGACGTTTTGCACAATATTTTCGATAATTTTTGTATCGGTAAATAATTAAATTGTTCTACATGGAACAGGTTTACTATGTTTGATATTTTAATTGTTGGTGGCGGACACGCAGGTGTTGAAGCTGCCTATATTTCATCTCAATTTACTTCACTTAAGGTTGGTTTGGTCTCGATGAAGGGTGTTGGGCTTGCCAGTGCCCCATGCAATCCTTCTGTTGGAGGTGTTGGTAAAGGCCAGGTAGTTAGAGAATTAGATTCGCTAGGTGGACTAATGGGTCAGCTTGCAGATAGGGCGGGGATTCAGTTTAGAACGTTGAATGAGTCTAAGGGTTATGCTGTACAATCTACTCGTATCCAAATTGATAAGGTTAGATACAGTCAAATTGCTGAAGAGATTCTCGGATCAATTCCAAATATATCAATCAATTTTGATAAAATTATATCTGTGGATAAAGACGCTGATAGCTTCGTCGTAAAAGGCGAGGATAAAACTTACCGAGCTAAAAAATTAATTATGACGGTAGGAACCTTCTTAAATGGAAAAATGCATACTGGAGATGTTCAATCTTGTGGTGGTAGAGAAGGTTGTGAGAGCTCTGGTTCTATAGGGACAATCTTCCAGCATATTAAAACTCAAAGTGCACGATTTAAAACAGGTACGCCAGCGAGGCTTGATAAGACCACTATTAACTATGACGTTCTTGAGGAACAAGCCAGTGATGCTAGCGTTTATAGTTTTCACTTTTCCCATGAGCCACAAAAAAGATTTCAAGAGCAAGTATCTTGCTACTTAGGTTACACTACGCCTACAACTATGAAAGTTATCCGTGACAATAAAGAATTATCACCCATGTTTAATGGACAGATAAAAGGTGTAGGGGCTCGGTACTGTCCTAGTATTGAGGACAAGGCATATCGCTATCCAGATAAGGATGTACACCACATATTTGTAGAGCCTGAAAGTCATGACCTGAATACCGTGTATCCAAGTGGTATATCCACTTCGCTCCCCAAAGAAGTTCAGGAGCAAATGGTTGCCAGTATAAAAGGTTTAGAAGATGCAAACATCATTAAGTATGGGTATGCCGTAGAATATGATGTAGTCGACACTACACAGCTGGATCAAACTTTAGAGATGAAATCTATTCCAGGTTTGTATTTTGCTGGCCAGGTAAATGGTACTTCTGGCTACGAAGAAGCTGCTGGCCAGGGCTATATCGCTGGTGTTAATGCGTGTCTAGAGCTTGTTGGGCAAAGCCCACTTATTCTTTCTAGAAGAGATTCCTATATTGGTGTTATGATTGAGGATTTGGTTAGCAATCTTCGTGATGAACCTTATAGGTTATTTACTGCTCGTTCTGAAAACCGTCTTTATATAAGAGAGGATAATGCTGTTTTAAGAATGGCAAGGTATCGCAAGCTATTGGGGCTTCAACAAGATATAGATAACTATGTAGATGCTTTTGAAAATAAATTTTTGTTCTACATGGAACAATTAAAGAGCTTATATGTTAATCCTAGTGACCCTTTTTTAAAAAGATTTAATATAAAAGTTCCACGTAGAACATCGTTAGCTGAAGTGATTAAGCAGAACTCCGTAGACCCTATAGAGGTTTGTGAAAGGCTGTTCGAATATTGTGGTTTTGTGGAGGACTTAAGGTTAATTAGAACTATCGCTATATCAACTAAGTACGATGGTTATATTAACAAAAGCCTAGAGCACAGTAAGCGGGTAGATAAACTCGATGATAAGAAAATTGATTGGCACAGACTAATGGACTCAGAAAACATTTCTTTTGAATGTAAACAACGTATAGAGAAGATTCAGCCAAAAACCTTCGGGCAGCTAAAGCTGATAGAAGGAATTCGACCTGCAACACTTATCGCCGTAGCTGGGAGTCTCAATTGAAAGAATTTTCACAAGAATATTATAAACTTTTAACGGAAGATTATGCTGGTATAAACCTCACTAGAATTACCGATTATTCAGAATTTTATAATAAACAAATAATTGATTCGGTAGAGCCCTATGTGCAGAGTACTGTTTTTGCAGAAAGCTTGAATGCTAATAAGTTAATGATAGATGTAGGTTTTGGCGGTGGATTTCCTATATTACCTATGGCCTTTAAAATTAATGATTGTAAATTTGTTGGTGTAGAGACCAGAGCTAAAAAAGCTAATGTTGTAGGCGAAATAGCGACAAGGCTTGGACTAGAAAACGTTAAACTACACCATAATAGAATTGAAAACATTTTAATTGACATAGACGCTACTGTAACTTTCAAAGCTGTAGGTAAAGTTTACGACTTTTTATCTAAGATAAATACCACGCGAAACATCCAAGTTTTTTTCTATAAGGGCCCGAATTTTTATGAATTAGAGGCAGATCAACTTAAAAAAGCTAGTAAAGAGTGGGAACTGATTGAGGAAAAGGAAATAATGGTTCCGGAAGTAGAAAAAAGATACTTAATAGGCTTTAAAAATAAAAATGTTCCACATGGAACAGGAAAAATTAAGACTAATAACCTTGTCAAATTAAGCGACATACTTTAAAAATAGATACACAAAAAAATCGTAAAGAGGGTATAAATGGCCAAAATTATAGCAGTAGCAAACCAAAAGGGTGGTGTTGGCAAGACAACAACATCAGTAAATTTAGCCGCTTGCCTGGCTGTGGCTGAAAAAAGAACTTTGGTTGTAGATCTGGACCCACAAGGTAACGCAAGTATTGGTTTGGGCTTAGATAAAAGTATATTTGTAAAAGCAAACGTTTATCATGCAGTAATAGGTGAAGAAAATATTGAAAACTGTATTTATCATACAGATTTGCCAGCTTTAGATATTTGCCCATCTGATAACAATTTGATTGGTGCAGAAGTTGAACTGATGCATACATTTGCAAGAGAAGTGAAGCTAAAGAATGCGCTGCAGGGTGTCGCAGATAAATATGACTATATTATTATTGATTGCCCACCTTCTTTAAGCTTACTAACGGTTAACGGTTTAAATGCAGCAGATTCATTTATTGTTCCTATGCAAACAGAATATTATGCAATGGAAGGTTTGGCCCAGCTGTTAAACACTGTTCAGTTGTTAAAAGAAAGTTTAAATCCAAGTTTAACAAATGAAGGCATATTGCTAACAATGTACGATGGAAGAAATAATCTTTCTAAATTGGTGGCAGAGGAAATTAAAAATACATTTCCAGATCAGACCTTCAAAACAATAATTCCAAGAAATGTTAAACTCTCAGAATGTCCTAGTCATGGGAAGCCTATTATTATTTACGATATAACCTCAAAGGGCTCAGAGGCTTACTTAAACCTAGCGAAAGAAATTATTTTAAGAGAAAGAAAAGATACTAACCAACGGGAGATGTTGGACCATGATGTCGCACCATCATTAGTAGATCAAGTAATAAACAAAGATGGCGGAAAACAAATGCCTAGTTTTGATGATTATTTATCATAGAAGAGAGAGGAATAGATGAGTAAACAAAAAGCAGCTTTAGGGAAAGGAATGAGTGCATTGCTTTCAAGCAGTTCTACAGCGTCAGACTTAAGTATGAAGAAGTCAGATGGTTCTATAGGACCACTTGATAAATCTGGTGTGGTATTAATTCCTCTTAGCAAAATAAAGGCTAATAAGGACCAACCAAGAAAGATATTTAAAGATAAAGAAATAATCGAGCTCAGTAACTCCATAAAAGAAAATGGTGTAATTCAGCCTATAACAGTGCAAGAGCAAGATGGTCAGTTTGAAATCATTGCTGGTGAACGAAGATATAGAGCTTCAAAATTGGCAGGGTTAAAACAAATTCCAGCCTTGGTTAAGAAGGCTACAAAGAAAGAAACCCTCGTGATGGCCATAATCGAAAATGTACAAAGAAGCGACTTAAACTGCGTAGAAGAAGCCCTTGCATACTATCAGCTAATGAGCGAATTTAGCTTAACACAAGAAGAAGTAGCTAAAAAAATTGGTAAAGAGCGTTCGACCATCGCAAACTTTCTACGAATTTTAAAATTACCAAGAGAAGTTATTCAACTATTACAAAAAGAAGAACTTTCTTTTGGCCACGCTAAGGTTTTAGCAGCTGTTAAAGATGATGAATTGGTTAAAAGAGTAGCAAGAAAAGCAGTAGAAGAAGGTTATTCTGTTAGGGACCTTGAAAAAGCTATTAAATCGGCCAAAATCAAGCCTAAGAAAGCAGGAAATAAGTTTTTTGATGAACAACTAGACTCATTAAGAAAGAAGCTAGAAAAGAAGACAGGGTACCATTTTGACCTCAAGACAAAAAATAATGGTTCTGGTATAATTACAATTAAGTTTAGCAATGAAGCTGAGTTTAATGATATTTTTGATTATCTAGTTCGCTAATAGGATAGATTATCAAAGTTAAAGATCATGGGAGATCTTTAATGACTACTAAAAATCAAATCTGTGCAATTATTGAAGAAGGCTGTCGTTTTGAGGGAAACCTTTCATTTAACGGCGTGGTTAGAATTGCAGGTGTAGTAACAGGTAGTATTTATTCAAACGATACATTAATTATATCAGAAGGCGCTATCATTAATGCAGATGTTAACGCCAACACAATCTTAATTTCAGGCACAGTTAAAGGAAATATTAAAGCAACCTCTAGAGTTGAAATAAAAAAACCAGCCAGGTTCGAAGGAACAATTACTTCACCAAGTTTGGTTGTCGAAGAGGGTGTAATTTTCCATGGTGTTACTAAGATGAAAGACAAAAAATAATCCGCTACGCGTTATCCTAAATATATCTAAAACAAATCTGAAACTTATCAAACTTCTTCCTTGACTAAGTTGGGCCTTGGAAATATTAAATACTGTTGTTAAATTACAGGTAAATTAAGGGAACTTAATATGGATATGTTTTTAAATATCTTAAAGCAGTTAGGTGCTAATGAGAGTGTGTTTTATCAGTTTGGTGTTATTGTATGTATGTACTTTATAACAAAGTTTTTGTTTCTAGATCATTTGCAGAAAATTCTAGAAACAAGAGAAGATAAAACGGTAAATCTTGAAGGAAATGCAGAGAAAAAATTTAAAGAAATCTCTAAAATTCAAGATGAGTACAAAGAAAAAATTCAGACAGCTAATAAGACGATTAAGCAAAACGTAGAGTCAAAAAAAGCTGAAATCGTAAGAAGAGAAGAAACCAAATATCGTTCGGAAGAAACAACAGTTAATGCCTATATAGAAGAAGAACGAAAAAAAGCTGAAGCTGATATTCAAGAAAAGAAGGATAAAGTATTAGCTGAGGCTGAGCAATTAGCTAATGGTCTAGTTCAAAAAATCACAAAGGAATTATAATAATGAAATTAATGTTAATCGCTTTAATAACAGTGGTTATTTCTGGAGTTGCATTTGCAGCAGGTGATGGCCATGGTGCTACAACTTTAATTGCTCCCGCAACGAACGTATTTATTTTACTAGTTGCTTTAGTTTTCGTTTTAAAAAAACCAGCTCGTGAGTTTTTTGCTAGTAAATCTTCAACAGTATCAGAGATGATTGAGAGAGCATCCAGCAAAGCTAAAGAAGCTGAAGCCATGATGGAAATTCAAAAGAAGAAAACTTCAAATGTAGACGAAGAAATCAAAACTCTTAAGCAAGAGAGTGAAAAGCTTCTAAAAGAGTTTGAGACTGCCTACACAGCTGATGTTCAAGAAAGAATTAAAAATATGAAAGTTGATGCTGATAATAAAATCGAATCAGAGAAAAAAGAATTGGTGGAAGAACTTAATGCAAACTTACTTGATTTGGTTGTGGCTAAAGCTAAAACTCAAATCAAGGCAGATGCCAGTTTAGGCACCAGTGCAACAGAAAAAATCATTAAAGGCTTATAAGATGAAAGATAAGAATATTGCTAAAGTATATGCAACAACTTTAATTGACCTTGGAAAAGAAAAAAATGTTGATATGGCCAAAGAGCTTACAGCATTAACGGAAGTAATCAACACTTCAAACGATTTAGAAAATGTTCTATTTTTAGATGTATTTACTGAAGAAGAAAAAGATAGCGTTTTTACTGCCATTGCAGAAAAAATAAAGCTATCTGCAGTTTTAGTTTCTGCTGTTAAATATCTTATTTCTCAAAAAAGAATTTCTCTTCTTCCATTAATTACGAAAGAAGTAATTGTAATTGATGACGAAGAAAAAGGTTTTTTAAAGGGAGTAATTGAAGGCGCTGGAGATGATATAGCTCCTGCACACAAAGAAAAACTTATTACGGCCCTTAAAAAAGAGCTGGGTAATGCTGAGCCTTCGTTAACATATGTAAAAAATGAAGAAATCACAGCAGGATACAAAGTAACCGTTGGAGACCTTCAACTAGATGCAACTGTAGATAATCAATTAAAAAGTTTTAGAGATTCTGTATTAGGAAGTTAAAACGTAACTTTATAGACTAAGGATTTGCTTAATGAGCACGACAATGAGACCAGAAGAAATTAGTGGTATTATTAAAGAAAGAATTGCTAACTTTGATGCAAAGTTAGATGTAAATGAAGTAGGTACTGTTCTTACTATTGGTGATGGTGTTGCCAGAGTATTTGGACTAAAGAACGTTCTTGCCGGAGAGCTTGTAGAGTTTACTGGTGGTGTTAAAGGGATGGTTCTTAACCTTGAAACAAATAACGTAGGGATCGCGGTCCTTGGTGATGATTCAGGAATTAAAGAAGGTTCTACTGTAAAAAGAACAGAATCAATTGTTAAGGTTCCTGTTGGTGATGCACTATTAGGAAGAGTTGTTAACGCAATTGGTGAGCCTATTGATGGACAAGGTGAAATCAAGTCAACTGATTTTAGAAATATTGAAATTAAAGCTCCTGGTATTATTAAAAGAAAGCCAGTTCATGAGCCAGTTCAAACAGGTATTAAAGCAATTGATTCAATGATTCCAATTGGTAGAGGTCAAAGGGAATTAATTA
Source organism: Bacteriovoracaceae bacterium (assembly GCA_041547255.1). GTDB lineage: Bacteria > Bdellovibrionota > Bacteriovoracia > Bacteriovoracales > Bacteriovoracaceae. The sequence goes on from JBFEUX010000099.1 coordinate 7,379, forward strand.
TTGGAGATAGAAAAACTGGTAAAACAGCTGTTGCGCTCGATACAATTATCAACCAAAAAGGTAAAGATGTTGTATGTGTTTACGTAGCTGTTGGGCAAAAACAATCAACAGTTAGACAAGTATATCAAAAACTGAAAGAAGCTGGTGCTCTTGACTATACTATCATCGTTTCGGCGACAGCATCTCAATCAGCTCCACTTCAGTACATTGCTCCTTATTCTGGTTGTACTATGGGTGAGTATTACAGAGATAACGGTAAGCATGCAGTTATCGTTTATGACGATTTAACTAAGCAAGCACAAGCATATAGACAATTATCACTTCTTCTTAGACGTCCACCAGGACGTGAAGCATTCCCTGGGGATGTTTTCTATGTTCACTCTAGACTACTAGAAAGAGCTGCTAAAATGAGTGATGAAACTGGAGCTGGTTCATTGACAGCACTTCCAATTATTGAAACTCAAGAGGGTGACGTTTCTGCATACATTCCAACAAACGTTATCTCTATTACAGACGGACAAATCTTCCTTGAAGCAGACTTGTTTAACGCTGGTGTTAGACCTGCCGTAAACGTTGGGGTTTCTGTATCAAGAGTAGGTGGTTCAGCTCAAATTAAAGCAATGAAAAAAGTATCTGGTACATTGAGACTGGATCTAGCTCAATATAGAGAATTAGCTGCATTCTCTCAGTTTGCATCGGATTTAGATGAGGCAACAAGAAAGCAACTTGAAAGAGGGGAAAGATTAGTTGAACTACTTAAACAAGCTCAATATTCTCCTTATGATGTTGAAGATCAAGTAATCTCTATCTTTGCAGGTACTAAAGGTCACTTTGATACTCTTGATAAGAGTCAGGTGGTTGAAGCGGAAATTGGTTTGTTAGAGTTTATCAAAACTAAGCACGCTGCTTTAAGAGATGCAATTAGAACTGAAAAACAAGTTTCAGCTGAAAATGAAGTAAAGCTAACTGAGGCAATTACAAGTTATATTTCTTCGAACTACTAATTAAAAAAAGAGAATATTATGGCAAATATTAAAGACTTAAAGGTGAGGATTGGGAGTACAAAAAGTACTCTAAAGATCACTAGTGCCATGAAACTCGTATCAGCTGCTAAGTTGTCTAAAGCTCAACACAGAATACAGGGTTTTAAACCTTATTCTGCAGAGCTTGATAAGTCAGTTCGAGTTGCCGCAGCACTAGCTGAAAACTATACTCACGAATATTTAAAAGAAGGTGCCAGTAAGAATGCAGCTATTTTAATTATATCTTCAGATAAAGGTTTATGTGGAAGTTATAACTCATCTCTTTATAAGAAAGTTAAAACTTTTATCGATGGCCAAGAGGATACTAATTTTAAGCTTTATTTTATTGGACGTAAGGTTAAAGAACTTCTGCTGAAAGAAGGCTTTCCTCATACAAAGACCTTTGCTTACGCAAAAGCTGACCCAACCTTTATGGAAGCTCAAGAAATTGTAACTGAGCTTGCAAATAACTTTAAGGCTGGGGAGCTAGGGAAGGTATATATTGGATATAATACTTTTGTTTCTGCAATTGAGTTTAACTCTACTGTACAACAAGTATTACCAATGACTGTTACAGCAGAAGAAAAAGAGCAACTACTAAAAGAATTTCCAGTAGACTTTAAATATGAACCATCGGCAGAAGCTATTTTGGATAGTCTTATTCCTGAGGTTTTAAACTCTACAGTGTTTACTTGTATGTTAGATGCAATTGCGGCTGAACATGCTACTCGTATGACAGCAATGGATAATGCGACAACAAACAGTAAAGACATGATTAGAAATTTAACATTAACAATGAATAAATTAAGACAAGCAGCGATTACAACTGAATTAACAGAAATTGTATCGGGTGCTGAGTCATTAAACGCATAAGGAGCAGATAAAATGTCTGAGCAAAGTGTAGGAATTATTAGACAAGTTATGGGACCGGTTGTTGACGTTGAATTTACCAACGGAAAGCTACCAGCAATTTATAACGCATTAAAAATGACAAACTCATCAATTGAGGGCGGAGAATGGAACCTAGTATGTGAGGTTGCTTCTCACTTGGGTAACAACATGGTTAGAACAATTGCCATGGATGCTACTGAAGGCCTTGCCAGAGGACAAGAGGTTAAAGATACAGGAGCTCCAATTCAAGCGCCAGTTGGTAGAGAAGTTCTTGGAAGAATCATTAGCGTAACAGGTGAGCCAGTAGATGAAGCAGGTCCACTTAATGCTAAAAAATCATACTCAATTCACAAAGAAGCTCCTAAGTTTGCGGATCTTTCTACAACACAAGAGCCATTCTATACGGGTATTAAAGTTATTGACCTTCTTGCTCCTTATTTAAAAGGTGGAAAGATTGGTCTTTTTGGTGGTGCCGGAGTTGGTAAAACCGTTTTAATTATGGAGCTTATCAACAATATTGCTACTCAACACGGTGGTCTTTCTGTATTTGCTGGTGTTGGGGAAAGAACCAGAGAAGGTAGAGACCTTTTTGATGAGATGAGCGAGTCTGGAGTTATTGATAAGACGGCCCTTGTTTATGGTCAGATGAATGAGCCACCAGGAGCGAGAGCAAGAGTTGCGCTTACAGGTCTGTCTGTTGCTGAATATTTTAGAGATGAAGAAAAACAAGAC
>JBFEUX010000369.1:0-1849 GCA_041547255.1 Bacteriovoracaceae bacterium
AAGTTAAACTTGCCTTTGAGTTAGTTTATGTCTATTATGCACGTGGCAGTTTACGATTGTAATGCTGGGAATCCGCCAGGCTGGGAACAGAGCAACGGTACCGGTTGTTGCTTTGTGTAAGCTGCCACTATTTTTTCGCTTATATTTCCTTACATTCTTTTATTTAATGTTTATAATTTATCAGTGCGAATTGACATTAATAAGTTGAGCTATTAATTTGGCCATACAATTTCAACAGAGAGAGAGAGTTTGAGCTATCAAGTGCTTGCCAGGAAGTGGCGACCAAAGTTATTTAAAGAGGTTAGAGGGCAGTCGCATATTACCCAGACTCTGATCAACTCAATTAAAAATAATAAAATAGCACATGCATATTTACTTACGGGAACCCGCGGTATTGGAAAGACAACCATTGCGCGAATTTTTGCTAAGGCCATCAGATGTGAAAATCTTTCTGCTGAAGGTGAGCCATGCTTAAAGTGTTCATCCTGTTTAGCTATTGATGCCGGCAACTCTATTGATTATTTAGAAGTTGATGGTGCTTCCAATAATAGTGTCGATGATATTCGTGAATTAATTGAAAATGTTCAATATCTTCCGTCTTCGGGTAAATATAAAGTTTATGTTGTTGATGAAGTGCATATGCTTACGACCAGTGCTTTTAATGCGCTTCTTAAAACATTAGAAGAACCGCCTGAGCATGTGGTTTTTATATTTGCCACTACTGACCCGCAAAAACTTTTAGGTACAGTACTTTCTCGTTGTCAGCGCTTTGATTTTAAAAATTCAACGATTGAAGATACGGTAAAGCTTTTGTCTGAAGTTGCTGATACTGAAGGCATTAAATTTGAAAAAGAGGATTTACTGCGTGAATTGGCCAAACAAGGGCATGGAAGTTTTAGAGACTCTCTATCGCTTTTAGATCAAGTGATCAGTTTATCAGAATCTGATACTATTACTGAAGATACTTTGATGTTATCGCTGGGAATGGCAAAGGTGCATTCTGTAAACCATATGCTAAATTCCATCCTAGCTAAAAACAAAGATGCTGTAACTCAAACCTTTGAAAGCGTGGTCGCTGAAAATATTGATTTGAAAATTTTTTCTAAACAAGTATTAGATAAACTATATGACTTGTTAACTAATTTAGATGAAGCTGGAAATATTCAAACTACTGATCTGGATCGTGATGTTCTAGAGGCCATAAGCCTAATTGAAGTTATGTGGGTCTATGAAAATTTATCTAAGGATTTGGATTGGGCCCTAAATTCGTTTGACCCGGAAAAAACCTGCTGCTTTTCTTTTATTAAAATGGCATTGCGCGAACAAATTGTTACTCAGCAAAGTCCTAATCTTTCAGTAAAAAAAAAACATAAAGTTATAGAAAAAACAGTTGAAACAGTGGTTGAAGAGCCTAAAATGCCAGCTACTCAAGCACAAGAAACTGTAGAAGAAAAAGAGTCAGCAGTTGAAGCTCCCGCTGAGCAAGTTGAAGCAAGTCCAGAAATAAAAGTCGAAAAATCTTGGGATAATTTTATAAAGTATCTTTATGAGCACAAAGGTTCTCTTGCTATGAATGTGGAGCGAGGGAATATATTAAATTCTGCGGATTTTAATGTGAATGCTAGAAATATTAAGATTGGCTTTTTAGATGATGGCAAAATATTTTTTGACTATCTTCAAGAGAAAGAAAATTGGGATGAACTGAGATTGGCAATGAGTAAATTTTTAGAAGCGCCAGAAGATCAGTTAAATATACACTTGCAAATAGTAGACGATGAAGCTGTAGAGAGTCATAATTTTAAAACTACAGTTGATATGCATGAGGATGCAGAGAAAAAACTTAAAGAGG
>JBFEUX010000183.1:0-6106 GCA_041547255.1 Bacteriovoracaceae bacterium
ATCCTTGATCGGTTTTCTTAAATTATATGTACATTTCGTACTTTAGTTAATAAGACTTAAGTATATTCGTAAATACATAGACTTAATGTAAGTAAGCTTAAGAGTATTAATTGGCCCAAAAGAACTGAAGTGACTCAAAAAGTTGGCATATAGTGTTTTAATCAAGATATTTAAGATTTCTTTAGCCACGTCTCATAAAAAAACGACCGATAAAGTATACTATGCATAAATTTCTTTTTGTATTGTTACTATTTGTCTTTTTCGGGTTTGGCCAAACACAGGCCCAATCTACATCCGGCAAAATTCCCAAATTACCTTGGAATGAAGAACAATATCTTATTCACATGAACAATCATATTAATAACAACGTTATTATGTTTGATGAGATGTTTGATAATTATCTTGAACATGGAATCCCAGCGAATAAGGCAGAAAAATTACCTGCCGTCACCGCAAAGCAGTTGCGAAAAGATTTAGACATTCCCGAAGCAGTATGGAAAGATCCAAAACTAAAGTCGCAATTACGTACCCACTTACGAAAATTTATGACTCTCCACGATGCTTCCAAGGTGAATACATCTACCAAATTTTTGCTACAACAAAATGAATACTTAGCACCGGCCGAAAGGTTTGTAGACAGCACTGGCAAAAGAACTAAAAACAGGCTGGTGGTAGAAGGGCTAACCGATATTTTTGGAAAAAAAATAGATCAAACAACAAATAATCCAGGCAAGATAACGATAGATCTGCAAAACAGAATAGATGATCATGTTGCCCAGAAATACCTAAATAATGTAGACCACTTGGATGAGAGGCTACGAGGACCTTGGGTAAAAAAATTAGGTCTCAGACTTGAACTAATTGTTGATAAAACGGAACGCTGGGGCAACCCCGTAAGTAAAGTAGAGTTCAATAAGCCAAAGATGACTAGAGGTAGCCGATTTACTTATGTGCAAGGAAAAGAAATTCCACGAGCGGACGTAGAAATCAGACGTCCAGAGATCATGATGCAATATCACCTAGAAGAAAACTACTCAAAGCTTGCCAACAGTTATGAAGATGCTGACAGATCATTTAAGTCGTTCTTTAAATCCTTAAAAAATATTGGAGTTGATCACACTAAATTAGATCCCATACGAAAATATGAATTGATTCCACTCGTTCAAAATGGTGATAGATCAATTAACCTACCTGCTCCCTCACAAACAAGAAAGGTATTGTTATTACAAAACTATGATGAACTAGAAGATATTATTTCTAGCAGCCCTAAAGCTAAGCAAAGTATGCTGGAGGCCACAAAAAGACAAAAGGCGAAACTAGCAAAATACAGCACACAGAAAGAGACAAAGCTTAATTTAAAAAGACCAAAAACACTAGCTGTGCCTGCAATGATTAAATGTTTTGAAGTAAACTTATTAAAAAGCATGGGGGGAATATAGAATGAAATTTTTTATTTTCCTTACCAGTATTTGTTTTGGAATATCCGCTTACTCCAATGAGCAAATAAAAGAACTATTACAGCAGCAAATGTGGCTACAAGGAGTAGGTTCACAAAGATTATACTCCACCCTAGGACCGGAAGTCGTATCCCATACCCAAAAATTTATTGAAAATCCGGCCAATAAAAAAGCACTCATGACAGCCCAGGGCAGACAATTAATTAAAAACCATAGGCAGATTTTTAATTATAATCAAATCCGAAAAGCATTTAAAAAATGCCAAAATGATGGTTCTAAAAGAAATCTAACCACCAGAATTCTAGATGCTGCCTTTGTAGAAAAAGAGCTCACTATTAATTGCCCTCGGGGAGCAGTAACTGAAGCTGAAATTAACTCAGTACTCAATAATCTGAATGGGCAAATTAAAGATATTCAAAAAATTAGCGATCACTATACTCAAAAAGATACAAAAGAATTGTTAAACCAATTACTGGAGCAATCCTTAATCAATTCGGCAAAAACCCATGTTAATATTCGTTACCAGTTTGAAAAAGGCTTTGCCCTAGATGGAAATCTTACTAAAGATGAATTGGCACAATCGATCAAGGAAATTTGCGGCAAGAAAAATTGTAGTTCATCTCAAAAAGAGCGGCTGAAAAATGCGATCATTCAAGAAGTCAAACTTTCCAAGGAAAAACAAAAAAAGTATAGCAGTCCGACACAAACCGCAAGACTTTTAAAAGAGAAGGTTAAACACATTAATAAAACGGTTAAAGATGTTAAACTGGATGCAGAACAAGGATTGATTAAAACAATGTTCTGGGACTCCAGTGATGTAAAAAAAGAGGATAAAGAAAATCTACATAAGCTGGAAAATTATGTACAAACGTATACTCAAGAGGCCACTTCAGGTCCGGGAATACTGCTACTTACCGATCATATGAAAGAAAAAATTGGCCATATGAGACAGTTAGAAGATGAAGATTTATGGGAAATTAAAAATAAAAAACAAACCTATTTTAAATTTAAATCTCATAAAACAAATATTAGATCAGAAGATATAGACACTGCTAAAAACGAGATTTTAAATAAAGTACAAAAGCAAATCCGCAAACTAGCTGTTATCAAACAAAAAAGTAAGAGACAGCTATATCATCCTCTAAAAGATCTTATTGCGAGTAATCCTGCAGCGGTAGGACAAATCCTGATAAAAAATCCGCACCTCTCTCCTATCGTGTGTGACATGATTAATAAAATTGAACAAGAAGACGATGCAAAGAAAAACACAGAAGCTTGGCTTTGGGGAGGATTGGTCGTTGGAGCGGGAATTGCGATTGTCGTGGCCTCAGGTGGAACTGCACTCGCCGGAGCTCTGATAGCTAAAGGTATTATACTTAAAGGGTTAACTGCCACGGCCGCAGCTTCGGCCGCAGGTACATTAACCACCATTTCCACAGCAGGTCTGGTCTCTGGCATGGCCCTCGGAGCATTAGAAACAGCACATTATAGTGCAGACACCTTGGAGAGATACAATGAAATGCGAGATATGGAATTGGCCTATCTTACCGGAAACTCCGATAGGCTTAGTATCGTGGAGGCCCGGGAGAATCTTACCGCATTCAAAGAGGCCAGATTGAGAGCAGCTTTGAGTTTGGGCTTTTCCGTCACAGATTTAGGTGGGCTAAAGCTATTAAAAGCATCTCAAGCGGGAACTAAAGCAGCTAAAGCTCAACAATCTTTACTAAATAGTCTTTCGCAAACTGATATGAAAAATTTTACAAAGACTTATAAGCAATTTGCTCAGGGAAAAGCAGCAAAAATTTTATTTGAAGCTGGTAAGAAAATGGGAAAAGATGGCGGCAGAAATATAGATGAATTCTTACTACTCTTATCCAAAACTAAACCAACAACCCGCGATAAGCTTTTACTTAAGCTACAAACGGGACAGCTTTCTCCACAACAGCTAAAAGAACTTATTGAAAATTCCCTTACCAAGGGTAAAAATACTAGAAAAGCCTGTTAATGAGAGCTGGGAACAGACGCCCCTTCTTTATTTTCAAAAAAAATGGCTTTAAATTATGCGTCTGCACTCTCCTTAAGAGAACAGACACATAGAAAAATATTATTTAACAATCTGCACGTTAACATTTACCGGAACAGGTTTGGTTAAAGAGTCATACACAGGAGACAGTTTAACAAGTCGTTCTACCTCTTCCTTACTCACATCACCTTTTACTTTTAGGTTTACATTAATCTCTTTAAAGCCGGTTCTTACTGTTGGATCTAGATGTAAAAAACCTTGCATATCGACATCCCCTTCATAATCAGCTTCAATACTTTCAATTTTCTTGCCTTCGGCTGCACCTTGGAAAGCGAGAGTGGTGGCCATACATGAGGATAAGGCTGAAAGGGCGTATTCAGATGGGCTTGCTCCTAAATTATTACCTAGACGCTGAGGTGGTTCATCGGCCTCTACTTTAAATGATTGAGCTCTGGTGAAGGTTTTATCTGCTTCTTTATAGGAATTAATGGTGGCAATACTATGTCCACCATCAATCCAATGATTATGTGTTTTAAAAGTGAATTTTCCTAGATCTCTGTCGTCCTGAACGGACTTCACGGTCTCATCAAGTTTGGCCATATCAACGCCATTTAAAAATGGACTTACAAACTTTCCTTCCGTCGCTTTTGTTGTTTGTGGTTGCATTTTAACTCCTGGGTAACTGTTTTTTATTAGAAGTTAGAGATAACACCCATGCTAAGTCATTAAAATGACAATTCCTCTGCATTGTTTTGATATATATCAATCCCCGTATGGCTGTTTCAAAAATTTGAATATTCATATTTTATATTAGATACTTTGTGCCATAGGAGAAATTTATGCACAAAACTCTATTGATGATGATCTTAGTCTATTCATTTAGCTATTCAATTAATAGTTACGCCAAATTTTTAGATCAAACCTATGAGATCAATTCATTAGATGGCCAAGGTCTCAGCAAATCTGAATATAAAGATGTACTGGCAAAAATTAGAAATACTTACCGTTCTGAAATTCTAAAAAAAGGTGGCGTGTTAAAGCTAACAGGATACTGGAAATCAACGACACTAAATGCCTTCGCTATGCGCTTTGGCCCGCTATGGACCGTGACGATACACGGTGGAATTCCTAAGCATCCGCAAATGACTAAAGATATACTGGCCTTAATTGTATGCCATGAAGTTGGCCATCACCTAGGGGGCGCCCCAAAATCAACAGTCATGTTTAAAAGATGGAACTCCTACGAAGGCCAAGCCGATTATTGGGCCACAGCGAAGTGCCTTCCTAAGTTATGGCATAAAGACAATAATCAAGAGTTAATGGCAAAAACCAAGCTGCCAGAAGTTATCTTGGATGAGTGTCGTGATGATTATCTTTGCCAAAGGGTCATGCACACTGCTCTCAAGACTTCAGAATTCATAGCTGGACTTAAAGATCTGCCTGCACCTAAGATCGAAACGCCGGATACAAATATTGTCGAGACCACTGACCCTTGGCACCCGAAGGCCCAATGTCGCCTGGATACTTATGTGCAGGGTGTGCGTTGTGACCAGCATTTTTCAGCGCCAGTCAGTGATGAAGATCCTGCCGCCGGGTTTTGCACACGTGAGCAAGGTAGTGATTACGGAACCAGACCACAGTGTTGGTATCGTCCATAAATTGCGAACGACTTCCCTCCAAGCTCTCAATACTTTATGAATACAATTTTCGTTTTACAATTATATGGTAGCTACAAACTTGCCATAATATGATAAACAGTAATAATGCTGAATGAGTGATGGGTAGTCCTGAGTAATTAACAATAGTCATACCTTTATTATCCTTTGAACTATTGGAAATCTTATCTAAATTATAAGCTTCGAATTGCATTCCGATTGAAACATAACCATTTTTATCTTTACTCATTTCCTTGTCTGGATATCGCCCAATGGTTACCGTGAAAATAGAAAGAAATAAAAACAATAACAAAATGGCTAAGGTAGAAAAATAAGAAAACCGAGCGGCATTTTGTGAAATTTCCACTTCTCTTTCATCTCGTTCTTTCACACGCGTAAATTTACTTAATAGTTTATCTCGAAACTGATTGGAAAAAACTGTTTTCAGACTTAGATATAAAGAAATAAGCATCCAAAACATAAAAATGAAGCCAAGTGTGTCCCATACAACTCTTGTTAATCCTTCACTGAGCGACAACTTATCTGGATCATCAATTGCCCCCCAGAGCATCACGACTATATTAAGTGGTAATGCATACAACACATATTTAATTAAAAACTTGTCAATTTTATTCATCTGTCCCTTATTCATCTGACTCTCCTACCGTAAAAATTTCTTCTAAACTCTTTTCAAAATACATAGCAATTCGAAATGCCAACTCAAGCGAAGGATTATAGTTTCCTTTCTCTAGTGAACTAACGGTAAGCCTGGTTACACCAATTGCATCCGCCAGTTCTTGTTGAGTCATCCGCTTCTCTGCACGTAATACATGAATTGAATTCGTAATGTTTAATTTAGTTTTTGTATTTCCCATATGGCCTTCTGGTAATTCATCTATGCATAGTAAACTATACATTCTCCAGTCAAATGTAAAGTAAACTATACATTATATATAGAAAACTATTCAAAA
>JBFEUX010000327.1:0-2581 GCA_041547255.1 Bacteriovoracaceae bacterium
CAATGAAATCGCCAAAAGAATAAGTATACAAAAAACTAAAAACAAAGAACTAAAGGCTAACAGAGCGAGAGAGCTATCAGTAAAAAGATTGAAAGCTTATGCGAATAAATTTAATTTAAATGAGCCAGATGAAAAACATATTATCATCATTCCATAGAGCTATATGATAAAGACAAAGTTAACCGGAATATTCTTTTTATTTTTATTGCTATTCATGATGGTAATAGGGAAAGCTTTTTATGTTCAGGTATTAAATCGCAAGAAATTGATAGCTTATTCTGAAAGCCAAATTATGCGTGAGACTAAAATTTATCCTAAACGAGGTTTTATTTTAGATAGAAATAACAATCCTCTTGCGATAAATGTACAAAGATACAATCTGTTTACTTTTGTTAAAAATGAAAACTTACTTATTCGCGAACTTAAAGAGCTAGACAAGATTGTTCCATCAATTAATATCACTTCGGTTGTCCAAAAAATTAAAAAAAGAAAAAAATTTACCTGGATAAAAAGAGAGATTGAGTTATCTAAAGATCAAATTGCTAAGATTAAAAAGTTTAAAAATATTTTTTTAGAAAATAAGTCTAGCCGTTTTTATCCGAATCATGAACTGCTTTCACAGGCGATTGGTTTCGTGGGGATAGACAATAAGGGGCTTGCAGGTTTGGAGTACGAATATAATGCTGACCTACAGGGTGAACCTGAAATCCACAAATACTTTAGAGATGCCAAGGGAAGACCGGTAAAGTTTGAGAGTGCGAACTTTGATAAGCGGGCCAAGGATTTGGTGCTATCAATTGATAAAGATATACAGGCGAGTTTAGAAGAAAGCTTAAAAGAAGGTGTGTTAAAGCATGAAGGCTTAAGAGGTGGTGCTGCAGTAATGAATGCAGCCACTGGAGAGATATGGGCCATCGCAAATTATCCAACTTATGATCCGAATCATCCAAAGGGAGCAAAAGACCGTAAGCTGTCCTTTGTAACTGATCCATTTGAGCCGGGCTCAGTCTTTAAGGCCCTTACTGTCGCCTCGGCAATTGAACATAATGTTGTAAGAGAAGACACAAGTTATTACTGTGAACGAGGAAAGTTTAAAGTTGGAAACCATTATATAAGCGAATCTGACAATCATCATGCTTACGAATGGTTATCCGTTACTGATATTCTTAAATATAGTTCAAATATTGGAACCACCAAAATTGCTTTTGATCTTACCTATCCAAATTTAAAGAAGACGCTTGATTTGTTTTCAATTGGTAAAAAGACCGGAATAGAAATACCTGGAGAATCAAAAGGTATTTTAGATCAGAAAAAAAATATATCACCCTTGCGACTAAGTAATATTAGTTTTGGACAGGGTGTGGCCACGACAGGTGTTCAAATGCTGGCGAGTTATGCAGCCTTTGCTAATGGCGGTTACTATGTAAAACCAACAATGTTAAAAGTCGATGACCCGAAGAAATTAAAAAGAAAAAAAATATTATCAGCTGGAACCTCAAGAAGAGTGACCGAGATGTTGGTGAAAGCCGTGGAAGACGGAACTGGAAAAAATGCCAAGGTGGCCCACTTTGTAATTGCAGGAAAAACCTCTACCGCTCAGCGAGCTGATAGTAAAGGTGGATACTCTGGCTATATCTCAGGCTTTATTGGTTATCCGGTAAACGTTGGTAAACAATTTGTTGTCTATGTTTATGTGGATAACCCAAAGAAAGGTTATTATGGTAACCAAGTTGCGGCACCAATCTTTAAAAAAATAGTTAAAAGTATTCTATATAAGGATAAAAACTATAGCCGCCTGGCATTGGTAAAAGAAGGTGGTAAGAAAAATATTGATGATATCAGTGTGAAATATTCCGCGAGAAGAAAAGTTGTGAAGGGTATTGTTCCCAATTTGATTGGTTTGGATAAAACAAGCGCCTTTAAAATTTTAGACTCGCTTGATGCTCAGTATGATCATAAGGGGTTTGGTATAATTAGTGACCAGTCACCTGCTGCGGGATCCCCAATATCTAAAAACACAGTTATTCAACTTAAATTCAAAGCCCCTGTTTATGATTGATGAACAAATTTCGGATATTTTAAAAAAATATTCTTATCAGTGGGAGTTGGATGCTATCACTAGTGTTCATTGGAAAGCACAAGAGGCTGATTCACAAAGTCTTTTATTCTATAAAGTAAACGATGAAGCAAATAAAGAGGAAATGACTAGATGTAAGAAGCATCTTGAGGAAGCTAGCTTTTTGTATTGCCTTGTGAATACAAAACAAGCTTTGGGTATAAGTAATGTATGTGAAGTTTCGAGTGAAGACTTTTATCTATTGCAGGAGTGCTTTTTAAATAGGTTATATCCTATAAATAATGAGATAAAATTTTTAGGTGTGACGGGAACGAATGGCAAGACTACTGTGGTGGATATTATTAGACAGCTCCTTGTTCAAGAAAATAAAGGTATTTTAACTTTTGGAACACTAGGTACTTATCTAAATGATGAAAAGTTGAAGGACTTTGGTCTCACAACACCAAGTTATATAGATTTAAGAAAAGTAATTTATGCAAATCAATCACAGCTGGATTTTGTAGC
>JBFEUX010000358.1:0-1953 GCA_041547255.1 Bacteriovoracaceae bacterium
ATTTTGTTATTCTATCGTGGTTTAGCGCTATGTTAATGCGAAAAAGAAAAGTAGACTTAAAAGGTTGGTAATATGTCTGAGAAAATTAATGTGGTAATTTTGGCTGCAGGAAAGGGTACTAGGCTTAAAATTGACACAGCAAAACCACTTTGTCCCGCTGCTGGTAAGACTCTAGTAGACTTTGTTATTGAAAGTTTAAGTGCTTGTTCCAAGAATTTAGGGATTGAAATTGATTATAATTTGGTTGTTGGACATAAGAAAGAAGAGCTGATGAAGCATGTTAAAGGCTCTTTTCCCAATTTAAAAATTAACTACGCTGTCCAGAAGGAGCAACTTGGCACTGGGCATGCTGTTAAAACTTTTTTTGATGCTTTTCCGGCAGCATGGGAAAATAAATTTACCTTTGTTGTTTGTGCAGATACCCCCTTAATCAAGCCAGAAACTTATACTGAAATATATAGAGAGGTTAATCATTCTGGTGCTGATGCAGTATGTGTTACTTTTACTACCAATGATCCTTACGGATATGGCCGAATCGAGCATGGTGAGCCTGGTTTTAATATTGTTGAAGAAAAAGATGCAACGGAAGCGCAAAAGAAAATAAATGAAGTTAATTCGGGACTTTATATTTTTAAAACAGAACACATTAAAAACTTTATAGAGAAGATAGATGATAAAAATAAATCAGGAGAGTTTTATTTAACTGATTTATTTAAAGTTGGCTACAATGTAAGGTCGCATGTTTTTAGAGATGCCAAGGAATTTTTAGGAGTCAATAACCTCATTCAATTGGAAGAGGTTGAATCTTTGATTTTAGAAAGAAAAAAGCATGAACTGATGCTAAATGGTATTAAAATAATAAACTCGCAGAGTTCCTACATTGAACCGAGTGTAACTATCGCTGCAGAAACCACTATTTATCCTCACGTTAGTCTTATGGGAAATACTCAGATTGGTAAACATGTAATTATTGAGCCTGGTGCTGTTATCAAGGATAGTAAAATAGAAGATGGGGTTACTGTTAAGGCTTATAGTTATTTCGAAAAAGCCCATGTTAAGGCCAATTCTGATATCGGGCCATTCGCACGACTGAGAGAAGGTTCTGTTATCTCTGAAGAATGCAAGATTGGAAATTTTGTTGAAACTAAAAAGTCAGTTTTACACAAAGGAGTAAAGGTCTCTCATTTGAGTTATGTTGGTGATGCAGAAATAGGTCAAAATACAAATATAGGCTGTGGATTTATTACCTGTAATTATGATGGAGCGCAAAAGCATAAGACAACAATTGGTAAAGACTCCTTTATTGGCAGTGATTGTCAAATGATTGCTCCTATAAATCTGGGAGATAGAGTATACATCGGATCGGGCTCTACTATTAATAAGGATGTTCCTGATGATGCTTTTGCTATTGCCCGTCAAAGACAGACCACCAAGGAAGGGATGGCCCCCAAATTTATTAAAAAAAAATGACAAAAGGCGCAAAGCCCACTACTAGCTAGTCTTATCAATTGATGTTATGCTAGCAATTGTTTTTTTCGGGAGATTAGTATGTGTGGAATTGTAGGCTATGCTGGTAATAATAATGGAATTGAACCGGTCATTGAGGGCCTATCGAGACTAGAATATCGAGGGTATGATTCAGCTGGAATAGCTTTTCAAACTAGCGCTGGCTTAAGAGTTGTCAAAAAAGAGGGAAAACTCGAAAACCTCAAAGGGCTACTGCAATCAGAGACTAATTTATTTTCATCCTTAGTCATTGGCCATACTAGATGGGCGACTCATGGTGCTGTTAATGATACCAATGCACACCCGCATGAAAATGAAACGTTTGCAATAGTTCATAATGGAATAATTGAAAATGCTTCAAAGCTAAAAGAAGAAATAGCTAAATCAAACTACCAATTTAAATCTGAAACAGATTCAGAAGTTTTCCTTGCTTATCTGACATTAGAA
>JBFEUX010000242.1:0-4097 GCA_041547255.1 Bacteriovoracaceae bacterium
AACCCTAACACAAATTGGTTCCGGAGCAGTAGCACTAGGGGCCGGTGTCGCAACCGCTTTTGGCTGTGTTCCTTGCTTAGGTATAGCGATTACAGCTGGTGGTGTTGCTAGTGGTGCAGGAATGGTTGAAACCTTTGAGTTAGACCATGAAAGTAACCAAATAAGAGGTTTAGCTGATATTGGTTTGGCCAACCAAGAAAAGGCTCGTGAAGCCTTTCATGATGCTCAAGCTGGTTGGGCCTTTGTCGGATTAGATATTGCCCTGGCCCCAATAGGACTTAAAGGTGGTGCAATGTGGAAGGCTGGAAAAAATATTAGCCACGGAAGAAAAGAACTTAAAGGTACAGAACTCGCTGAAAACAAAGACTTTTTAAAAACACTCGTACAAGGTTTACCTGAAGGTGAATACAACAAGATCATAGCCAAGATAAAAGATTTAACACCTGAGCAACAAAAAATAATTACCAAGAAACTGACTCAGCTTAAAGATTTAGATCAAGCTGAAAGATTAACTGTCATCGCTAGAATAATGAAAGATAACTCAATTGATTTTCCATCTGGTAAGAGCTTAAATGATCATATCTTAAAAAAGCTAGAATCCAATCCCCTTGAGCTAGAGAAAATTAAAAAAGACTACAGTGAAGCAATGCTATCCTTAAGTATTATAAAAGGATCGCCTAATGAAGAAACCTTTGTGCGAATTGCTGGAATTTTACAAAACAAGGGTTGTGCCGGATTCTGTCGCACCCCCGTGGTAAACCAAGAAAAAGTCATGGCCGAATATAAGCGCTTGATGAGTAAGTGCTCTATTCAGTAGCTCCTACTCCCACTCAATGGTCCCTGGTGGCTTCGATGTAATATCGTAAACAACACGAGTAATACCAGCAACTTCATTGGTAATACGCGCAGAAGTTTTAGCTAAAAACTCATAAGGTAAATGAGTCCATGTGGCGGTCATTCCATCAGTTGAATTTACAACTCTTAAAGTAATAACTTCTTCGTAAGCACGAGTATCACCTTTTACCCCTACCGTTTTTACTGGCAGTAGAACAGTGAAGGCTTGCCAGCAAGCGCCATATTGATTTTGATTCTTTAATTCTTCAAAAAGAATTTGATCTGACTCTTGTACCTTACGCACTCGTTCCTCTGTTATTTCACCTAACACCCGCACGCCAATACCAGGGCCAGGGAATGGGTGACGATGGACCCAGTCATACTTTAAATTTACCGCCTCACCTAAAACTCTTACTTCATCCTTAAATAAAAACTTCAAAGGCTCTAACAATTTTAACTTCATACGTTCAGGCAATCCACCAACATTATGATGCGATTTAATCGTTACTGATTTTCCACCTTTTTTATGCGGAGAGACTGATTCAATAACGTCTGGATAGAGAGTCCCCTGCAATAGATAGTCGAATTTTATATTATGTCGTTTTTCAAACTCGTGAACTTTTTGTTCAAAGACTTCAATAAAAGTTACCCCTATGGCCTTTCTCTTTTTTTCCGGCTCGTCTATTCCATTAAGCTTGGAATAGAAAAGTTCTTTAGCATCAACCACTTCGATATTAAGTGGAGTTTCTTTTTGAAGGGTTTCAATATGATGATAATCCTGTGGTCTTAGCAGCCCATTATCAACAAAAAAGCAATAAAGGTCATCACCGAGAACTTGATGGGCAATCGTGGCGGCTACCAATGAATCCACTCCTCCCGAAAAAGCACAAAGCACCTTGCTACCTTTAACTTCGGCCACTTCTTTTTTACAGTTTTCTAACATGATATCGTCAGACCAATTTTCTTTTAATCCTGCAATATCCTTAAAAAAGTGCAATAAGATATCTCTTCCATGTTCCGTATGCTCAACTTCCGGGTGAAATTGCAAGGCCATGATTTTCTTTTCTTTATCTTCAATACCGGCAATTAGCCCATTATCGCTTTCCAAGATTTGAATAAATCCTGCGGGCAGAACTTTTACATGATCAAAATGGCTCATCCAGGTATTAATTGATCCCTTCACACCAGGGATGGAATAACCCTGCACACTATGTACACTTGAATGCCCGTATTCTCCCTGAACACCTCTTTCAACTTTTCCCCCAAAATGATTTGATATAAGTTGCATTCCATAACAAATACCTAAAGTCGGTAAGTTTAAATCAAAGATTCGTGAATAATCAGTGCGATCTTCAAAAATAGAATTTGGCCCTCCTGAAAGAATAAATGCTAAGGGCTTTTCTCCCTTACCTAATCTTTCAAAACTATCATCCAAGGTCATAATCTCTGACGAATAACCTAGCTCTCGAGACCTTCTCGTTATAAGTTGTGTATACTGTGAACCAAAATCAATTATCCAAACATTGTTCATTTTATTCCTCTAAATTAAGTACCCTAACTCAAACGATAGTTAGGCGCCTCTTTTGTAACCGAAACATCATGGGGATGTGACTCTTTTAAGCCGGCAGGTGAGATTTTTACAAATTGAGCTTTCTCTCTTAGCTCCGTTAGTGAACTAGAACCAGTGTATCCCATTCCGGAACGTAAACCACCAATTAATTGATAGATATTTTCAGACAAAGATCCTCGGTAAGGAACCTGTCCTTCAATCCCTTCAGGTACTAA
This sequence comes from Bacteriovoracaceae bacterium, assembly GCA_041547255.1. Classification (GTDB taxonomy): domain Bacteria; phylum Bdellovibrionota; class Bacteriovoracia; order Bacteriovoracales; family Bacteriovoracaceae. Next base: position 2,620 of record JBFEUX010000242.1, read on the forward strand.
TTTTTCAGCTTCCCTTACTTCTCCTTGTCCGTAACGATCGGCCGAACCTTTTACCATTGCTCCCAGAGATCCCATACCACGATAAATTTTATAAGCACGACCTTGATAAATCACACGCTCTCCTGGGGACTCATCTGTTCCCGCAAAAAGAGATCCAATCATCACTGTCTCAGCGCCAGCAGCTAAGGCCTTAACAATATCTCCAGAATATTTTATCCCACCATCAGCAATAAAAGGAACTCCAGCTTTTTGACAAGCTTTTCGACAATCCATTAAGGCTTGTAATTGTGGAACACCAATTCCGGCAATTACTCGGGTAGTACATATTGAACCTGGGCCAATACCAACTTTTATCCCATCTGCACCGGCCTTAATTAAGTCTTCACAGGCTTTAGCTGTGGCCACATTACCACCAACTACATCTACATTTCCATCAAGAGATTTAATGGTTTTAACCATCTCAATAACACCCTTTGAGTGTCCGTGAGCAGTATCCACAACAATGGCATCTACGCCAGCTTTAATTAATAGCTTGGCCCTTTCGAGTTCTTTTTCCCCTACTCCAACGGCCGCGGCCACTCGTAAGCGACCTAGGCTATCTTTATTAGCATGAGGATGGGCCCTGGATTTATCAATATCTTTAACCGTAATCAAGCCAACCAACTTATCATCTTTAGAGATAATGGGAAGTTTCTCAATTCTATGGGTATAGAGTAATTTCTTAGCGTCTTTAAGATCAATTCCTTCTTCGGCAAGCACTAAGTTCTCTCTTGGAGTCATCATATCTTTTACCAGAGTTTCCTCATTTTCTTCATAGCGCATATCCCGATTAGTTAAAATTCCAACAATTTTACCCTCGCTATCTGTTACCGGAAATGCTGAAAAACCAAACTTTTGAATTCTCTGTCTCACATAAGCCAAAGTTGCATCGGGAGTAACTGCGATCGGGTCTGTTACCATCCCAGATTCAAATCTCTTGACCTTAGTGACTTCTTTTGCCTGCTTTTCAGCAGTCATATTTTTATGGAGGACCCCAATCCCCCCTTCTTGGGCCATTACAATCGCCGTAGGTGACTCAGTAACGGTATCCATCGCACTGGATGCGATAGGGATATTTAAGGCAATATTTTTAGTAAAGCGAGAACTTAAATTGGACTCGTGGGGCAAAATATCTGAGTACTGGGGCATAAGCAGGACATCGTCATAAGTAAGACCTGGCTCTTCGGAATAGAACATATAAAACCTCTTAATTTAAATTTAGTTACCTTAAGAGATTTAGCATATTTTCAGGGATTTAAATAGGCTCATGGTATTAATTTCATAGCAAAATTAGCTACCGTTCTACCCGAATTGAAATGGTTAGTAGTTTTTCTGGAAATCTTGCTTATAAGTTTTAAGCTCGTCAATTAAGCTATTAACCTCATCTGGATGTCTTTGAATTTTTTTAGCCTCACGTTGTAGGCTTGCTTCAAACTGAG
>JBFEUX010000291.1:0-3166 GCA_041547255.1 Bacteriovoracaceae bacterium
CCTAAGTCCTTAACACTAGTGAAGTCTAGCGATAAAGTGGTTGCTACAAGCAAACAACCCAAACTACTTCTCAGCAAAGATCAGTTGGTTAAACCTAAGTCCTTAACACTAGTGAAGTCTAGCGATAAAGTGGTTGCTGCTGGCAAAGCTTCGAAACCAGAATTTATCCCTCAACCTGTTCTTAAGCAACTGCCAAATGATAAAATTAAAATTGCTGCAAGCAAACAACCAAAACTACTTCCAAAGCCCGGGCTAGCTCTATCTGGAAAATCATCGGCCGCAACTGCAACAGTAAAGTCATCCACGAAACTCTCATCTACTGGAGCAATCACGCCAATTCCAAAAGTGAGAATGGCGGAACTGAAGCAACCAGAAAATCTGGCGTTTATTAAGCAAATGACCAAGTATATGCAACGCCAGGGACATCTTGGAGTTAAGGCGGAATTAACAGATGCACAAAAACGTGCCCTTGTTGCTGCATTAAAAATTGGGAAAAAACAAGGACGCTCTTCTTTAACGGCCGCAGATATCAAGGCGAAAAGATTGGCACTAAAAGGTTATAAAGGAAAATCGACTAAGAATAGACGAGGACCTAGAAAAGCATTTCACAAAGATTTGTTTCCAGAGGATGCTATCGACTTTGTGCTAAAAATGGCAAACCAGAAGTAAATTCACAGAACCTTACCAAGAAATATTATAGTTTACCATGATTGAGAGAACATCTCCTCTTAAGTCATCATAACCGTATTCACTAGGCAGTGGATTTCCATCAGCATCTTCTCTAACTAGAGCGTCAGGAATTTTGGCATAATCACGTGTGTATTTATCAAAGAAGTTCACCCGGTGAAACATAAACTCCACATTGGTATAACTCTTTTTAAGTTCAATCGGAAATTCAAATCCAAACCCCAGCCCGGTTCCTAAACCACCTCCACTCCGATCAGAAAGATTTTTTCTTTCGACAAAGGAGTTGGTTTGATACCAGTATTCTACTCGTCCCACAAAGTAAGGGTTTGCATAAGTGATCGCTGTGCCTAAATCTGTGGTATCAATATAATAGCGGAAGCCAAAGAAAGGTCTTAACATGGTTGTTTCTACCGCACCTATAACTTGGTCAGGAGAGCCTACGACATAGGTGTCGATGAACATAGTATGTTTTGAATGCTCAATTCCCAGAATAAATGCATTTTGAAAATTGAAAAAATATTGCAACGAAAAGTGAAAAGTAGGGTGGTTATCTTCATAGGCCAGTCCACGATTATCCGTGAATGTTGTCATACCCAGCCCAATATTCACTCCAAAGAAACGGGAGTAACGATAGAAGCGTTCATCTTCTTGTACTTGGGCCGCTTCCAGATCTTCATTGAAATCAGAAAAAATATCACTACCAAGATTTAGGTCACTATCATCTTGCATACCAAAGGGGTTAACTTGAGCGAAGCTTAGCTGACATAGTAGAGGAAGAATGAATAAAATGAGATTTAAGCGTTTCATTAAACCTTATAAGTAAAAGTGAATGGCCGATGCAATGACATTATACCCGATTGTTTTAAAGTGAGTTTCCCTGTACTTATGCATCCCAAGACCAAACTCAAAACTAAAACCAATACTTTCTAAACCTTGGAAAGAAAACTCAGCACCAAAGGTTCCATCTACTTGGTAACCTTGTTTGGTATCATTGTTCTCGTCCTCATAAGTAAAGATATATCCGGCCAATGATGAGTAAAAATTTAACTGAGGCTCTTCGTAAATATATTTATAGCCTTTAAGACCGAGTGCGTAATTCATGCCTTCTGAGCTTGAGTCTAGGCCAAATACACCCCCCATTGCTGAAGAACGATTTCTCTGCAATTTAAAGGAGATAACATCCATTCCAGTTGTTAGTTGATTGCTAGCTCCTATTCCTAGTCTGCCGATGAGACTAGCTGCGTAAGAATTCGCTGAAATAATAAAAAATAACAAGCCTATTTGAATAATTTTTCTCATAAGAAAATCGTAACTAAACACTATGCTTTTGACAACTTATTGATTTTAAGAATAGAATTTCTTAAATTTTGCAAATGATTAGATAAAGAAAGGAATAATAATGGCAACAAACCAGGAAGCTCAAACATTAGACGAAACTCTTAATAAAACGGATCTTGGCCATGTTATTAATGAACACCGTAAGTCAGTTTTAATTGCTGCAGCAGTTATGATTACAGTGATAATTGGATACGCAATATTTGATCAAATCAGTATCCAGAATAAAAATGAAAAATTGGACAGACTATTTACTGTAGAACAAACGGTATTTAAACCATTTCTTGAGCAAAAAGAAAACGCAGATAGCGCTACTTTTATAACGAGCTTAAATGGCATCAATAATGAATTAATTGCGGAACCCAATCTCATTCCTCTTTTTATGGAGAGTCTTAATAAGTTAAGCCAATTAGGAAAGATGGATGCCGCTGTTATTGCAACGACTCAAAAGTGGCTTGATCGTATGAATAAAAGCAGTTTTTTACATACTCTTCTCGCTGTACGCTTAGCCGCCCTTTATGAAGATGCAGCACAGCTGGATAAGGCCATCACCACCTTAGAATTATTGTTAGCAAATAAGAAAGATCTATTAAAAGATAAAATTTATTTTGAGTTAGGACGCATGTATCTGGCCAAAGGGGATAAGAACTTGGCCAAAGAGCGTTTTGATTATCTTTTTGAAAATCATGCTCAGTCTGAATTTGCTAAAAACGCAAAGATTTTAATGAGCGAACTTTAATATGCATAAATTTCTTATACTGTTTTTGTTGATTGGCTGTGCCCAAGTTAGAAAAATAGGCTTACAGGCTCCCGAAAAAGAAAAAGCAACTTTTACGCTGGCTTGGGTAAAGAACCTGGACCCACAATATAATACGGGAAATTTACCTATAGGAACGGCTTCTCCTTATGTATTTGAAGATATTCTCTATATGGGGGATTTGAGTGGCCATATGCAGGCTTACGATGTGGGGACTGGTAAAGTTGTCTGGTCACAAAATGAGAAAGCTCCCATTCAATCTCAAGTTAATAAAGTTGGGAAGTATATCTATTATGGATCTCTTACAGGCCGTTTGTTTTCCAGACATTATTTAACTGGGAAGCTTAACTATGCTATTGATTTAGGAGCGCCTATCGAGAGTCAACC
>JBFEUX010000213.1:0-4856 GCA_041547255.1 Bacteriovoracaceae bacterium
AGGGACTGCTGGTAATACCGGTATTGGACTCGCAGTTGTCGCTAAAAGCCTGGGACTAAAAATGCTGGCCGTAATGCCTGAAGGACAAGCACAAGAAAAAGAGCGTATGCTAGGTTTATTTGGTGCAGAGTTAAAACTGACGCCTGTCGTTCCCTTCGCTGATGAAAGACATTTTTATCATACTGCTAAAAAATTAGGCCAAGAGAATGAAAACTACTGGTGGGCCAATCAATTTGAAAATGAAGACAATTATCTGGCCCATTACGAAAATACCGCACCTGAAATTTATGAACAATTTAGGGGAGACTTGGATATTTTTGTGTGCTCGGCCGGTACCGGCGGTACCATCGGTGGGAATACTAAGTACCTGAAAGAAAAAATTGCTAAAATTAAATGCTACCTGGTTGACCCTCAAGGCTCAGGTTTAAATTCATTTATAAAAACAGGCAAATTTGCAGCACATGGTAGCTCTATCACCGAAGGTATTGGGATTATGCGTGAGACACATAACTTTCATCAGGCCAATTTGGATGGCAGTATGACTATAGATGATTCGGTTCACATTTCCTTAGCACGTTATGTACGCGAGCGCGATGGTATCGTTTTAGGAACAAGCTCTTCCCTGAACCTCTGTGCTGCTTATGAACTGGCCCTTGAAAACAAAAACTCAGGTAAAAAAATTCTTACTTTTATGTGTGAACTTGGGGAAAGGGGGGCTTCTAAAATGTTCAATGACCTTTATTTAAAGGACAAGAGCATTAACTACTCTTTAAGTATTGAAGAAATCAACGAAAGTTTAAAAGCTATTTAGAATCATCGTGAGTTTTAAAAATGAGGCGGACACCTCTTTTCAAAAAGAGTAAAGAGTAGGCCCAATGGGTGAAAACTGCAATTTTAGTTCTGAAATCTATAAGAAACATAATATGCACGAATGCACAGGACAGCCAGGCAAAAAAACCTGAAGCTTCAAATGGGCCTTTTTTCATAATCGCTTTATATTTTCCAACTGTGGCCATTGAACCTTTATCAAAATAAAAAAAATTTTTACGCTTGTTTTTAACTAATGTGCGACCAATATGCCTTCCTTGTTGCATGGCCACAGGAGCAAGTCCAGGCAAGATATTACCTTTATCAGTCCGAAAATGAGCAGCATCGCCAATCACAAATATATTATCAAATTTTTTAGTTGAAAGATCGGGGTTAACCACAACTCTTCCAACTTTATCTAGTTCAGTTCCGATTTTTGCTAGTAAGGAGCAAGCCTTATTGCCCGCGGCCCAGATAATATTTTGAGTCTTAATAACCGTATCACCGATTTCAACTCTATCCTCAGTAATATTGGTAACAATAGAGTTTAAGAGTACCGTCACTCCTAGTTTTTCCAAATAGCCTTGAGCTTTTTTGGCAAGAGCTTCCGGGTACATTCCCAGAATTTGTGGAGCTCCTTCCAATAAATAAACATGGGCCTTGGAAGAATCAATTCTTCTAAAATCATTTACCAGAGTTTCCTTGGCAATCTCGGCCAATGCTCCTGCCATCTCAACTCCGGTAGGACCACCGCCGACAACGACTAGATTTAATTCTTCACTGGGATCCATATGCTTATTTTCAGCTTCTTCAAATATATGTAATAAACTATTTCTAATATTGTAGGCATCATCCAGAGTTTTAAGTCCAGGAGCGAACTTCTCCCATTCAGGATTGGCAAAATAACTATGCTTGGCCCCGACGGCAAGAATAAGATAGTCATATTTATAAGTATTACCAGCGGCCGTATTAATTTGATTATTATGGCCATCAATATTATCCACACGATCCATCAAAACAGTAATATTTTTGTATTGAGAAACCACCTCACGAATAGGCACCGCAATATCACTGGCAGCTAAAACGGCCGAAGCGACTTGATAAAGTAAAGGTTGAAATAAATGGTAATTGGTTCTATCAAACAAAATAACTTCATATTCTGAATTACCTAAAACCTTGGCCGCACTTATGCCGCCAAAACCACCACCAACAATAATCACTCTCTGTTTTTTAGTTTTATCCATCACAATAGAACTTTAGCACATAATTCATTACAAAACCAAGAAAACAGGTTCCTTATCCGCAGGCATTTCTTTGAGTTCCTCCTCGTTCAAGCGAGCATAAATCTCAATCAAAGTTCCGTCAGGATCTTTTAGCCATAATTCGTGCAAAGGGGTCCCCCTCCAAGTGGTTCTCGGTGGTTTTTCGATATGAAATCCATTTTCAACTGCAGAGTGATAAAAATCGATAACCTTTTGCTTAGTACTCACTCCCATCCCCATATGATAAAGAGTATCGTGATGCAACTCTTTGCCATCAGCTACTAGCAGTACAAAGTTAAAAAATTTGTCAGTTCTTACAAAAGTTACATAGCGATGAGTCCACTCTTTTGGTTCAACACCAAAAAGCCAACAATAAAAAGCTGTAGATTTTGCCAGATCATGTACCCTAATGCTTCCGTGTAATTCATCCGCGATGGGACGAGATTTTAGTCCCTGAATTGCTTGTAAAACCTTAATTCGCTCTGCTAACTTTTTCTCAAGCTCACCTGCAGTATCATTTGGGCCCAAAACAGAAAACAATAAATCCCAATTATAAAAACTAATTCCTTTCTGTACTAAGGACTTACTGGTGTCTTTATCAAAAGAAATTGGCTTTTGAGCTTCTAAAGTATTAATGGAGACAAACTCTAAAGGCATCTGGTGTTTTAAAAAAGTTTGCTTTACCAGCTCTTGATGTTCCGGCGAGATATTACCTATTGCTTGCATCATGAACTCCTTTTCGTTACCAGGGTAGCTTTTCACCACTAGTATGAATAAAAATACCCGTATTATCCATACTAAGCTCTTGCATACGCAGAATTAAACCAGTAGCTGACTCATCCGCATTGATAAGACCATTGCCACCAGTCATATCTGTACGAACGTAGCCTGGGTGAAGTAAGGCCACAGCAACTCCCTGCTCTTGTAAGTCTAATGACAAACATTTTCCAAGCATATTTACCGCTGTCTTTGAAATGCGATAAGCATAATTTTGAGAGCTGGAGTTATCGGCAATTGATCCCACACGAGAAGAAAGGATTCCAACTTTTGATCCTTTTACCAGTTTATCCTTTAGACCTAAAATTGTGCGCAGAGGCCCTAAAGTATTCACTTCAAAACTCTCCCGCATATTATCAAAACTAATTTCAGGGAAACTATCTCCGTTTAAAATTCCTGCACTATGAATAAGGATATCAATTTGCTGCCAGGAAACTTTACTTGCAATTTCATTTACAAGCTTATCATCCTTAACGTCAATACCTGTTATGACTTCAACTCCTAGTGCATCCAACTCCGGACTCGATGTCCGACATAGGGCCAGCACATTGTGACCTTTGTCCTTATATTTCTTTGTCAGTTCCAGACCAATACCGCGATTTGCACCAATGATAACCGTGTTCATAATAGCTCCTTTGCCTATTAAAATAACAAGAAAATTCTGGCCCAGCAAGTTAAGATAATGTTAAAAGATGTCATGAATATCTTAATGGAAGATGAATACTTTCTCGCAGTGGAAAAGCCCGCCAAACAGTTTGTGCACCCCATGCCGGGAGAACGTGAATCTAAAGATTGCCTGCTGTTTAACGTGCGTGATCATATCAATTGTCACGCCTATGCTATTAATCGACTTGATCGGCCAGTATCCGGAATTGTGCTCTTTGCTAAAAATCCGGAAGTTGTCACGGCCTTTCAAAATATCTGGCATGATGATACAACACATAAAAAATATCTATGCCTACATCGAGGCAAACTGGAAACTGCTGGTTTTTTTGATTCCCCCCTTTCAAAAAAAGGTGCCTACAAATCCCGGGATAATAAAGAGCTTAAGCAAGAGGCCCTCACTCTTTATCAAGCAATTGAACACTTCCCCCATGAATTTTGTACCTATACCCAGGTAGAAATAAAAACTGGCCGCTACCATCAAATACGTCGTCATTTTCGCAAGGCCATAATGCCTATTATTGGTGATCGCAAACATGGAAAAGGAGTGGTAAACAAGCATTTTGAAGATAAGTACTCCCTTGATCAAATTTTTTTACATTGTCATGAACTCTCATTAGTTCATCCTTACACAGATAAAAAAATTTATATTACAAACGCATTACCTGATAACTTAAAAGCTGTTCTAAAAAAAATAGGTCTAACTAATTTTAATATCAGCTAGACCATTATTTTAAATTACATAAGATCAAATCGATCTAAACGCATAACTTTGCTCCAAGCCTTTGCAAAATCTTTCACAAATTTTATTTTACCATCGTCAGCTGCGTAAACCTCTCCTACCGCACGCAATTCAGCACTAGAACCAAAAACCAGATCTACCGGTGTCGCTGTCCACTTTAATTGTCCTGTTTTGCGATCACGTCCCTCATAAAGACCTTCTTGTGGAGATTTTTCCCACTTGGTAGACATATCATACAAATTGACAAAAAAATCAGTACTCAAAACACCTGGTCTATTTGTAAAGACCCCATGCTTAGACATTTGGGAATTGGCCCCCAGTACTCGCAGACCTCCGACTAAAACTGTCATTTCTGGAACAGTTAAGCTTAACATATTTGCCCGATCAATAAGCGATACAATAGGAGTATATTCACTATCTTTAGCGTAATAATTTCTAAATCCATCTGCTGTTGGTTCAAGCGCCGAGAACGAAGCAATATCTGTACTCTTTTGGGAAGCATCCATTCTACCTGGTGTAAAGGGAACTGAAATTTTAACTCCAGCTTTTCTCGCGGCCGTCTCAACGGCAGCACTTCCCCCTAGCACAATGATATCAGCGAGTGA
>JBFEUX010000285.1:0-3244 GCA_041547255.1 Bacteriovoracaceae bacterium
AAAAAACTTACTTAATTTAGAATTTAAAACGATTGCGGCCGGTACTGGTGTTATCGTTACCAACAATATCGATGATGTCACTCTGGCAGTAAATGAGGCAGGCTTAAGTCTTTCCAATATTGGTGGCAGTGTAAATCTTGCTTCCCAAGTTTCTGGCACGTTATCACTTGCTAATGGTGGTACAGGTGCCACAACGGCGGCAGCTGCGAGAACTAATTTAGGCTTAGGTACCATGGCCACTGAAACAGCAACAAATTATGTGACAGTCACAAGTATTGATACCACCACGACACTTGGGACAAGTGATGTGCTTGTGCCTTCACAAAATGCGGTGAAAACTTATGTGGATACTCAAGTGGCAGCTAGTGGTGATAATCTGGGTAATCATACAGCAACTCAAGATATTGATCTTGCAACCTTTAAGCTCGTTGGTAACGGAGGAACTGCAGGAATTAGTATTGATAATACAGGTAAAGTGGGAGTTGGAACTGCGACTCCAACATCCGCTTTGCATCTGGAATTTTCTGACTCAGTTGTTAGTAATCCTTCACTTTTAGCAAAAAATAGCAATGCTTCAGGTAAATCCTTGATTGAGTTTTATAATGATTCAAATATCCGAGCGGGATTCGGTGTTTTTGGATCAACTGCGGCAGCATTTGCCAACAAGGTCACAGCAAGTTCAATAGGTTCTGATCTTATCTTGGCGACAGATGTCGATCTTTTATCTGGTGGTACTCATGACATTATTTTTCAGACAGGTGGATATAATCAAACTTTAGAAAAAATGCGAGTGACATCTGCTGGAAACGTAGGGATTGGGACTGCAGCGCCTGCTGAAGCTTTAGATGTCACAGGAAACATTAAGGCATCCGGAGATATCTGTTCAAGTAATGGGACTTATTGTTTGAATACAGTTGGGGCGGCCAGTGGTGAAAACAATACTGCCTCTAATGTAGGGACTGGTCTTGGTAAAGTCTTTAAACAAAAAACTGCTGCGGACTTGGAATTTAAATCGGTTGCTGCTGGTACAGCGATAACAATAACCAATGGAGTTGATGATGTTACTGTGGCAGTAAATGAAGCTTCATTGAATCATGCAAATATTGGTGGAATATTACCTCTGGCAAAATTAACGGATGATGCCACTAATGGCCTAGCTCTTTTATCCGGTGGAGTTGGCGATCCTACTTGGGGGCAATTAAATCTTGCTAGTGGAGTAACCGGAACCCTTCCCATTGCCAATGGTGGTACAGGCGCAGCGGATGCAGCAACAGCGCGAACTAACTTAGGTTTAGCAATTGGGACTGATGTGCAAGCCTATGATGCTGATCTTGATGATCTGGCAGATGGCAGTTTGACTGCTGCTAAAGTTCAATATGGTGATATGATGATCACGACTGCGGGAACCAGCGGACAAGTTTGGACTTCAGATGGTGTAGGTGCCGGAGTTTGGGCCACTCCAGCTGGAGACAATCTAGGTAATCACACAGCAACACAAAATATTGATCTTGCAACCTATCAGTTAGTTGGCAATGGTGGAACGAACGGAATAAGCGTTGCTAATAGTGGTAACGTCGGTATTGGAACAACCAACCCAGGAGCTAGACTTCATACTATGAATTCAAGCATTATTGAAAATTTAGATAATAATGGAAATGGTTCCACCTTCGGTTTTTGGAAACACAGAAATTATGGATCAGCTCTCTTAAATGATGAGATAGGTGTCATGCGTTTTGATGCCCATGACGGAACTGCTTTGCAGCAAGCAGCTTATATTTCCTCTTTAGTGGATACAACTCCTACCACTGGAAGTGTCTCCGCTAATTTTATGTTTGCGACCACTACCCCTGGCCAGGCGACTCCGACTGAAAAAATGCGAATTACCTCTAGTGGTAATGTTGGGATTGGAACAACTGCACCCAATGCTAAATTGCATGTTGATGGAACGATTATAGGAAAAGATGTGTCTAATGCAACTACAACTATCGATTTTGGGACTGGTAATTTACAGTACTCTGCGGATAATTGCCAAGCCTTTAACCTTTATAATATGAAAAATGGTGGTACGTATACATTTGTAGTTCAAGGTACTACCTCGGCAACTTGTAGTTTTTCCGCCTATAGTGATGCTGGAACTACGCCTGTAACTGTTCATATGCCACCAGGACATAGTTCTACAATCGATGGCAAGCATACTGTTTATAGTCTGATGGTAGTAAATGCTCATGTATATGCTTCGTGGGTTCCAGGGTACTAGTGTGAAAGTATTCTATTTATCTTTATTTATTTTCATTTTCTTAGATAGCTCTGCTGTTTATTCTCAGGGGACATTCGGATCTTCGGGATTCTGGAAAAATATGTCTGCCTTTGGGCAGCTTGATGAGACTTTTGATAGTGATGGGATTGTTACCCACAACGGTGCTGCTGGTGCAAATCTTATAGATAAAGCATATGCAATAGCTGTTGATAAAAATGGAAAGATTTTAACAACAGGTTATAGTTATGCTGCAAGTGCCGATATGGCCATCTGGCGCTATAACAGCGATGGAACACTTGATACAACGTTTAATGGTGTTGGTTATGCAGTTCATAATAGTGCATCTGGAGGAAATGACGATGATGCTGGATATGCTATTGCCGTTGATTCAAATGGAAAAATTGTAGTTACTGGTTATAGTTATAGAACTGTAGATTATACCAATATGGCCATTTGGCGTTATAACAGTGACGGAACCTTGGACACTACTTTTAATGGTGTAGGGTATGTGACACACTATAATGCTGCTGGTGGAAATTTATCTGATATGGGCAGAGGTGTTGCATTTGATTCAAATGGAAAAATTCTTATAACGGGTACAAGTTCCAATGGCTCTAATAATGATATGGTAATTTGGCGCTATAATAGCAATGGAACGCTGGATACTACTTTTAATGGTGTAGGCTACGTCGTTCACAACAACGCTGCTGGTGGAAGTGGTAATGATGGAGGAGTTGGCATTGCTATTGATTCAAATGGGAAAATTGTTGTTGGCGGTTATAGTAAAGGTACAAATCTTACGGATATGGCGATTTGGCGTTATAATAGCAATGGAACTTTGGATAGCACCTTTAATAGCGTTGGTTATGTTACTCACACTAGTGCCGCCGGCGGAAATGGTGATGATTATGGCTATGGGCGAGCTCTTGATTCCAGTGGAAAAATAGTCGTTTGCGGATCTAGCAAAAGCTCTACAGATATTGATAT
>JBFEUX010000074.1:0-12206 GCA_041547255.1 Bacteriovoracaceae bacterium
TCGCACCATCATTATTTAAAAACGTTTGCTGAACTTGTTCTCGCTCTTTAATCCCCATTCCCGCGTGATAGGCATGGGCCTTAAGTTTTTTCGAACGTAGAAACTTGGCATAGTCTTCGGTTTTCTTACGGGATAAACAATACACAATTCCCGAGTCCGATTTATCAAAACTTTTTATAAACTGAACTAACCTTTCTAGGTTTTGCGCTTTCTTAGTCTTGCGCTCAATCAGGTATTCAATATTTGGCCGATCAAAACCGGAGATAAAGATCTGTGCCTTTTGCATGTCCAGAGATTTAAGCATATCTTTACGAGTGGCCTCACCTGCCGTTGCAGTGAGAGCAATACGCACGACATCGGGAAATAATTCTTTAATGATATTTAATTTTAAATACTCGGGACGAAAATCATGGCCCCACTGAGAAACACAATGAGCTTCATCGATTGCAAACAGTGAAACCTCCACCTCTGCTAAAAGTTCCTGTAAACTTTTTGCCATCAAACGCTCAGGAGAAATATAAAGAATTTTCACGTGACCAAAAAATACGGCCTCTTCCACATCTCTTTGCTCAGCTTTACTCAAACTTGAGTTTAAATAAGCCGCTTCCACTCCCTTGGCATTAAGTGCATCCACCTGGTCCTTCATCAGTGCAATCAGAGGAGAAATAACCACCGTTAGTCCTTCCAGACAAAGGGCCGGAACTTGATAGCAAAGAGATTTCCCGCCCCCAGTCGGCATCAATACCAAAGTATCATTTCCTTCTAAAACATTATTAATGATCGCACGCTGATTAGAGCGAAAGTCGCTATAACCAAAGGTTTCTTTTAATACGGAATCGATATCGTAGGAAAATTCAGACATATACAATATTGTAGATATATATATACAAAACGACTAATGCTTTTGTTCTTTGCACTAATTTTTCCGCGCCGGCGCGAATTTTTGCCATTTCCCCTATTCTTCTTTATAAAGAGTACTCACAAATAACGAAGGACTATAATATGGAAACTCAAAAAGACAAAGTTAGTTATATCTTGGGGCGTCAAGTTGGAAATGATATGAAAAACCAAGGCATGGATATCAATGTTGAACTTTTTGCTGAAGGGCTTAAAGGATTTATGACTGGTGAGGAAAGTAAACTTTCTCAGGCTGAAGAAATGGCCACCATGGAAGCTTGGCAAGCTGAAATGCAGGCCAAAGCAATGGAGCAGGCCCAAAAAGCTGGTGAAGCCAATATGGCCGCAGGTGTCGCTTATCTAGAAGAAAATAAAACCAAAGAAGGCGTTCAAGTAACTGCCTCTGGATTACAATACAAAGTTATTAAATCAGGAGCTGGAAAATCTCCTAGTGCAGAATCTGAAGTTGAAACTCATTATGAAGGTAAACTAATTGATGGAACCATTTTTGACTCATCATACCAAAGAGGTTCTACCACCAGCTTCCCTGTTAATCGTGTTATTGCAGGTTGGACTGAAGCACTACAAATGATGAAAGAGGGTGATGTTTGGGAACTTGTTATTCCTAGTGCTCTTGCCTATGGTGCGCAAGGTGCAGGCGGCATGATTGGCCCTAACTCAACTTTAATTTTTAAAGTGGAGCTAATTAAAGTAAAATAACACTTAATGCGAAATCGTTTAAAAATTCTTTTAGTGCAAATCAGAGAACACCCGGAAGTGATCATAGAAGAGCAAGAAAGCTTTGCTCGTTTCGGGGAGTTCTCAACTGATCAATTAAAAATATTAAATGTCTTTAAAACTCCTCACTTTGGTGAGGAGTGGTTATCTGGAATCGATGCTGTATTCGTTGGTGGTGCTTCTGAAGCCTCCATGTTAGAACCAGAAAAATATCCCTGTGTTGATTCTATAAAATCTTTTTTGAATATTTGCCTGGAAAAAGAAATTCCCACCTTTAGTTCATGCTTTGGTTTTCAAGCCGCACTCATGGCCCTAGGTGGTAGCCTGGTCAAAGATATGGAAGATTTTGAAATGGGAACCTACCCTATGAAAATGACCGAAGCCGCATTGAATGACCCTATTTATAAAAATATTCCCAATGAATTTTATGCCGTATCCGTACACCAAGAACGCGCCCACAGCATACCTGAAGGTTGTGAATTACTGGCCTATACGGATTTTTGTACGCATTCTTTTCGGGCAAAGGGCAAACCCTTTTGGGCCTTTCAATTTCATCCCGAGCTGGACAAACCAACTCTTGATGAAAGATTGAGTGCATACCAAGAGGTCTATACGGAAAACTCCGAACACCTGGCAAATGTAATTGCAAGTCTTGAGGATGTCAGTGACTCCAACCGCTTAGTGAAAAACTTTATTGATTATCTGGTCGAATTAAAAACTCGTTAACAATTGAAATTTTTCTCACCATTTTCATCTATGGTGTAACGAGCTTTTCCCTTGGAATTTCCACGGCCGCTCTGGTTATTGCGTTGATCATTACGCTGATTAGTACGCCGATTATTGCGCCCACTTCTTTCGCCATCTCTTCCCCCACGTCCACGAGCATAGCGATCATCTTGACTATTACCTGGATTGCGGTGGCGGTTGCGATCATGTTTATATTTGTGCTGTTTACGGTTGTCTTTTTGTACCGTATCTTTTTCTGCGTCCAGATTACGAGTATGGCCGTAGTAGCGACGATAACGTGCTGTACGAGAAAACTCGCTTTGCCCAGTTAAGCGAAAATCATCTAAGATTTCATTTTTATCGGCACAGTTCACACAAATCCATTCCGCATCGATACGAGGGTTGCGATGTTTAAATCTTTCTACATCTGGTTGTATACACTCACACACTTCGCAAAAATTTCGACGCTCTTGGTGTCTTTCTGTTTTAGTTTTTTCTTTAGCTAATTTTCTCTGTCTTTCATTTTCAGTTTTAGTAGATCTTAAACCTGCTTTTTGCAATGCATCTTTTAATGACATACAAATTCTCCAACAACAAAAATTAATGATGCTATTTTATATCCAAGACTTAATTTTTCAAGCAAATATTAATAGGTTCCACTAACACCTTCCAATAATGTCTTTATTTGTCCATCACTGGCCTGATAATTTTTAATTTGATCAACTATTGTTTGAACAAAGAGCGTTAAATCCCCTGAGCTTGCACTGAAACTTCCATCAAAGCGGATCGTTATACTATCATATGTATAAAAAGTTCCGTACTGAGTTGATATGGTAACGCTTGGCTTGCTCGTTCCATCGCAGTCTTTTTCTAAATCAAACTCAATGCGTTTATAAGTTCCTTCATAGATTTCGACCATACCTAAATCTGTTCCTTCCTGATTAATTGAAAGCTCACCCAGTTGTAATTCGACATCATTACCGAATGAAGTATCAGCAACTTTGAATCTCATCCTTTTAAAGCACATTTTGAGGTTACTCAGATCGGCATGTGCACTTGGTATCAATGCCTTAAATAATGTCTTTGCCAAAGTATTATTATAGGATGCAAATTGCATATTAATTTGTATCGGATTTCCAGTCGTGGTGCCGCCTCCTGCTCCGCCACAGGAATTAAAAGTCATTATTAAAAGCAATAGAAACATTATCCTCATTTCATTCTCCCTTATTCGTGAGTGGAATGCCTGTAAAGTAAAAATGATAAAGCTCTTTATTTTTCGAGTCAGCTTCTAACTCTGAAATCTCAGTAATGGCCTTCTCCATAATCTTTGCAGCTTTTTCAAAGTTCTTTCTACTCATGGATTTAGAAAATCCCACAATTTGTCTTTTGGTCCTATCAACATTTTCAATTGATTCTGCTACCTGATGAAGCATTTGTTTGTGAAAATTTCCCAATGCCAATTTATATATACCTTCACTACAATCAAAATGCTCGTTTTGATGTTCTTTAAGAAGATTATTTTTCTCTAAGAAGTCTAATGCTTTTTTTATTTCACTGATTGTAAGATGAGTTTGAAGTCTTGCTTGAATCCACTCAGCATCTTTTTGAAAATCATCCAAAAAACTCATTTCCCTAATGGCCACATGATACCAGTGCTCTAAATATTTATGTGTAATCACATCTGCAGTTTTATTTGTCTGATAGGTTTTAAAACGGCTCAGTTTTTTAAAGGCATTTGCTCTTTCATCGGAGTCCTCAGAATCCGATAACAGCACCAAATTTTCAAAATATTTTTTCTCACTTGCGCTTAAATTTAAATACTCTCCAAAAGCTTCAATATAGCGAGGGTCTAAGTTTCTTTTCTTATTAAGAACCATGGTAAGATATGCATTACTCACACCATTTTCTTTCGCAAAAGTTCTCTTAGATATTTTTTGCGCTTTCAGACTCGCAAAAACCTCTTCTAAATATTTGCGATAATCATGAAATTTATAAATAGCGGGTATTTTTAATTTTTTCATATTTTCCTAATTCTACCTTATACCAAAGCTTTTCCCAAAAAATTAATGAGAAGCCACGAATGGCTTCCCATTTAACATTTTTCTTATAAAATCGTACCACCGACTGCTTCCATAGCCTCTTTAAGAGATTGTACTCCTTGCCCATCGTAAGCATTAGCTGCATCAATTATACTTTGCACATCTAATACCAGTGACTCTGCACCATCAACGATAAAAGTTCCCTCAAATTTGATCGTAATCTTATCAGTCGTACTGTGATTTCCAACTCCCAAATCATTTACCAGAGTAACCGAGTTCGCTGCTGTCCCCATACAATCTCGCTCAAGGTCAAACTCAATTCTCACATAAGTGTCTGCAGGAACACTTACTGACCCTAGATCTAGACCAGCACTTGAAATAACCTGCTCTCCTAGCTCAAGATCAACATTGTCATTTGTGTCAATCTGCCCTGGCGCCAATTCTTTTTTAAATCTCAATCTTTTGAAACAAAATTTTAAATCTGTAATTGCAGCATAAGCTTTAGGAACAAATATATCCAGAGGTGAAAACTTAGCTACAGTATAACTACTCATGGATAAGGCCACAGGGTGACTTGGTGTTGTCGCTACATTGGATTCTTTTTGCTGACAAGAAACAAAAGTAAAACTCAGAATTAAAAGCATCACTACTCTTTTCAAATTTGCTGTCTTCATGTGTATTCTCCTTTGTCATTTCTCTCTTTCATCATTTCTGATGATAATAAATTATAACGCAAAGAGTAACCTTAAGTCAACAACTCATCATTCAGCGTTAACATAATAACTAATTAGTACTTTAATTACATATAGTTAATGTGTAGAATCAATTCATTTTATCTAAAACTGTTAACAAATCAAAAAAAATGGCCCTCTAATGGGGCCATTTTACTTAAAGGAAAAGGTATTGCTAGCTTAGTTATTAATTGGGCAATTAGCTAAGTACTCCCAAAATTCTTGTTTTCTTCTCTTGGCCAATAGGCTTTTAGAATCTTCAGAGCTATTGTTATTACTGGCACTCACTTCATGGGCATTTAAGTCTCTAAATCCGACCCTCTTTTTGGCCCTTTCTGCAATTTCTATTTTTCTAAATTCTTCTCTTAGTTGGTGATAGTCTAGTGTATTGCTCATAACCATTCTCCTTTTTTATTATTATAAAAAAAAACTTAGCTATATTCAACAAAAATACATATTTTGTTAACGTAATACGTAAAATATCAAGTAATTACAGCTAGTTAAAATGGCAACAAAGAGCATTCCTATAAATCTTGTTAACATATCTATGCTAATCTGAAAATAATATGGTAACCATATTTGGTCTTAACCCCGGATTTAACTTCCCCCACCTGCATATGATAAAGTGCCCGCTCAAACTCACTATCCATAGCACCTGAGGGAAAACGTCCTAAATCCCCACCCTTTTGTGCCGACTCACATTCGGAAAACTCTCGGGCCAGCTCTTCAAAACTCACCCCTTGTTCCAACTGTTCAAGGATATAATCGATATCTTCTGCTTCTTCTAATAATATATGCTTTGCGCGATAGTATGTGGCCATACTGTATGTTAGCTTTGTACATATTAGGAGTAAATAATGTTTTCTTACCGGCTAACCATTTCTTATAAGGGCACCTGTTATAGTGGCCTACAGAGTCAGGTAAATAATCCCAACACAATCCAAGAACATTTTGAGCGGGTAATAAAAAACATAATTAACTATCAAGACTTTAAGCTCTTAAGTGCTAGTCGTACCGATGCTGGCGTACACGCCACAGGTCATGTTCTCAAACTAGAACTACCAAAAGAAATTAGTCCAGAAAATTTAAAACGGGGTCTTAACACTAAACTCCCTAACGATATTAGAGTGCTCCGTTGTGAGAGTATTCATCCCCAATTTAATCCACATGTTGATCAAAAAGGAAAAGAGTACCATTATTATTTTGCATCAAGTGACTCTCCTGCGGCCTTCCTAGCAGAGACAATATACTACCTACCTGAAAAATTTGATATGCAACTAATGCAAAAGGCTTGTGCTCTCTATTTAGGAGAGCATGATTTTTCCAGTTTCTATACACCCGGAAGTAGAAATCCGAACCCAATTAGAAGTATTGAACATGCTTCAATAGAAAAAACCAGTTTTCTTCCCTTTGAATCCGAAGTTTATTATTTTAAAATTAAGGCAAAAGGTTTTTTAAAATACCAAGTGCGCTTTATGGTGGGAGCACTCTTAGATATAGGACAAGCAAAGTTGGATTTGTCCGCCCTTGAACAATCACTAAAAACGGGGAAAAATATTGGCCCTAGTAAAGCACCTCCCCACGGTTTGCATTTAATGGAAATATTTTATTGAGGAAATTATGAAAGTACCAACTCCTAATCGCGTAAAAACTTTTGAAAACCCTTCAGTATGGCTGGAGTTCTCCCCCTTGGCACAACTGACAGAAAGCATTAATTTAGGCCAGGGTTACCCTGATTGGGCACCACCTACTTTTTTACAAGAAATCGCTCAAGAGACCATCAAAGGTTCAACATTCAGCTCCTACGCTAGATCTGCTGGACATCCCCCTCTATGTAAAATCATCGCCGAGCAATACAGTGAAAAACTAAAACATAAAATAAATCCAAAAACACAAGTTCTAGTCACCGTAGGGGCCTCAGAGGCACTGTTTCTTTCTATGATGGCCTTTATTGAGAAAAATGATGAAGTGATTGTTATTGAGCCAGGATTTGATATTTATTACGGAGCACTGGCCATGGCAGAGGCACAGGTAAAACCTGTTCCTTTAAAAGCACAAACGAATATCAAGAATGCTTCTGAGTTTGAACTAGACTGGCAAAAACTAGAAGAGCAATTAAGTGAAAAAACACGCGCTCTTATTTTAAATACGCCCCATAATCCTACGGGAAAAGTTTTTTCTAGAGCTGAGCTAGAACGTCTGGCGAAAATTTTAGAAAAATATCCCAATGTTATCGTGATAAGCGATGAAGTATACGAAAATTTAGTTTATGACGATAAAAAGCATATCCCAATTGCATCCTTGGCAAATATGTTTCAGCGCACTCTTTCTATTTACTCTGCCGGGAAAACCTTTTCCACCACAGGTTGGAAAATTGGTTGGATGGTGGGTCCGCCAGCATTAATCCAACGTCTGCAACATACGCAACAATGGGTGGTATTCTCCGTTTCTACTCCCCATCAAGAAGCGATTGCCCAAGCGCTACAAATAGCGATGCAACCTTATAAGGGCTTTAAAACTTATTACGAATGGCTTCATCATCGCTATCATCATAAAAGAAATTTACTATTTAAAGGACTGGAGCATGCCAAGCTAAGTCCCGTTATGCCACAGGGTAGTTTTTTCATTTTGGCGAAAACACCAAGTGGATTTCAAATGAAGCCTACCCTGCAAGAGCAAATTTTAGAGTGGGATAAAAATCACAAATTACATCTGGATAAGACAACTCTTAATGCAAAAGATTATCAGTTCTGCCGTGAACTTAGTTTTACCAAAAAAGTAACGGCCATCCCTACCAGTGCTTTTTATCAAGCTGAGAATAAGCAGCTTGGGGAAAGCTGGGTTCGCTTTACCTTTTGTAAGGATGATTCAATATTAAGGGAAGCAAGTGAACGGCTGTTATAATTATTCTTGAAAGAGAATATTTCGTTTTTCCCATTTTTTAGAAGGCTTACGAATTTGGGGAGACCTGGCCTTAAAACTGGGACGATTATAATTATTCATATGTGGATCATTGGCACAGGCAATGTGAAAATCAGAAGTCTTTTTTAGAGGTACTAAAAGCTCTTCTACTTCCTCACCCAGACATTCAAAGTTTTGTTTTTGTAAGGCCCGCAATACCACCTGAACAGATTCAATGGTTGAAAGACAGTAACTCGCTGGTTGTTGTTTCATGCTAAATTGAGAGAGGCCCTCAAGTTGAAAACTCACTCTTGGAATAGCATGTAACGATTTGCTCACTTTCATCATTTTCTTAGCACATGGCCATGTGCCATCTATAATAAAAACCAAAGGAATCTTTGCTGCAGGTAAAGAATCTGTCAGTTTTTGAGAGCTAAGATCAATACTATCTTCACCAGGGTATAACACTAACGGTATATAAGTATCATCTTGCATCAGATCGAGGTAGCGCTTTTCCTGGTCAAAATTAATTCCCACAATTATTTCAGAATTAGGCAGGGCCAGATGGGCCAGTCGTCCCGTTCCCACGTGAGACTTCTTGGCCTCCATCGGATGCATTAAGAAAATAAAACGTGTTTTGGTCTCAATCCGAGGCACGCTGGCACAAAAGCAGGCACTCTTAGGACGAATACAGCGATAGCAGTAAGGTCTTTCTTCTCTCATAACCAAATATTATCTACCACCACAAATGGGTTGCGTTTACGATGTTCCAATAACCAAGCCTCTGACAAACAAGCATAGCCACCGTTGCCCCAACCTTGTCCCCAGGAATTGGCCGTGACAAAACAAACTGATCCTTCATTTAAGACACGTGGAAGCTTTAAATAGCCGACTAAAACTACAGCATGTCCGTTAGCATGGCCATCCATTTTTTTCCCTTTGTCTTTATCTTTTAGTAGCACCAAGCCCTTATTATCATAAAAGTTAGGTGAAAGCGTAATACTGGCAATCACAGGTTTGTTTGCTTTAAGCTCACTAATAACTTGATCTAAATTATTCAAATAACCAAACTGTCCCATCTTTACAAATCCCTCCTGACAACTGGCCTTTAACGGGATTTGTGTTTCATTATTTTGCATGGGCAGTGGATTATAAGCGCAATCCTTTTCTAATGGGATATCTATTTTTAATTTGTCCTTACTATACTCATAACCATTGCCCACCCAAGAACCTTTTTTCAAACAACGGTTATTCTGGCAATTCGGCTTACTGGCCCAATAAAAATACTGTTCACTAAGATCATGACTATTCTGATTTTGTGCTAATAGGATCTCCAAATTTCTAATACCGGCAAAAGCAGAACAGGTTGGTCTAAAAGATTGATTGCGAATATCTGAATCCATTGCAGAAGCCACTAATTGATAATCTTTAACCAATGGTACCTCTACTTTCTTTTTCATTTCTTTTTTGGGAACTGGCAGAACCAAAGGAATATCTATCAATGTTTTTTTGTACTCATCTTTTTCTTTGTTATATTGTTTTTTGTCTTTTAACCAATCTTTATAAAGTTCCTTATGTTTTTCTCGCCAAGCTTGATGTTTGGCCAGCACATCCTTTTTTAACTTTTCCATTTCAGTTCTGGCCATATCCTGCCAAATTTTACTTCGTCTTTGTTCTAGTGGTAGATCCGCATATTTTTCTTCTAATTTGCGGCGTTCTGCATTTATCTTCTCCAGGGCAAGCTTGGTGTCATCTTGTTGCATTTTTACTAGGTCTTTTCCGGATTTAACCTTACTAGGATCATAACCACGCATGGCCGCTAATTTTTCGCGATTACGTTGCTTCATCATCTCAATAATCATTTTACCGCGACGACCTTCATTTACTGATTTTTTCTGAACAACAATTTCTTTAACCACTTCCTCGGGCCTTAAGTCCTTAGTTTCTTTATAAAGTTCTTCATAAAAAGAGCTGATCACTGCATCTGAAATCTTAGTATGCTTAGCTGAGTTATAGTGAGTTGGAGAAATAACAACTGCTAAAACATGGCCTGAATATAGTGCGAGCGCCAAGACTAGTAATTTCATAAGACCTTCCTTGTTGAACAGAATTTTAGAATCATAATTAAAGGAATTCAAACTCTAACTTGAACTATTTACTCTTTCTGCGCTATGTGTTATGGTCCTCACAGTCAAAGTCATGTACATTAAAACAGATAAATAGGACGCTTGAAGTGGATAAAGTCATAAAACTTATTAAAGAGGCCATCTCACAAGAACAGCTTGTTAGCTGCACTTTGTCTTCTCCTCGAAAAAAATCTAATGAGGTTAAGTCTATCAGGGCAATCCCCACCAAGAATCAAAATGAAATCAAGGTAGAGTACAAATACCAAAAACATAATAATATAGTGTCAGAAAGCACTGAAGATTTTTTAGCAAAAACTTTAGTAAGTTATCTTCCCCAGTTCAAACAAGGGCTACTGAAAACAAATGAAGATGAACATCAAATCCTACTGAATAAAGACTTAAAAGCAAAAATCATTAGCAAAAAAGTAGGTCAAAGCAGTAAGGCCACTACCCATAATCGAAAAAAAGAATATCTTATCCCCGACAATAAAAGATGCCCTTTCTTAATTGAAATTGGTGTTATGGATAAAAATGGTAAAGTAAAATCTAATCATTATAAAAAATTTCGACAAATCAACCGCTTCTTAGAAATGGTGGATGATCTTTTTAAAAACAAAGAGCAGGACAAATTTCATATTGTAGATTTTGGCTGTGGTAAATCTTATCTTACTTTTGCGCTTTACCACTATTTTACAGAGATAAAACAAACCCAAGTTAAGATTACTGGAATTGATTTAAAACAAGAAGTAATTGACCATTGTAATGATATTGCTGGCAAACTTTGCTACAGCACCCTTAAATTCGCTCATGGATTTATTCACGACTTTAAAACCGATGATCCTGTCGACTTTGTAGTGACTTTACATGCTTGCGATACCGCGACTGACGATGCTATCTTGTTTGCGCTAAGACACCAGGCAAAAGACATGATGTTCGTTCCTTGCTGTCAGCATGAACTCAACAAACAACTGCACAACGAAGCCTCACAAGTTATGTTAAAGCACGGTATTATGCGCGATCGCCTTACCGCTCTCATAACTGATACAATGCGAGCTCAACTTTTAGAATTCTCTGGCTACAAAGTACAAGTCATGGAATTCATCGATCTGGAACATACCGCTAAAAACATTCTGCTTCGCTGCTCCCTGGCCAAACGTAGTGAAAAACAAAAGCAAGAAATTTGGGAAAAGTATCTAGGGTTTAAAAAACAGTGGGGCATCGAGCCTTATTTAGAAAAAAAGATCAATCAAGGACCTTAAGGTTAAGAGGCATCCTTTTTTATTTGCTCTAATTTGTTTTGCATCTCCTTAATTTTCTTTTCTAGTTTTATCTGCTCTCTTTTACGGCGGCGAGCCTCACTTTTTTCTCGACGCTCTATTGCATGCTCTATCCTACGAATGTTTTTCTCACAATCTTGAATTTGATTGGTATAATAATCTCGCTCTTCCTCTAAGTTTTCATACCTATAGAGTTTGATTTTTCTAAGGAGTTCATCTCTTTGAGCACAAACAGCTAAATATTTTTCATATTTTTGATAATCATCAGCAAGGGAAGCCTTTTCATCTTTCAATTGTTTAATTTTGTACATATATTTTTCAACTTCTAACTCTATATCCTTATATCTTTTAATCTCCTTCATCTTATTCGTTTCAATGGCCTTGCCTAACTTAAATAATTTTTCATTTTCTCTTTTTAAGATGGCCAACTCATTATCAGCATCTTCTTTATCCGCCAATTTAGCTTCAACAGTTTCTAGCTTTTGAGTAAAAATCTTAATATCAGCTTGATTTTGCTCTATGTCTTTTTTATCACCCCTATTATTACTAGACTTATTTCTCACAAAGTTGATCTTTTTCTCGAACTCTATATGAATACTGCTTTCAGGGCCCTCTACTTCGTATATTTTTCGCTTAATGGGTTCTTTCTCATCATCTTGCTGTTCACCTTCGTCATTAGAAAAAATAAGACTCATTTTCCCAATTTTAAGACAATCACCATTCGTTAACTTATGTTTAATCTTACTTTCTACTCGTTCACCATTAAGAAAA
>JBFEUX010000203.1:0-5157 GCA_041547255.1 Bacteriovoracaceae bacterium
CTGACTTTACTATCCCGAAATATTTTGAGCCCAGCGTTCACTTTTGGTTTGATATTTATACGCAATACTCCTCCAAGCAAGCTGTTATTCATGACCTGAATAACCTCAAGCTTATTTATAATGTCATCGATTTTTCTGAGCTCTTCAAAAATACAGATGTTCACCGTTTTTCTAAAGCTAAACTACAATCACAGCTCTCTATGGAATATACTATTAAGCTTAGAAAAATTCTGAAAAGGCTAAGCTATAAAAACTTACGGCGACTTAATGTGGAAGATAAAAAAGTTTTAACGATAGTAAAGTCTGCGGGCACCAAAATTCCTAAAAGTGCAAGTCGTAGAAAAAGGCTCTTTTTAAAACTATCCAAAAATATAAGAATCCAGTCTGGGCAACGAGATAAAATCTTCCAGGGCGTCATTCGCTCACTTCCCTATCAGCCATTTCTCAAGTATCAGTTAAAGAACTTCAAACTACCTGAAGAGCTACTGGCCATTTCCTTTTTAGAGTCTAGCTTTAACCCTAATGCAAAAAGTAAAGTGGCAGCATCTGGTGTCTGGCAGTTTATGCCATTTATTAGCAATCTTTTTATGCCTAAAATTACTAAAAATATTGATTATCGATCCAGCCCTATTATCAGCAGTATTGCAGCTTTCCACCTGCTCAAGGAAAACAAAGGGCTTATGAAACGGTGGGATCTTGCTGTAACCGCTTACAATTCAGGTACCAAGCACCTTAGACGTGCCCAGCGTAATCTTTCCCATAAACGAAAAAAGAGTGCCATGGGCCTCGACTATATATTGAAAAATTATAAGCATGCTCACCTGGGGTTTGCCAGTAAAAACTTTTACTCTGAGTTCTTGGCCTTAACCCGTGTTCTTGCCTACAAAGAGATCATTTATCCACTACAGGGTTATGAACAAATTTCGACTCTAACTCATCCTCAACATACCAGTATTTATATTAGTAAATGTAAATTTAAAGCGGGAGATTTTTTCGAAAAATACGAAACAAACTCACCCCTTATAAAACAGATAAATGCTCATATCGAAAATAAAAAGATCTCATATCCTCGTGGAACTTTATTAGTAAGTGATAAAGTATTACCAAAAGAAAAGTTCTATAGACTAACCGACGAGCAGCTTACAAAAAAGAAGCCAAAACATTATAATTTCTTTATTAAAAAGAAAAAGTGTGAATCTTAAAGTTGCTCGATTAAATAGGTACTCTGCGAACAGAATGTTTGAATAAATTGCGACGAACCATCCAGGTATTCAAGTTGAATATTCAACAGCCCTTGCTCTTCACCACGAATAAATACTTTTTTAGTTTTATCGCTAACTTCACTATAAAACTTGCCATCGTCGTCTAAATACTGAACTACCGGTTGAATCATCCCTCCCTTAGATAGGCCGTTATACTCAACCCTTGCAATGTTTTTTGCTAGATTTAGCTGAACCAAACATTCATTTGGTTGCGCATTAAAGCTTTTCAATACAAAGTCTATATACTCTTCGTCCGGCACAACCAGTTTACTCTCTTCCCAGCGGCCAATAAATATGCTCTCATTTAAATGACTTAACTCATAATACTTTCTGGTACCTAAAGGATATATCATTCTTCCGATTTTATGCTTATTCACAGACTCTTTTTGTGTCTGCCCTTTAAAACTCCATGGAGTAATATTGGTACTCGCAACATCAAGTAGCCCTTTGCATTTCGATAATAAATTTTCTTCGTACAACTCGATACTGTCCTCAGCAAATTCCGCATAAAAGTTTGGATCGTAATAAATTTCTTTTTCCACTAAATGAACAATTTTATGTGTAACTTCATTTTTGGCGTTTTTATAATAAACAACAGTGTTACCTGCATCTAGCCCTACAAATAAGATATATTTGTAATCAGAATCATTTCTATTAACAGCAACCAATTTCTCGTTCAAATATAACTTATCTTCATATTTAGCATTTACATCAAGCTCAACGTCTTCTGTTTGATCATCTAGTTCAATTAAAAAATGCGCCCCTAAACCATATAGGTTATTGGTTCTTATTAAGTTATCAAATGCTTCTCTGGTGAAAACGGGAATATCCATCTTAGTTGCCAAACCTTCATATATAAAGTCTGTCGCCAATGGATAGTGCTTTGAGGCCAGTAAAACACCTCTTCTCACATTCATTTGTCCAATCGTTTTCAACTTGAACTTTATTTCTCCACTACCATAGTCCTGCTTGATATCATCTATATTATCTTGAAACCTTATTTCAAAACTATGTAATTTTTCAAAAGTTTTTCCTGCGCCAATCGACGTCGCTGAAATTGTATATTCAGACATATAAGATTTTCTATGTTGCTTTTCATTCATACAACTATAGTCAACACTTTCTGCAGCCATTTCTTCTTGATCATCTGTCGCTGATGCTGCTAAGAAATTATTTTTTTCCTGGCTGGCTGGCTGAGGATTCGGTGTTTGGCCATCCGCTTGTGCAATTTTTGGAAACGCTTCTTTTTCCTTCTTCATTTGCTCTATTATTTTTGCATAGTCATTTGCATTAGACTTATTTGTATTACTTGCTTTAGTTTTGGTTGGAGCTGCCGCCGCAGCAGTGACTTTATCAACCACTTCTTTCTGAATATCCAACAGACTGGTTGTAACCGTAGTTTTCTGTTCAGGCTTTTTCCTTGTAACTTCAACTTTTTCTGGTTCATTATGAATAATCTCAGCCTCAACCTCTTCAGGTTCGCTATAAACAACTTCGACTTTTACTTCTTGAGGTTTGCTATGAGTATCCACGGCCTTAGCTTTTTCTGTTTCGTTATGAACGACCTCAGCTTTAATTTCTTTCGGTTCGTTATGGGTAGCCTCAACCTCTTCAGGTTCATTAGGAACAACCTGAGGCTGAGCCTTGTCAGGCTCTATGATAACAACCTGCGCCGACGCTTCATCTGTTTCCACATTCTGTTCTTTTAGGATGGCCTCGTCAGACATATTTGCATAGTCAAAAAAGACAAGTTCATCAACAGGCTCATTGGAAATTTTCTTCATAGAAGTTCTGGCCAGAGTATTTTCTTTTCTATTTATTTCAGTAGACGTTTCATTTGCAACTTTTGCCGTAGCAGCTGCCAAGGTAGAAATTCTATCTGATTTTTTCTCTTCATCTATATTTACAGCAACTACTGTTTTTATTGCCGTCTTTTCGTTCTGCTTAATTTCTTTTAATGAGAAGTTGGTCCAAGCAATCTTCTCTAGCTTATTTACTTCAACAGCTCCCTGATCTGAAATCTCTGCTAGTGATAGGTCTAATTTATTTGCTACCAGGCTTTTCATTTCTAATTGTCTTTTTGCCTGGATTTGCTTTCTTTTAACTATTTCTTTTTTAAGTTTGATTTGTTTTTGCGCTTTACTTACTTTGGCGTAGGAAATACTTTCCCTTTTCTTAGGCTTAACTGATTTTAATTCTACTTTCTTCACAGGAGTAAAGTCATAATATCTAACTACGATGGTGTTATTTCTTTTTGTTTTAATTTTTTTAGGTGTAGTTTTTTTGCTTGTTAACGCTGATTTTTTTGTCTTAGAGGCTATCGCTACTTTCGCCGATATAGCCGTTGATTTGGCTGCTTCTAAGTTTAAGTTTTGCACATAGTTTTGCACGTAGCTCGGCACCTTAAGCAGAGCTAAAAACAAAAATAAATTCAGAACTATAACAACTTTCATTACTATAATTTTAAATCATTCGTCATTTAATCCAATAGGTGGAAGCTGTTTTAGGCGATTTTGTGAATACTCTGGTGCATTTTGTGATTAATCATTGTTATTAGTTTTTGACTACTCAAATCTGACCCTATTTTTCTGGTCCTATCGGGGCAGTTTTTTAGTGGTCCTATAGAACCAAACTGAGTACTCACATAAAAAAAGGGCCTCAAAGGGCCCTCTTTTATTTAAAATAAAAACAAAACGGACTATTTAAGGTTGGCAATGCGAATTCTATTTTTTGCTCTTTCAATTTTTCTTTGAAATTTAATAGTTTCAACCGAGATCCCAGACGCTAATCTAGACTGTGCCTTATGTAGGGCAGCCTCTGCTCTTTCCTTATCAATTTGCTCAGCTGACTCAGAGGTTTTGGCAAGAATAGTCACTTCTTTACCCAAGACCTTGCAAAGTCCACCGGCAATTGTAAAATGACGAGACTGTCCACCTGCCATTTTCGCCACCAAAACACCTGTTCCCAATACAGAAACAATATGTGTGTGACCTTTTAAGACATTAATTTGCCCCATTTCTGTTGGAACTGTCAGTTCATCACATTGATAGCCATCAACGATAATTCCACTTGGGGTGTAGATATTCAAATTGAAATTACTCATAGTAACTTACCTTTATTATAATTTAGTAGCCTTTTCTTTAACCATATTTAGGTCACCAACTAGGTAGAAAGCCTGCTCTGGAAGGTCGTCACACTCACCATCAAGGATTGCTCTAAAACCTTCAATTGTGTCTTCAATCTTAACAAATTGACCAGCAAGACCAGTAAATTGCTCAGCAACGAAAAATGGTTGAGACAAGAATTTTTGAATCTTTCTTGCTCTAGCAACAGTAATTTTATCTTCTTCAGATAATTCATCCATACCAAGGATGGCGATAATATCTTGAAGCTCTTTATACTTTTGAAGAACTTGCTGAACTCGTCTTGCAATTGTGTAGTGTTTTTCACCAACAATTTCAGGTGCAAGAATAGTTGAAGTTGAAGAAAGAGGATCAACCGCAGGGTAAATACCAAGAGATGCGATAGCTCTTGAAAGTTCAGTTGTGGCATCCAAGTGAGCAAATGTCGTAGCTGGCGCAGGGTCAGTATAGTCATCCGCCGGAACGTAAACAGCTTGGATTGAGGTAATTGAACCATCTTTTGTAGATGTAATACGCTCTTGTAGTGCACCCATTTCCGTACCAAGAGTCGGTTGGTAACCAACGGCAGAAGGAATACGACCTAGTAGTGCCGAAACCTCAGAACCTGCTTGAGTAAAACGGAAGATATTATCTACGAAGAAAAGAACGTCTTGTTTTTCTTCATCTCTAAAATATTCAGCAACAGATAGACCTGTAAGCGCAACTCTTGCTCTCGCCCCTGGTGGCTCATTCATCTGACCATAAACAAGGGC
>JBFEUX010000300.1:0-2999 GCA_041547255.1 Bacteriovoracaceae bacterium
AATTTGAAAGCCTCTTTATGCATCCCAAGCTTACGATAACTCTCCGCCAAAGGTGCAAACACCCGCGAACGAGGTTTTTTTTCGTACATAAGTGTATACTTAGAAAGAAGAGAAGATTGATTTTTAAGTTTTTTCATTACTTAAATTCCAATACTATCGCCTAGTTCTTTGGAAACCAAACCTGTATCTTCCTGATTGATTATCCTTGGAGTAAGGAAAACAACAACCTCAGCTCTTGTCTTAAGCGGGTTATAACTAGACTTAAATAACCAGCCAACTAAAGGCAAATCCTTTAAAAATGGTACCCCTGATTGCTGCTCAGACTCTGTATTTTGATACATACCACCAATAACCACGGTTGAGCCATTATCAACTAAAACATTTGTCGTTATAGTCTTTTTTAATTCAGCCGGTGCTGCACCAACATCCCTTGGCCCCAAAGAACCCTTTTGTATATCCACCTTCATAATAATGGATCCTTCATTGGTAACTTTAGGAGTAACTTTTAATGTTGTGGCAATGCTAACATCTGATGGCGCAGGAACATCAGTTCCCCCCTGAGTTGTGGGTACTGCAACATAGAATGTCTGTTTTCTTTCATCTGTAATAGTAGCTGTTTTATTATTCTCCGTTATAATTCTCGGTGAAGTTATAGTTCGAGCCTTCTTTTCATTTTCAAGAAGTTGTAATGTAAAGTTTAGATTTGATAATTTCCCAACACTAATTGTTGCATCTAAAAAGTTATTTACTGGGCTAGTCGCAGTATTAAAGGTAAAGCTACCACTGCTACCTGAACTCCCTCTCGAAAATGGATCATAACTAAAGCCTACACCACCAGTGGTTCTTTCTCCACCAGCAAGCAAGCCCATTTTAACTTCCTGCTCTTCATTTATCTCAACAATTTTGGATTCGATTAAAATCTGTGGGGTTTGCGTATCAAGCAGCTTAATGATTTCTTTAATTCTTTCAACGACATCTACAGTATCGACAATGATCAAGTTTTGTGTTCTTTCATCTAGCTGTACAGTCCCCCTATTTTTGGTTAGGTAGGGCTTTACAATTTTTTCCATTTTATCAGCACCTGCATAGCTCAATGGAAAAAACTTGGTTACCAGAGGTTCCAGATTTTTATTTTTTGATTCGGCTAGTAACTCTTGCTCTCTAGACTTTCTTGCTTTTTCTTTTGTCGTAATCGTAAGTATATTTCCAAATTTTAAAGCAACCAAATCTCCAAGATCCATAACTGTATCAAGTACTTGATCCCAAGGTAGATTAGTGAGACTAATGGTCAGCGGCTTTAACTCGCCAACTTCATCCTCAATAATAATATTAAAACCGGATGTGTCCCCAATCAATTTTAACACATCTTTATATTCAACATTATTTACATTTATTGAGATCTTTCTCCCTACATATCTTTTAACACCTGCCTGAGTTAAATTTTCTAAAATGTCTTCAATGCTATTAGACTTGGGAACCAACACATTTTCCTCTTTGACCAAGCCTTTAGAGTCATATTGTCCTTCTTCTACTTTTTTAAGTTTAGATCTGGTGAAGACACCAAAACGATTTTCAATATGTAAGATTATTCTTTTTCCCTTATTCTCCACAAAGGATCGAACATTATCTCTAAGCTGAATGGCAAACCTCAAGTCATTCTTAGTTCCAGGTTTGATATAGGGTGAAACAAAAACAGCACTCCCAGAAAACTCCGAGGTATCAATTCCTCTTAATAGTTTTTTTTCAGCAGCGGCACCCTTAATATCCAGAATAATCTGCTTATCTGATTTGATATGATTTCTTGTCGCGAAAACATCCTTAGTAAAATCCAGAACGAGTTTACTAACCTCGCCTTCCTGAAGGAAGTTTACTGACTTTAAACGTGTGATTTCCTTAGCATTAACATTAAATGCTAAAATCCAGAGAAATAAAAAAATCCTTTTCTTCATACAACCTCTTCCTTAAAGTCATAACTATTTAAATTTTAGCAATTTTAATTTGAAATAGGAATAACAGTTTCAATAAACTCATCCTCTCCATATATATTAGTAATTTTCTCAACTAATATAACCCCTCCTGGGAGTATCGCCTTAATTTCTGGGCCATCTAAACCAAATTTCTCACCTTCTCGCATTACATGGGTTGCTGTACCCACTTTTACAATCACCCTTCGTTCTTTTCCAACCAAAAGTCCCACGATCTCAACACTCTTAAGATCAAACTTAAAATCAGGTTTAGGCACATTATCTAGTATACCGTCAGTTGATTGTTTGTTCTTTTTACTGGCTTCAGATTTAAAGCGTGGTGGTTGAAATGGGTCTCTTAACTCAAATGGCTTCTCAATTGAAGTTTTATTTTCAAAAATATTATCTATCCTTGCGAAAGAAGGCCCAACCAATAAAACCCAGAATGTTATAATTAAAGTTATTTTCATAAATCTTTTACGTTGAAGTTTTTATTATATTTATATGCTTCAATATTTGTCTTCATATCTATTATTTTAAAGCGACTACGCTTATCCGCATCTGCTGCTAATTTCATTTCAACACTCTTTACATTTAAAATTCTGCCTGTTTTTGATAGGTTTTCTAAGTGTTCAAAAAAGATAAGACATTGCAGGTAAGTCCCGCGTACCTTGAACTCATAGTCCTTAGTAATATAAAATCTATTGTTTACTTCACTTTTTGGTGTTGGTTCAGGATTTAGCATCTTTAAATCTGTGGCATAATCGGCTAAAGTTGCATTTACCTCAGCATCATTTATCTCAGATGGTAACTGTCTTTGTATCCGCTCAATATTTTCTACAACTTCCTGCACTTTTTTCTTGGATTGCTCCAGCTCCTTTTTAAACCTTACAACCTTTTTCAGTTCTGCTTCGACTTTTTTATGCTTGACCACGACTGCATCATAGCCTTCATTTGCGGCTAGCAGCTCCTCTTCTTTTGTCTCATATTCCACAAAACCTAACCAGCAGGCATACGCTAAGAAAATTACATGTA
>JBFEUX010000374.1:0-1797 GCA_041547255.1 Bacteriovoracaceae bacterium
AGGATTTTGAACAAGAACTGCAAAATACTACTGCAGGTAGATATACTGTTCGAGGGGAGAATGGCGCAGGAAAATCCACCTATTTACTGAAACTTAAAGATCGCTGTGGGGCCAATGCCTTTTATCTCCCAGCGGCAGATAACCAATATTACTTGTCTCCTAAGAGCGGTTCCACCGGACAAAAAATTAAACTTAAGATGGAAGAATTAGGACGACTAAATTTTAAATATTTACTGCTTGATGAATGGGATGCAAACCTGGATACTAATAATCGTGAAAAGCTCAATTTATTTCTCAATGAATTAGCTAACAAGCTGTGTATTATCGAAGTGAAGCACTCATAAGAAGTTTTTTTCTATCGATTAAGACGCGGGAGGATTTTGAGGAGATATATTCGTGACGACAAAAACGATTGTTATTTGCCAAAAAGACCTGAAAGGGGTTTTTTCTGGAGCGCAAAGAATCGTACATGAAGAAATAAAGTTCTTTGCCAGTAGGGGAGATAAGGTTTACGTGGTGGCCGAGAGAATTAATGAAAAGGCCGTGGAGCAGTCTGGGGGAATCCCTTATAAGACCTTTCGTTGGCCAATAAGTGGATATTATAGGCGCGTTAACTACTTAAAACGGGCGCAAAAGGCGATAAAGAAATTGAAGCCGGATTTGGTCATTGGCCATGGTGATATTGTGCAGCAAGATATTTTATATATCCATAATTGTGTTCATCTGGCCTATCAAGCCATTAACGGGGTGCCAGTTCCTAAAGATCATGAAGTGGCCAAAATTCATGCAGAGATCTTAACTGCGCAAAAATTTAAAAAACTTGTTTGTAATTCGCATTTAATGAAAGCTGATCTCGCTCAGCGCTTTGATATCCCCTTGGATAAAATGCTTGTTATTTATCCTCACTATAATCCCAGTAAGTTCAATCTCAATGCGCCTAAAACCCTTGAGGTGTTAAGAAATGAACTGAAGGTGGCCCCAGAGGAGAGGCTGCTTGGTTTGGTTACTTCCGGTA
Source organism: Bacteriovoracaceae bacterium (assembly GCA_041547255.1). GTDB lineage: Bacteria > Bdellovibrionota > Bacteriovoracia > Bacteriovoracales > Bacteriovoracaceae. The sequence continues at coordinate 1,016 of JBFEUX010000374.1, forward strand.
ATTTAAAAAAGAGAAATTTAAATTTGCTAATTGAATCGGCGAAGTTACTGGCAGATAAAGGTGTTCGCTTCAAGATTTTGGTGGTGGCCAAAGACAAGATCACTGGTTTTCAGCAAAAAATAGCCGACTTGGGCCTAACTGATTTTTTTATTTTTGCTCCTCCTGTTTCTAATGTGGAAGAGTACTATCATGTTATTGATATTTTTGTTTTACCTGCGCATATTGAAGAATTTGGTATGTCGGTACTGGAGGCGATGGCCTGTGGCAAGCCTGTGGTGGTTTCCTCGATGGTGGGTTGCGCTGAAATTTTAGAGGCAAAATCTCGCGACTATATTTTATCAAACTTTGCAGCGCAAGAGCTGGCAAGCAAGTTGGAAGGCTTAATTCAAAACCCTGAGCTGTGCACGGAGTTAGGAAAGTTGAACCATCAAACCGCGCTAAAATATACTGATGTCATTAATGCTGAGAACTTTAAGCAATTAGTTAGTTCGGTTTAGAAGAGAAATCTTATTTTTCTGCCGATTAAGACGCGGGAGGATTTTGAGGAGATATATCCCAGTTAGTTGAGAGGAAAATTTCCTTTAGCAAAAAAGAGATATTCGTTTTCCTATAATAATTTGGATGCTGTATAGTTTCCTTCATCCAGGTTTTTTATTTAGTAATTGACATTGATTGGCTATATGTAATTAAATTAGCGTGTTCTTGTCAGTATTTTAAGGAGTGCTATAAATGAAGTGTCGTTTTTGTAACAGTGAGTTAACAACTCGTTTTGTCGATCTGGG
>JBFEUX010000193.1:0-5751 GCA_041547255.1 Bacteriovoracaceae bacterium
ATTAAAATCAGTTAGAGTGTATTAATGGTTCGATATTTAAAATATATTGTTCTTATTTTTGGATCCATAGGAATTATGGCCGCTAGCTTTTTTTATCTCCAAAATAGCAACGATATTAAGATTGCTTGGAATAATAAAACAATAAACTATGATTATTTGAAGAAACATTGTCTGCTAAAAGATGGTGATTATATATATCCATGTATTAAAGATGAATATCAAAAATTCTTAAAACAAGTGAGTTTAACTGGTACGAGTATGGGACTCAAGATGGTTTTTAATGCTATGGATGAGGACAAAGATCGAACCACGAAATTTGCCAATGAGACCATAAAACAGCTTCAGTATTCAATCAATTATGTAGAGATCAACAATCTGGCATTAGATAATGCTTATCGTAGATATTTCGGCTTTCAAAGTTTGTATGGTGGTTTTGTGGCCAGCTTGAAAAAGTATTATGAAGAAGGTTTTGAATTTAGTTTGAATATTATCCTTGGCCTGGAAGGAAAGGATGGAATTGTCAAAGTGCAAGACCCCAAAGAAAGAGAGCTTCTGGAGAAAGGACTCAAAGCAGCAAAAGCTGATTTCTATCGCATAAAAACAGAAGTGGAAGCTTTTTTAGATAAGGAAATGACGCGCTTGAAAATTGAGCAGTTATAGCCTTATTCTTTTTAATATTATCTTAATAATTTCTTACCAATCGATTTTGTTTTAGGTAGCATGACTAGAGCACATGTTTTAAGAGGGAGTAAATTATGGGATTAATATTTAATGCCAATCAAATTCTTGAGAGACACACAGGACTAACCTATGACGATGTACTGTTAATGCCCAGACATTGTGAAATTACTTCAAGATCTATTCCAAATTTAGAAACAAGATTAACTAAAAATAAAAAGATCGCTTTGCCGTTTATTGCAGCGAATATGGATACGGTTACCGAGGTAGAGATGGCGGCAAAAATGGCCGACATTGGAGCACATGGTATCCTTCACCGTTTTATGACTACGCATGAGCAAGTTGAAATGGTAAAAAAATTGTTGGAACTGAGGGGAACCCATCCACACCTTCATGCTTCCGCCTCTGTTGGAGTTAAGAAAGAAGGGATGCAACGTGCGGATGCCTTGGCCGATGCCGGAGTTGAAATTTTAACTCTAGACATTGCTCACGGAGACTCCGTTATGATGCTAGAAACTTTGGAATATATTAAAAAGACTCATCCTCATATCGATGTGATTGCTGGAAATGTGGCCATGCCAGATGGTGTTGCTCGTTTTATCGATGCAGGAGCTGATGCTGTAAAAGTGGGAATTGGGCCAGGCTCTATGTGTACCACTAGAATTATTACCGGTTGTGGAGTTCCCCAGTTAACGGCAGTCGCCTTATGTGTGGATGAAGCACGTAAGCATAATATCCCAGTTATTGCCGATGGTGGGATTAAAACTTCTGGTGATATTGTTAAAGCTTTCGCGGCAGGCGCTGAAACAGTTATGTTAGGATCAATGCTTTCTGGAACTTTGGAAACTCCTGGTGAAATCAAAGGGGGAATGAAAAAGTATCGCGGGATGGCATCTAAAGATGCTCAGGTATCTTGGCGTGGGAATATGCAAAAAGGAATGGCTGCTGAAGGTGAGTCACGTATGATTGCTTGTAAAGGTTCTGTAGAACTTGTTATTGACGAGCTTGCTGGTGGAGTGCGCTCAGGGATGACTTATCTTAATGCTATGAATCTTGCCCAGATTAATCAGAATGCACTTTTTATGGAAATGTCCAGTTCTGGTATGGTAGAATCGAGACCACACGGAATGAACCAATAATTTTTTTAAGGTAAAACTTGGAAGAAATTTACGAAATTGTTTGCTCCTATAGCAAGGTTAAGGAACATCTCGCCCATACTCCGGGGGACAAACAAAAAATATATCAATTTATAAATGAAATTAGAGGTGAGTACTCAGGAAGTATGCTCACTGTGATGGAAAAGTTTTTAGATAGTACTTTCGTGAAACTGTACGATGGTTTTAATGTGCAAACTCCCGAAGGTTTTGATCTAGACGAGACCTTAAAAAGTCATCATGTTATTTTATGTCCCAATCATCAATCACACGCAGATTATTTGGCATTACAATATATTTTCTATAAGAAATTTGCGGTGCCAGTTTATATTGCGGCGGGGATTAACTTAAATATTTTTCCCATAGGTAAAATCTTTAAAAAGTGTGGCGCCTTTTTTATTCGACGCAAGTTTGATGATGATGTTTATAAGATTGCCTTTCAGGGCTATATTTATTATCTGCTTAAAACGGATAAGGTGGTGGAATTTTTCTTTGAAGGTGGCAGAACTCGTACAGGAAAGCTGCTTTCTCCGCGATATGGCCTATTTAGTATGATCCTGGATGCTCATTCGCGATTTGATGATAAAAAGCCTTTGATGTTTATTCCTGTTTCGATTGCTCATGAATATATCCCGGAAGAAGGGGCCCATGCCAAAGAGTTAGGTGGTGCAAAGAAAGTTAAAGAAAGTCCGACCCAGTTATTAAAACTTTTTAGTTTGTTTAGTAAGAAGCTGGGGACGGTACATGTGCGTTTTAATGAGGGAGTTGTCATCAATGAAGTCGATGGCGATTTAAAACTTAAAACTCAAGAGCTGGCCTTTGAATGCTTTAGAAGAGTGGGAAAAGGAATGCCCGTCACCCCATCATCCTTACTTTCTTTGATTCTTTTGGATGAGCCAAGTGGTGCTTTAACCTGGAAACAAATTGAGACGAGTTCACAGGATGTGATTGATTATTGTAAGCATATGGGGATCAACCTGACTCAGTCCTTGATGGGAGATCAGTCCATTCGTTCAATCCGAAGTGCAATGGATATGTTTATTAACAATAAAAAAGTGGAGCTCTTACGCCGTGAAAAGCTTAATCAGGTGTTCTACGTGGTTGCGGATGAGGCCAGAGTTAACTTGCTCTATCATAAAAATATGATTCTTCACCATTTTTTTGTTCCAGCGATTATTAATAGTACCTGGTTTAATATTTTTAATGGAAATATAAAAACAGCAGCTGAATTAAGAAAGTTTCTTTTGCTAAAAAGAAAAGAATTAAAGTATGAATTTTATCTTCCCTCCATTGCCAATATGCTAGATGAGGGAATTAAGTTAATAGAATATGCCTTGGGACGTAAGATAGGTGATATCGGTGATGTGCTTAGCTTAAATGTAGACGAGCTTTATCAAATAGCGGCCAAGGTAAGACGTTTTTCCTCGGCACTAAGTTATATATATGAGGCATATTATATCAGTATGGTCACAGCAAAGTATTTGTCTGAATCTGCTTTTAGCGAAGAGAAGTTTATACAAGTTGCAGCTGAGCTGTTTGAGCTAGAGAGAGAACATGGGCGGGTCGTAAAATATCCAGAGTCCTTTACCATCCCGAATATGAAATCTACTTTAGAGTATCTAATGAATTCCAAGCTGATTGAACAAAATGAAAAAGGATTATATCAAGTTGTGGACAGTCATAAAATTGGGCTTAAAATTGAAAAATTTGCTCGAGATGTAAATGATCAAGTAGCTCTTAACTTAAAATTTAAAGGTGATGATGAAACGATTACTAAATAGGCGCCTGATCTATCTTGAGGCAAATGGATGGAAAAACCTTATGGCGAGTATTGAACAGATTGATCAATATATTCAATATTCCAAAGCTTTGTTTCATACTGATGAGGATGTGGTTGTTTATGGTGACATGGGGAAAGTGATAAAAGTCGGAAGAGAAGTTATCGGCCATGACTCTGAGCTGATCCATCATGACCATTTGAAAGTGCAGGATTTTGATGCTGCCGATGTCCTTGCATATGAAAGTATAGAGGTTGAAAGCTTTGTGAAATTACAAGAAATAATTATGCAAAAACTAAAGCAGTTTAATGCCCAATCTTTTAGACTTGTGACTGGTGATTTTACTAGCTTTAATATTTTTTATTTTTAATTAGGGCGCTTTTGTAGCCGTGAGAAGTAAATAGGCCCGGCAGCAGATTTATCTGGAAGCAGGATATATCCAAACTCTGTTTTTTCAAGACCTGGTAAGTTTAACTCCGGTAAATTCAGCTCGACCATATCTAGCTTTTTTGTCAGCAATTTTTTAATAACTTCATCGTTTTCAAAAGGTGAAATACTACAGGTGGAGTAAACAATCTGTCCCCCAGGCTTTACCGCCAGTAGAGCAGAGCAAAGAAGTGAGTATTGCCCAGCGGCCAAGCGCTTTGTTCTTTTTACTGTCCATTTTTCTAATTCTTTAGGGCTTTTTAAAAGATGTCTCTCTCCTGAGCAGGGAGCATCTAATAAAATTTTGTCAAAGGTGTTGGGGTATTGCAGACCATATTGTGCTCCATCTTTACCTTTAATGGAGACATTTTCCCTAAATTTCAAAGGGACGTAGTCTTGAATAATATGTTTGAGCTTAGTTCTTCTGGCCTGAGAGATTTCGTTTGCCCATAAATGACCTTCACTTAACTGCTCCAATATAATAAGTGCCTTACCACCGGGAGCAGCGCACATGTCCAGTACCTCGTCATTAGCTTGCAGTTCTAGGGATTGAGCGCAGATTACGCTAGCTGGATCCATAATATACTGCTCTTTAAGGCCATTTGCATTGAGCTTATTTTGGACTCCACGATTTTCTTCATTATAAATAGGAAAGCCTAGCAGTTTTTGAGTCGCTGTTATCGGATTTGCTCCAAAGCTGGGACGGACGATTTGTTGATGAGAATTAAGTAGTGCTTGTTTTAAGCTTGGCCAGCGATCTGCATAGATTTCGCCAAAAAAATCATCAAAACTTTGCTTTTTACTTTTAGTCATGGACTACGCATAGCAGAATAAAACAAGAAAGTCACCTTTTTCATAATTTTGAGTTGGATAATTACAGTAGAGCTGTTATATAATATCAATTATTTAATTCAACTGGGTTGGAGGTTTACCATATCAGGTTTTAATAGATCTAGGGACAGAGGTCCGAGAGTAAATGAGCAAATTAGAGTTCCGGAAGTTAGGCTAATTGGAGATGATGGCACACAGTATGGTGTTGTGTCTCTTGATAAGGCTAAAGAAATATCAGCAGACGTGGGACTAGATCTAGTTGAGGTTTCTCCAAACGCAAAACCACCAGTTGTAAAATTAATAGATTATGGAAAGTTTAAGTATCAGCAGCAGAAGAAAATGGCTGAAGCTAAGAAAAAACAGGTAACTATTCAGGTTAAGGAAGTAAAATTCCGTCCTGCCATTGATATTCACGATCTCAACGTAAAATTGAAAAATGTCTACAGATTCCTTGGAAATGGGGATAAGGTGAAGATGCTTATGCAATTTCGTGGACGTGAAATGGCCCACAAAAATATCGGTTTAGATAAATTCAAAGAAATTATTGCCGGGGTAGTTGAAGAAACTGATGCGGTAGTTGAAGCTCCTTTGAAAATGATGGGGAACCGAGCGATTGCCATGTTGGCCCCTTCCAAGAAAAAGTAAATTTTCTGAATTTTAAGTAATCTGCGTGGGCATCTGCAAGATGGCCCTCGCTGCGCTGTACATTATATACAGCACACTCGTCCCACTTTTGATTTCTGGTATCTCACTCAAACTTCAAAAAATTTGTTGCTAACTACAGAGTATTTCAACATTATTTTTAAATAGAGTTATAACTCGTCCCGGGGGAATAACTCGTCCCGGGGGAATAACTCGTCCCGGGGGTATAACTCGTCCCGGGG
>JBFEUX010000295.1:0-3075 GCA_041547255.1 Bacteriovoracaceae bacterium
AAAGATACTCAACGATCTATTTTTTCCCTAAATAAGGTTATTCCCGAGTAACGGTCTATGATATAATATCATTTGATCTTAACGCTTTTCTAGAAATTCAAAGCTGTCTATATTCTTAATTAAATTTAATATTTCTTTTTTTCATATTTTAATTATCATAGATTAAGTCAAAGGAGATTTTTATTAACATCTTACTGCGAATAGACACATTAAAAGAATTATGTCGATTAACTCGTATAGAGCTAAATACTCTTGGAAACTCGCAAATGGCCAACTCACTGGAAGAGCAGTTTCAAAAGTTTGAAAAACAATACGACTTAAATGATACGAGTCAAGGTATAAACCAACTCACCTCTTATCAAGAAGCGTATTTGGCAATTACCTCTACCCTACTTAAAGATAACGAGCACAACAAACTTTTTGAATTACAAAACAAATGTATTATAGAAATTAAAAGATTAATTTCGCTACATCAAAATAATCAAATTGATTTTTCTGAATTTCTAAAAAAACAACAAGCTTAAAAGGATAAAGCAACTTTCCGATAACGCTTAATCGTTAGCCCAGAAAGAGCAAAGGCTACCAAAAATAATGATAAGGCCAGACCAATCCATAAACCTTGAGGCCCTTTACCTTGATAAAAAGTTAAATAATAGCCAGTAGGGATCCCAATAAGCCAATAACCAATAAGAACCATAAAAAAAGAAGTTCGAGTGTCTGCTAACCCCCTTAGCACTCCCGAAAATAAAACTTGAATACCATCAGCAGACTGAAAGATGGCAACAATAAGCAGCAGCTTAACTCCCAACTGAATAACCGCCTGATCATCTGTCAAAAATTGCATAATTCCTTCAGGCGCGAAGAAGAAAAGACTGGAAGAGATAAGCATATATATAAAAACAAGTCCTACAGAAGCACGGATGTATTCAAAAATAAGTTGATTATCCTTTTGTCCATAAGCATGTCCTATTTTTACCCCTACGGCACTAGATAAGGAAAGCGGGACCATAAAGGCAATCGAGGAAATAGTGATAATAATATTATTAGTTGCCGCGGCCAATGTTCCTAATTTTCCCGACATAATAGAAACAGAACAAAAGGCCATGACTTCCAGAAAAAACATAAAGGCAACAGGCAAACTGAATTTAAATATCCCCATAATAAATTCTAGCTGGAAGCTTTTGAAATCAATGTAACGAAACGCATAGATTAGAACGGCACCACAGAGAAATATCCGTACCGCCACACTAGCATAGGCCAAACCTAGCTCTCCCACTCCCTCAAAACCAGGAAAACCAAAAACTAAGAGATAATTTACGCCAAGGTTAAGCACCACGGCCACAATAGAGATAAGATTAGGTATCACGACCTTTTCAAAAGATTGTAGAAATTCTTTTACTGCTTGAAAAACAATGGCAAAAGGAATAGACCAGGCTACAACATCTATATAAGCATTCAAGCTCGGTATAAGCTCAGGTTCCACTCCAAATGAGTCAGTATATTGCACCAGGGCCAACAAGAGCATGCTAATTAGCCCGCCTACTAGCAAAGCATAAAAAATAATGGGAACTAAATTCATTTGATCCTTGGCCCCCTTGCCCCTTCTGCGGGCCAAAACAGGTGATACCCCCATCATCAGTCCAATGCCAAAAAGAAAAAATGGATTGATAAATCCGTTGGCAACACCAATAGAGGCCACGGTTTTAGTCGAGTACATTGTTGCTATATAAACATCGCCTGCCGAAATTAACATTTGCCCCATCTGTCCAATGATGATGGGAATTGAGAGCTTTAACAAACGCAGGGCAAATGACTTTCTCATTCAGAGACTTAGCTTACGACTCTAGTTTTTATACTTCGTGGAAGTTCCTTAATTTCGTTGGCAAGAGGTTCTACCTGACTTGCTTCAACATCCATTACCAAATATCCAATTTCCTCATCAGTGGCCAAGTATTGAGAATCAATATTTGCACCTTGAGTTGAAATAATACTGTTTATTTCGCCTAGAACTCCTGGCTCATTTTTGTGTACATTAATTACTCGATGAGTGCCTTTCTTCAGATTAATATCAACATTTGGAAAGTTATAAGCACCAGCTGTTGAACCAGCTTTTAAAAAGCCAGTTAAGCTATCTGAAACTTCATTACCAATAGAAAATTGGGCCTCCTCAGTACTTCCTCCGATATGCGGAGTTAAAATAACATTTGGCAGATTTTGCAATGGTGATTCAAATCTATCAGTTGGAGTACGTGGCTCCTTTGGAAAGACATCAATCGCAGCTCCTCCGATATGTTTTGATTTTAAAGCTTCAACTAGATCATCAATCTCAATAACTGTTCCCCTACTTAAATTTAGTAAGTAAGCTCCTTTTTTCATTTTACTCATTTCTACTTTGGTGAACATATACTTTGTTTCTGGAGTCTCAGGAACATGTAGAGTGACGAAATCACTTTCTGCAAGTAATTCATCCATGGTGTCCCTAGCAACAGCATTTCCAAGTGGAAGTTTTTTTGTAATATCATAGAAGATAACGTTTAAACCGAAAGCTTCTGCCAATACACTAACCTGACTTCCAATATGGCCATAACCAATAATACCTAAAGTTTTACCACGAATTTCATTATTACCTACTGCCGTTTTCATCCAGTCACCCTTGTGAGCAGCTGTATTGATATCACCTAATTTTCTAGCGAGAGCTACCATTTCTGCCAAGACGAGTTCGGCCACACTTCGGGTATTGGAGTGAGGAGCATTAAAAACGACAATCCCTTTCTTACGAGCATATTCCAGATCTACTTGATTTGTTCCAATACAAAAACAACCAATGACCAAAAGGTTTTCAGCTGCATCAATCATTTCTTTAGTCATTTTAGTTTTTGAACGAATCCCAATTGCCTGATATTCCTTAATCATGTCTTTGAGTTCCTCTGGTGGCGGTGAATAATCGATTAAAGTTACATCAAAACCTTGCTCTTCTAATCTTTGCTTGGCCACAGGGTGGATATTTTCTGTAAGTAAGATCTTCATTCATATGTCCTTTTTATATATAAGAAACTCTGGCTATAAACTGATAAA
>JBFEUX010000083.1:0-11532 GCA_041547255.1 Bacteriovoracaceae bacterium
ATGAGTTGGCGCTTGTACTTTTCATACCGCTTTAAGCAAGTGTTCAAGCATATGCATCGTCGTCGCAAAAAACTTGTTGCGGCCAGTGACATCTAATTCTCGTTAATTGTTACAATTGCATTTCTGGTACGTTATCTGGAATAACTAGGTCTGCCTCAGTCTTTTCTTTAATTTCCTCTACACTCACGCCAGGTGCGCGCTCAATGAGATGGAACTTTCCATCGCAAATTTCCATGTAGGCCAGATCGGTTACGACTTTCTTTATGCAGCCAGCTCCGGTTAGAGGGAGAGTACATTTTTTTAGAATTTTAGAAACTCCATGCTTATTGGCATGGGTCATGGCCACGATGATATTTTCTGCACCGGCCACCAAGTCCATGGCACCACCCATTCCTTTAATGAGTTTGCCAGGGATCATCCAAGAGGCAATATTACCTTCTTGGTCTACTTCAAAGGCCCCTAAGACAGTAAGATCTACATGTCCGCCACGAATCATGGCAAAAGATTCAGCCGAATCAAAAAAAGCGGCACCAGGTATTGCTGTTACCGTTTGTTTTCCAGCGTTAATTAAATCTGCATCGATATTTTCTTCCGTTGGAAATTCACCCATACCTAGCAAACCATTTTCTGATTGTAACATGATCTCCATTCCAGCAGGAACGTAATTGGCCACCAGGGTAGGAATACCAATCCCCAGGTTTACATAATAACCATCTTTAAGTTCTTGGGCGATTCTTTGTGCAAGTTGTTCTTTCGTTAATGCCATATTATTCTCTACTTTTTTACAGTTCTTTGTTCAATTCGTTTTTCAAATTTTCCCTTAATCACTCGGTGAACGAAAATTCCCGGCACGTGGATTTGATCCGGGTCTAATTCTCCAGGTGCTACAATTTCTTCCACTTCCACTACAGTTGTTTTCCCAGCAGTGGCGATCATAGAGTTAAAATTGCGAGCTGTTTTTCTAAAAACGAGATTACCATAACGGTCTGCTTTCCAAGCGCGTACCAAAGCAAAATCTGCTTTAGGATATGCTTCTTCCAAGACATACATGCGGCCGTTGAATTCCTTAGTTTCTTTTCCTTGCGCCACTTGGGTTCCGTAACCAGTTGCTGTGTAAAATGCCGGTATACCGGCACCGGTGGCGCGAATTTTTTCTGCCAGCGTACCTTGGGGAGTGAGAATGACTTCCATCTCTCCACTTAAAAATAATTCTTCAAATAATTTATTTTCACCAACGTATGAACCAATCATGGTTTTGATTTGTCTTTTTTCTAATAATTTTCCCAGACCAAAGCCATCCACACCTGCATTATTGGAAATACAAGTAAGGCCTTTAACTCCACTGTCTGCAACCTTTTGAATAAGTCCTTCAGGAATTCCACACAGGCCAAAACCACCTACCATCAACAGTTGGTCGTTTCCTAAGCCTTCGAGTGCTTCATCATAGGTATTTACCACTTTATCTAAACCGGACATTCGCTACTCCTAAATTTATAAAAATATATTTGTTAAAGCCTATATAATTCTCTAGTAAAAGGCCATGTTTTTAGCCGCATAGCGCTGTGCGTTTTGGAGCTTTCTTGTTAGGATTAATCTATATTTAAGATAAGGACATATTAATGCTAGTTCGTGTGACTCAATTTTTTAATGGGTTAATGGAAAAGTATCTGCCTGATGCTTTTCTTTTTGCCATTATTCTAAGTTTTATCGTTTTTGTATTAGGCGTAGCTTTTACTCCTGCCGGGCCTAACGATATGGTGATTTATTGGGGGGATGGTTTATGGTCCTTAGTAAAATTTGCCATGGAAATGGTGCTGATTCTAGTAAGTGGTTTTACCCTGGCCAAAACCAGCTTGATAAGAGCTATGCTGGATAGCACTGCTAAAATTGCAGATAACCAAGTGAAGGCCGTCGTGCTGGCGACCCTTGTGAGCTCTACTGCTTGTTATTTTAATTGGGGCTTTGGATTGGTAGTCGCTGGTTTGTTCGCTTTAGAACTCGCCAAACGAGTAAAGGATATCAACTTTGGTCTATTAGTCGCCGCTAGCTATTCTGGATTTTTATTATGGCATGGTGGGATTTCTGGTTCTATACCGCTAAAGTTAACCAGCCCAAGTGTAGCTGTTCAAAAAATTATTGGTACTGATAGTATTGCTCTTAGTGAAACGCTCTTTAGCTCCTATAATCTCATTATTCTAGTGGCCAACTTTGCAGTCATTCTATTAGTAAATTATTTTCTAAGTAAGCAAAAGTTAGCGTATAAAAATCATGAATTGGTTATTGCTCATGATGAGTATGAACTGGAAGAGGCCAAAACTTTTGCTCAAAAATTAGAGCAGTCAAAAATGGTGACACTCTTAATCGCAGTGATGAGTATTGCCTATTCGGTAAATTATTTACTTAATGGGGGACAAGTCAATTTAGGTTTTATATCTTTTCTCTTTTTGTTTGCTGGGCTTGTGTTACATAAAACGCCTAAGCAGTTTTTGCATTATTTTTCTAATTCAGTAAAACAAAGCTCAGGAATAATTTTACAATTTCCATTATACGCAGGCATCATGGCCATGATGAAGGGATCTGGGCTAGTGGATATGCTTAGCAGTTTTTTCTTAAGCGTAAGTACGGAGCATACTTTTCTTCTTTTTACTTATTGGTCAGCTGGATTGGTAAACTTTTTTGTCCCCAGTGGTGGAGGACAATGGGCATTACAAGCACCTTTTATCTTACCAGCGGCAAGTGAACTGGGAATTCCTTATGCAAAAGCGGCCATGGCCATTGCCTGGGGGGATGCCTGGACCAATATGGTGCAACCTTTTTGGGCGCTTCCTCTGTTAAGTGTGGCCGGAATTAAACTTAAAGATATGATGGGTTACTCGGTTATTATTTTTATTGCTACCGGTATTATAAGTTCATTACTCTTTGTATTTCTATAACTTATAGTAGTTTTACACATTATAGCACTCACTCGGTCAATAAATTTACATCTATACGCCTTTGATTTTCTCCTTTAGGGTTTTAGGAAACACAAAATATTGATGTAAATGCCCTTGGAGGTGTATATGCGCTTTTTTTTGTTAATGGGGACATTAATTTTTATTTCTTGTCGGCCAGTTACTGAGTTAAAAAAGGATTTAACCACTGAGAGACGCTTACCTCTACCTACTAAAGGGCCAGCATCCACATTACCAAGTTGTGCGAACTTTTGTCGTGAACATGCGACGGATCTTTTTAGTAACCGTGATGGTTATTCTTATCTTGCTTTTCCTAATTTTGGATATAGAGGAATTGGCCGTTGCCGTGGCCATGCCTTGGTAACGCAAAAATTTAGTCTGATGGGCAATTTCAGAGCTGGCGAGACTTGTGATTTATCTACGTCTCAATGCCTTAATGAAATTAAAAATAAAATATCGGATGTATTAAATTTTAAAGTCCGCAGTTTTACTAACTTTAAAAACCTCTATGAATTAAGTTCGCATCCCGAACTCAAAACTTATCTTCATACGATTATTAAGAGGATTTCTCATAAATACCCTGCAACTGCTTCTCCGGTGGAAGATGATTCTTATGCCACTCGTGAACTGGATGTTTTTTATGAACTTAAAAGACGGGTGGAATTAGGTCAGCTGCCTTATGTGGGGGTATTTGGAAAACTTACCGGCTCTCATGCACTTTTAATTTATGACACTGGATTTGCCAATAAACGGGATGTTCTTTGTGTACGCGATCCTAATATAGTTTTAGGTCGGTCCGAAAACTGTGATGATTATGTTTATGTAGAGGATAATAAAGTGTATTACCAACGACACGATCGCGATGCAGATTATATGAGTTTCTTTCAGCTCACCTCTGATGAAGATAAGCGGGTAGTGCGCTATCAAGCATCGCTAAAAGAATATTGTCTTGCTAGCGCCGCAACTCAAGGCTTATGCCAATAACTTGCTTTGTCGCGCGCTTATTTATTTTCTAACTTTTTAAATAATAAAACGAAAAGAGAATTTCCAAATCCCCAGATGCCGTTAAGTAACAGCCCAAAAACTAACATCATGGGCACTTGCGGAATACCTTTAAATGGGAACACGATAAAAAAGGCCACCAGTGTTGGGGCCAGGCCACCAAAGAAAACACTTTTTACCCAAAAGATTTTGCCAGTATCTTTGCGTACTAATTGCCAAATTAAAATGCCCCAAAGTCCGCCAAAGAAGGCAAGGGAAATAACACTGGGAACTCCCAATGGTGGTACTGGTTTTAAATTATATGGGGCCATGGGAATAATGCCCATAAGATAGAGTAAGGCAAAGGCTCCCTGATGAAAAACTAAGGTAGAGAGACAACCTGCAATAAAGGATTGGATAGCTATTTTCATAAGTTGAGCATAGGCGTTTGTAGAGCTATTGCCAACTACTTGAAAATGCGGGGCATGCTTACTTTTCACTAAAGACTGAGTGAAATAATCCGATAAGAGGAGTATGAGTCGTTATATCAAATCTGGCCAAGACACCAGAGAACTTAGAAAAACCATCGATGAGCTAGAAAAAGGCTTCAAGTACCACAATGAAGTTGTGCAAAAGAACACTAAAGAGCTAGCAAAGGTTAATGCTGAGATTGAGGCACAAAAAGAGGCCAAAATTAAAGCGATGGAAGCTAAAATCAAAAAGCTAGAGATGGAAGTGCACTATGGTACTCAGTGGGTAAAAAATGAAGAACCTGCGCTTAAAGATTCCACTTATATGCTTAAAAAATTAGACGTTCTTTAGTTTAAGCTAAAATTCACCCCCTTATTTAGTTTTTTTTTGTCAAACAAATTGGGCTCGTGATAACTCTGTATTTACTCACATATACAGGGAGACAAAACTCATGAAAAGAATTTCGGCACTAATATTTCTAATATTATTTTCATCTACCAGTTTCGCTGAAGAAATAAATATTTTTGAAGAAAGTTCTCGTATTAAAAAGAATTACTATTCTCCCGTATTTCAATTAAATGCTAATACCGCTAGGGCTTGGATGTTGCTAACTTCTTCCTATTGCTGGAGTCCAATGCCAACAGGGGGCTGTAGAGCTGATGACATGATCGTTACCAAGAAACATGAATTGATTATTCCTGGCCTTATTTTTGATAAAGACACGGAAGAAATTGTGATGGCGGCCGATGGAAATCATATTGTTTGTGCTACAACTTACCTAAAGCGTTCTGCATTTGGTCGTTTGAAAAGAATAATTAATCCAACGGGTGCCTGTCGTACTGAAGGCCATTTTAATAACAGCGATATTTATTCTTATACCGTTAATTTTATTTATTAGTATCTGTTATTAATAGTCGGGTAATTGCTGATTTCTCATTTTCCATTTTCATTGTTAGAATTTTCTTGATGAAAAAACTTTTCACATTACTCTTGCTAACACTATTACCGCACAGCTATGTGGCCGCCCAGGTAACTTTGTCTTACGGGGATGCCAGTGATGGGGATTGTAGTTTTGCTGGGGGCAATACCACTACTACTCTTTTCAATTGCAATAATGTCACGGTAACAGGTGCTAATACTTTTACTGGGGCCGCTAGTTATATAGTCATTCGTGCTCAAGGGGATGTGACCATAAACGCAGGGGCCAATTTAGATGTGAGTGCGACAGGTTCCGGCAATAATGCTGGGCCGGGAGGTGGTGCTGGTGGTCTGTGTTCTGGAGGGCCTCCTTGTATTGGCCAAGCCGGTTCAAATACTGGTGGTGGCGCCGGAGCAGTCGCAGAGACGGGAACTGGTAGTGCCGGCGGCGGTGGTGGTGCTGTCTTTTCACCGGTTGCTGTCTTGGGTGATAGTAATGGATTAGTTGGTTCAGCTGGAAGTTTTGGAGCAGAAGGGAGTGCCTATAATCCACAGACTAGCTGGGAGACTACTTTTACTGGGGGCTCAGGTGGCGGTGCTGGCGGCGGCGCTGATGATCTTACTTTTGGAGCTCTGGCTGGTGGTGCTGGTGGTGCTGGCGGTGGAGCGATCGTTATTATTGCCAAAGGATTAATTACGATAAATGGAAATATCATTGCGAATGGTACAAATGGTGACCCAGGTGCTTCGCAAGCCGGTGGTGAACTTTATGGTGGCGGAGGCGGCGGCGGCGGTTCCGGTGGGGCCATATGGTTAATTACCAATACCTCTGTCAACATGCTGGTAAATGCTTTATCAGTTAGTAATGGTACTGGAGGAAGTGGTGGAGTCGGTTCATCCAATAATGGAGGGGCGGGAGGTCCTGGTACGCTAGGAAGAATCAGAATCGATTCCCCTACGGCAACCGCAAACGCTCCTGCAGGTAGTACTGGATACACTTTCCCTACAGTGTCTGATCCTCTGGCCCCTAGTCCAACTCCTTCTACAACTAATCCTGAATTGAGTAGTGATATCGAATATGCCTGCAGCTATCGTCTAGGTGGGCGCCTAAGCGATGCTGCAGGAAATGATTTTGGATTTATTTATTATTTTCTTATGGGAGCTCTATTGGTGATATTAGGTCTACAAATTCCCAAGGTGCTTCGTCGTCACCAATCTTATTAGTATTTCCGTAACCAAGTTGACCACTAGAAGCGAGACCAAAACAGATTACCCGTCCTTCGTCTTTAGTAAGCACACATGAGTGACTTGCTCCTGTTGTTACTTGTGAGAGAGCAAGGTCGATTGGCACTTTCGAATTACTACTATCTGGCACTTCATTTATTCCAATCGTTGCTGTATTGCCATGACCTGTTTGTCCATCAGCACCTCTTCCGAAACAATAAGCTGCTTCATCTAATCCGATGACACAAGAATGAAAGATCCCAGTGCTCACCATTTTAGAACCGTTGTTAGAAAAGTCTAAGAATGGAGCGCTATCTGCTGCTTCATCATCTCCAATAGGGCCAATGCCAGGTCCATATCCTGCTTGTCCATTATTGTTTGCTCCCCAACACTGAACATCCTGTCCTCCAGTTAAGGCGCAGGTGTGTGATAAACCAGTTGCTACTTGTAATACTTTATAAGCAAACGGAATTGATCCATAACTTGATGGTAATTCATCATCACCTAGGTGGTTAGTATGGCCATAACCTAGTTGTCCATTGGCATTAAATCCCCAACATTTTAGTGAGTCATTAGACTTTAAAACAGCACAAGTATGATTTGATACAGTAGATATATCTAGCGCAATGGCACTATCTCCAAGGGGTACTGCGCCGAGAGAGCTCATTGGATTGAGTGCATCACCGCGGTTGTTAGTATCACCGTAACCAAGTTGGCCAAATCTATTTTCTCCCCAACATTTAACCGATTGGTCATCTAGTAAGGCACAGTTATATTTTGTTCCTGAATAAATAGCAATGGCCGCTCTTCCCAGGTTAACGGCAGGAAGCATATCAGCTGATTCGCTGATTCCGCGATTATCATTATCGTCGTAACCAAGTTGTCCCGCAGAGTTGTCGCCAAAACATCTTACTGAACCATCTTCTAGTAGGACACATGTATGGTTAAGCCCGGCAGAACCATCGATAACTCTTTGGCCAAAATCAATGGCCGCAACTGAACTTGGCAGTTCATCATCACCGATATTATTAGCATGGCCATAACCTAATTGACCGTGAGAGTTTGCCCCCCAACATTTAAGTTTTCCGTTAAATTGAACAGCACAATTATGGTTACCACCAGAGATAAGTTTTGTAACTTGTTTTGGTAGCTCTTCTTTTTCACAATAATTAATATTAACGATATCAAAATCCTGTCTAGGCACGACTAGTGAGACTAAATTAAGATTTGCATCGTAAGTGTAATCCGCAGGAGAGTTATTAACTAAAACTTGAATCGTACTTGGATCTACTTTATTCGTGGCCAGAGGGAAGTCATTAGCAGGGGCCACAGAAACTTGTGCCAGTTTACCAAGGTTGATAAGCCCTTGTCCGTAATCTCCACTGGCCAGGTCAACTGAAATTCCTCCAGCAAGTTCGATGGCCTCTTTGTATCCATAACCAATTTCATTTTCACCATTAAAAGGAATGGTGGCTGAATTATTGTAGATAACCCCACCAACCATCATTGGAAGGTCAGCTTTAAGATTATTTAGATCATTTAAAAGTTGTTGTGGGTGGTAAAGCAGTTGTCCCATCGCATCTACACAATAGTTATTATAAGAGTTGATTTCTGCTCCTTGTGGATCAGCAACGGGAACGACATCTGCTGGAAATTCAGCACAGATATCTTGTTCATCGGCCACAAAGACAACGGCCAAAGCAGCGTCATCTCTAAAAAATCCATCTGCTTGATTGGCCGCGAGATTTGTAGTGATGGCCTCAGTTAATGAATACACACCCATTTCACCACCATCAGTTGCATTGTCTACATGAGGGTTAGCCATCTTTGTTCTTAAATGAGAAATCACTGTGGCCGTATCATGAATTTGTGAGTCTAACACTTTAGGATCAGTTCCATTTTGATAAAGTACTCCGTCGTAGTTAGATCCTGGCCCATGGCCCAGAATAACAGCGACTCTATAATCTACCTCTGCAGGTAGCGTTGATAAGAAATAATCAAAACCGGATGCGATGCTATCTCTTTCTTCCACAATTGAACCGGAGGTATCGATAACAATCGCAATATCAATTTTTCGTACGATTGTCTCTGGCAGAGGAGCGTGTTGTTCTTCAAAGCATTGTCCCACTTGTACTTGCCCAGAGGCCGTCGGCTGGATTTCGAATGCATCGCCTAACAATGTATCGACAGATGGTTGTGAACCTCCACCGTCTTGGTTACATCCGTAGAACAGTGCTATTGTGAATGTGAGCAAAAGTAATTTGCTTTTCATAAACGTACCGCTTGTTAGTAATAATTGTTTACCTTTCTTCTCGGGAATATTTTCTCATGACTTAAGAGTTTTCCCAATGGCCGCAAATTATCTAGCTCTTTGAATTTATTGAATTTTATCTTGGGGATGGGAAGTTATTAATGCCCTATTTTGCAGGCTAAAAACGATGTGAAATAGCAGCAAGTAATTGAATATATTGATATATGATGACATCATCATCAATCATATTTCTTGAGTTTAAATAACGTGAATTCAGGGAAAAACTATATTGCTTTTTAAAGGAATAATCATAGTTTAGCTCTAGGAAATAATCTGTACTGGCGCCAACCAAAAATCCAAGACTTGGAAAAATCCGGTGTTTTTTGCCAAGATTGTAAGGCAGGCCATATTTAAAACCTATATTAATTAGATTATTGAGCTTATCGAACTGAATGTCGGATCCATTTTGGTAATAGCTTGAAATTTGTTTAAATACTATGGAGTTTTCCAGGGCAAAGTCTCTCCACTTGCTAGTTAGAGCAAGGCTGCGCAAAGCGAAGTCTTGACTATTGTAGACCTTACCAGGTGCCGTTTCGTAATCAAGGCCTAATTCTTTCATCCATCCTTTTTTAAGCAGGCGGCGGTAGTTTAGTTCAAAACTATTATAGATATTGCCATCGATTTCATAGTCGTCAGCGCTTTGTTGAGTAAAGGCAATATTCTTAGCTCCCAGAGCAACTTTTAGCTGATGTTGGTATGGCTTAGGTTTTTTAATTTTCTTTACTAATCTTTTTCTCGCTTTTATTTGTTTGGGCCTTGTTTTTTTTCTCGGTTTTGCTTTAGGTGTTTTTGTGACTGGAACAGTAGGAGTGCTAGCTTTCGTCTTGCTTGGTTCGGCAATATATTCTAATTCGATGGTAAGGGGAGAGGGGATGGAGTAATCTGAGTAACGGTCCCAAAAATCTTTAAAACGCAGGCGATAATAGTAGGTACCACCTTTGGGAGGAGACCATTGAAAAGAGTTGGTGCGCGTGATTGTTTGGTACACGGGATCACTCATGGACTCATCTTTAAATATTTCGATTTCGTATTCTTTGGCATCAGCAATGGCAGGAAAATTGATAGTAAGAGGTTCCCCAGCAGCGGCATATGCAGAAGGAAAAAATAGATTGAGAACTTTATATAATACCGAGCTAGGTTTCTTTTTTATTTTGTATTTTAGTTTGAGCGCTGGCAGAGACTTTGGCCTGGCTGGAGGGGGAGTTGGTCTGATAATGACCTGGGTGGGAAGGCTGGGAGTAAGTGAACCATTGTTACCTACTTTTTTTGCCCGCCAATAATAAGTTCCGATGACCGGGAAGTTTACATGGGTGAAGTTTTTCGAGCGGATGCGTTTTTTTACCACAACCTCTGTAAAGTTAGGGTCTTTGGCAACTTCAAAAATATTGAGTTCTCCCTGCTGGTGTTGCCAGGCAAAGCGTACTTTTTGATTGGGTTTTTTAAGTTCAATGACAACTGCTTCTTGCTCAGTGAATTTAAATGCCGCTAGCTCTATTGCTCTGCTTTCACTCCAGGGAGAACTTTGGTATTCACCCTGAATCTTTGCTTTTACAAAATATTTTCCTAACTCTTTTGTCCGTATTGTAATGTCAGCACTGTCATAGACTTCTTCTTGCACTAGCTGCTTTTGTTCATCTGTAATAGATATTAAAACAGGCAGCCTTTTAGGCATAGGGGCCATTTTTATGTTAAAATATGGCCGCTCAGAATTTACCAGAATTGTTTCCTGACTTTTGGGAGTGATAATCTGTGGGGCTTCTAGTGTTTGAATGATTTTAAAATTTTCCGCTACACTGTCGCCAACTTTCCAGTAGTAGTCTCCCGGTGCTAATAAGTGTAATTCTTTGGGGTTAAGTATTTGGGCGTTAGTAAATTCCAAATCATTGGCCAGTTCAATTTGTTGTCCGCTAAGGCCACTAATCTTAAAATTGATGGGGGCAGTTTTATCTGAAGTATAAATAATTTCATTGGTAGGAAAAATCAGATCAAGTTTTTGCAGAGGAGTTGCATCAGCGACTGTGATCTGCTCATTTTGTTTTAGAGCAATGACTTCGGAACCTGCAGAGATTTCAAGCTCACCAGCTTGCACTTCAATGCTGGTATTTTCATTATGAGTGACTTTGATCCTACTATCCTTATTTGTTTTTACCTTGATGCGTTTTTTACCAACAATGAGTACAAAGGGTTTTTGGTTGGCCGCTAAATCCAGGGAAATGGAGCCCTTTTCAATTTTTATTTCCTGTGCAGCTTTTATTCGAATGAGCGAATTTTCCTGTAATGTGAGTTTATGGCCAACGCTGAATTTGATTTCTGCGGTTGATCCTTTATTAGAAAAAATTTTGTCATTAACAGCGACTGGGCTTTTGTCACTATAAAGGTTGGTCCATTCAAAATGTCCTGTCGCCTTTAAGCGTACATCATTATTGTATCGTTCAATATGGCCCAGTTGAGCAGTTCCTTGCTGTTGATATATTATGGGGCTTCTTAGTTTCTGAAAACTAAAGACAACCAGGAATAATCCCAAGAAGAGTAGTCCACTATTAATAATATTTTTTTGTAAATCTGCTTTCATTGTTTTTAATACATTAAATCTTTATTATAATTATTTTAATATATTAAAAAATTGTTGTCAGGTTTTTATAGATGAGAAAAGTTCTCGTGCCCATTTATCTTAAG